>NZ_AHAM01000300.1 GCF_000236565.1 Mesorhizobium alhagi CCNWXJ12-2 | reverse complement strand
CCCCCCGCCATCAGCGTCACGCCGAGGCCACGCGCCGCGCCGTGACAGCCTGGGGGCTGGAGGTGTTCTGCCGCGAACCGCGCCATTATTCCGGTTCGCTGACAGCCGTTCTTATGCCGGACGGCCACAGCGCCGACAGGTTTCGCCGCACTGTCGCCGACGCGTTCGACATGTCGCTCGGCGGCGGGCTTTCCAAGATCGCCGACCGGGTTTTCCGTATCGGCCATCTTGGCGATTTCAACGACCTCATGCTCGCAGGCACGCTCGCGGGCGTGGAAATGGGGTTGGAGCGGGCCGGCGTGCCTCACCAGAAGGGCGGCGTGCAGGCGGCTCTCGACTTCCTTGTATCGGAAGCCGGCATGGCCGACGCTGGGAGGGCAGCCGCAGAGTAGCGCAATCCAACGAGACCGGCGCCAAGCCGGCGGTCGAAACGACAAACGGGAGGATTTGCAATGAAATATGGATTCATCTTCGGAGCGACGCTGTTTGCCGCCGCATTCATCCAGCCGGCCGCCGCGCAGACCGAGATCAAGCTCGGCCATGTCGGCGAGCCCGGTTCGCTGTTCGCCCTGTCGGCGGACGAATTCGCCCGGGCCGCCAACGAGAAGCTCGGCGACAAGGCGAAGGTCGTCGTGTTCGGCTCCAGCCAGCTCGGCACCGACGAGGAACTCATGCAGAAACTGCGGCTCGGCACGGCCGACATGGCGCTCCCGTCGAGCGTCATGTCGAGCGTGGTGCCCGACTTCGGCCTGTTCGAGATGCCATATCTCGTCAAGGACCGCGAGCACATGAAGAAGATCGAGGCGGCGGTTGTGTGGCCAACGCTCGCGCCGGCAGCGGAAGAACAGGGCTACAAGATGCTGGCGGTTTGGGAGAACGGCTTCCGCCACATCACCAATAATAAGCGGCCGATCGTGACGCCCGAGGATCTTTCCGGCATCAAGCTAAGGACCCCCTCCGGCGAATGGCGCGTGAAGATGTTCCAGGCCTACGGCGCCAATCCGACGCCGATGTCCTTCTCTGAAGTGTTCACGGCGCTGCAGACGGGCGTCGTCGACGGCCAGGAGAATCCGCTCACCCAGATCGCCAGCGGCAAGTTCCAGGAAGTGCAGGATTATCTGTCGATGACCGGCCATGTCTATACGCCGGCCTATCTTCTGGTCGGGCTGAACCGCTGGAACGGCCTGCCCGAGGATGTCCGCCAGATCCTGGAGGAGACGGCGAAGGAGACGCAGGCCTTCGTCTACGAGAGCGCCGAGCGGCTGGAAGGGGAACTCCTCGCGCAGATGCAGGAGGAGAGCGACATCCAGGTCAACGAGGCTGACAAGGACGCCTTCATCGCGGCCAGCGATGCGATCTACAAGGAATTCGGCACGCAGGTAGAAGGCGGCGCTGGGATGATCGAAAAGGCGATCAGCCTCGGCAAGAGCCAGTAAGCCGGCCCGGTCCGGCGAACGCGTTCACGCATCCTTGAAACAACGAGGTCGTGCCTGTGACTGGTCTCACGCGCTTCCGAACCGTGCTTGAGCGCACGCTCGAAGCCTGGCTTGTCTTCCTTATCGTCGCAATGACGACGGTCGTGGTGCTCGCCGCGATCTGGCGCAAGGCCGGCGCGTCCTTCGTCTGGTACGACGAAGTCGGCTCAATCATGCTGGCCTGGATAACCTACTACGGTGCGGCGCTCGCCGCATTGAAACGTGGCCACATCGGCTTCGACGGGATCCTCTTGGCGATGCCCTATCGCTGGCGCATCGGCGCGGCGGCGATCGCCGAGATTGTCGTCTTCGCCTTCTTCATCGTCCTGGCCTGGACCGGCTGGCAGGTTCTCCAGGTTCTGCAGGGCATGAGGCTTATCAGCCTGCCATGGGTCCCGATTCAGATAACCCAGTCCGTCATACCGATCGGCGCGATCCTGTTCATCATCTGCGAGGTGCTCAGTCTGCCGGAATATTGGCATCGTCTGCGCGAGAAGATTTCCGCCGACGAGGCGGAAATCGCCGAACATCTAGAGGCGCAGGAGACGCTGCGGCCATGATCCTTTTCCTGATGCTTGTGGGGCTTGTCGTTCTCGTCTTCATCAATGTTCCGATCGCCGTCTCGCTTGCGGCGGTGGCGACGGTGGCGATTCTGGTCACGCAGGGCGCCTACATGCTGCCGAACGTGGCGCTGACCATGTACGAAGGCGCGCAGAGCTTCCCGCTGCTCGCCATCCCGATGTTCATCCTGGCGGGCGCGATCATGAATTCCTCCGGAATTTCACGCCGACTGATCGCATTTGCCTCGGCGCTGGTCGGCTTTATTCGGGGCGGCCTCGCGATGGTCAACATCACGACCTCGATGTTCTTTGCCGAAATCTCCGGTTCCGCGGTCGCGGACGTGGCGGCGATGGGTCCGATCCTTATTCCGGCGATGGAGAAGAAGGGCTATCCGCGCGCCTTCGCCGCGGCGGTCACCTCTTCCTCGGCCAGCCTCGCCATCATCATACCGCCCTCCATCCCGATGATCCTTTATGGCGTGATGTCGGGAAGCTCGATTGTTCAGCTTTTTGTGGCTGGAATCGTTCCGGGCATCCTCGGCGGGGTCGGGCTGATGATCGTCTCCTACTGGATGGCGCGCCGGCGTAGCTGGCCCGTCGAGGAGATCTTTCAGCTCCGTCGAGTCTGGGCCACCTTCAAGGAAGCCGCCTGGGCCTTCATTATTCCCGTCATCATTCTCGGCTCGATCTTCGGCGGTTTCGTCACGGCGACGGAAGGGGCGGGGATCGCGGTGGTCGCGGCTCTGTTCGTCGGCGGCGTCATTTATCGCGAGCTCAATGTCAGTTTCCTGTACAAGGCTGCGATCGAGGGCGCGATCCAGACTGCGGTGGTCATGCTTTTGGTTGCCGCGTCGGCCTTGCTCGGCATCTATCTGACCGAGGCGCAGGTTCCGCAGAGACTTGCCCAGGGCATTCTCGACTTCACCGAGAACCGCTATGCGGTGCTCGCGCTCCTGAACATCTTCTTCCTTGTCATAGGGCTTTTCCTCCATTCCGCGGCCGCCATCATACTGGTGGTGCCCATCGTCATGCCGCTGGTCGGCTCCGTCGGAATTGACCCGGTCCATTTCGGCCTGATCGTGACGTTGAATCTCGCCATCGGCCAGCAGACCCCGCCGGTGGCGAGTGTGCTCATCGCTGCCTGCTCGGTCGCCAAGGTGGGCATCTGGGACGTGACGAAGTTCAATGTCTGGTTCGTCGCCGTTCTCCTCGCCGTGCTCATGCTCGTGACCTATGTGCCGCCGATACCGATGGCGCTCGTCGACTACTTCTACGGATGAACCAGGAATTCCGATGACCGATCTCCCGCTTTCCGCCGCGCAGACAATTTTGGATGCCACGCTCACTGAGGCCCGCCGCCTCAACCTCAAGCCGCTCGCATTGGTGGTCCTCGATGGTCGGGGGGCGGTCAAGGCGGCGGTAGCGGAGGACGGGACGAGCCTGAAGCGCTTCGAGGTCGCGCATGGCAAGGCCTATGGCGCGCTGGCGCTCGGCATCGGAAGCCGAGCCATCGGCAAACGGGCGGTCGAGCAGCCGACCTTCGTCGCCGCGGTTTCGCATGTGGTCGGCGGCGCGCTGGTGCCGGTTCCGGGCGGGGTGCTCGCCAGGGCCGGGGACGGGCAGGTCGTGGCGGCGATCGGCGTTTCAGGCGATACGTCGGACAATGACGAGGCCTGCGCCAAGGCGGGAATTGAAGCTGCCGGCCTGACGGCGGACACCGGATGACGCCGCAAGATACCGGCGGCGGCAGCGCCGAACTGCTGATCGAGACCGCGGGCGCGATCGCCACGGTTACCCTTAACCGGCCGCAGGCGCGCAACGCGCTGACCTTCGAAATGTATGACGGACTTGCCGCCTTCTGCCGCGGCATCGATCCCGACGGTGCCGTAAAGGCGGTCATCGTCACAGGTGCCGGCGATCGCGCCTTCGCCGCTGGCACCGACATAACCCAGTTCCGTGATTTCAACACGGCCGAGGACGCGCTGGCTTACGAGCGGCGTATCGAGGCCGTACTGGATGCGATTGAGACCTGCGCCGTGCCGACGATCGCGGCTGTCGCGGGGGCATGCACCGGCGGCGGCGCCGGGATTGCCACCGCCTGCGACCTCCGCATCGCGGCGCGGGGCGCGAAATTCGGCTTTCCGATCGCCAGGACGCTCGGCAATTGCCTTTCGATGGCGAATTATGCGCGGCTCGCCGCGCTGATCGGCGCGGGTGGCGTGATGGAGATGATCTTCACAGCGCGCCTGCTGGAGGCGGAGGAAGCTATGGCGGCCGGACTTGTGTCCGAGGTGCTGGACGATCATCAGGCGCTGATGAGCCGCGCCACCAAGCTGGCCCAAACACTTGCCGGCCATGCGCCGCTGACCCTGCGGGCTACCAAGGAGGCGCTTCGGCGCGTCCGGCAGGGCCGCACCGACGGCGATGACCTCATCGCCATGTGCTACACGAGCGCCGATTTCCGCGAAGGGCTTGAGGCCTTCCTGGAGAAGCGGCCGGCCGAATGGAAGGGGCGCTGACCCGATGGCCGAAGCCGCCAAAGGGCCGCTCGCCGGCATGCGGGTGATCGAATTGGCGCACATCATGGCCGGCCCGGTCTGCGGCCTGATGCTCGCCGACATGGGCGCCGATGTCGTCAAGGTGGAGAAGCCGGAAGGCGACGACAGCCGCCGCTTCCTGCCGCCCGACATCAACGGCGAATCCGCCGCCTTCATGATGATGAACCGCAACAAGCGCGGCATCGTCCTCGATCTGAAAAGCGCCGAGGGCAAGGAGGCGCTGCGCCGGTTGCTGCTCGATGCGGATGTTGTGATCGAGAACTACCGCAAGGGGACGATGGCTAAGCTCGGGCTCGGATACGAGATCCTCCGCAAGGAAAATCCCGGCCTGATCTATTGCGAGATCTCCGGCTTCGGACGCACCGGCCCCTATGCCGATCGCGGCGGCTTTGACCTGATCGCGCAGGGCATGTCCGGGCTGATGTCAATCACCGGCGAGGGGCCGGGCCGGCCGCCCGTCAAGGTCGGAGCGCCGGTCACCGACATCACCGCCGGCATTCTGGCCGCTCTCGGCGTCGCCGCGGCCTACGCCAAGCGGCTGCAGACCGGCGAAGGGCAGCGCGTTGATACGTCCCTTTTCGAGGCCGGCATCGTCCACACCTACTGGCAGTCGGCCATTGCCGCCGCCACTGGCGTCTCGCCGGAGCCGATGGGCTCCGCCCATCCGCTCAACGCCCCCTATCAGGCCTTCCAGACGTCGGACGGCTGGATCAACGTCGGGGCGGCGAACCAGCGCAACTGGGAGCGGCTCGCGACGCTTATCGAGGCGCCGGAACTGGTCACCGATCCGCGCTTCCGGTCCAACCGCCATCGCATGCAGAACCTCGCCGCGCTCGAGCAACAGCTTGCGCCGATCTTCAGACGCCGCTCCACGGAAGAATGGCTCAAAGCCTTCGCCACAGCGGCCGTGCCTGCCGGGCCGGTCCTCTCGATCGATGCCATGCACCGGGATCCGCAGGCGCTCGCCCGCAACATGGTGCTCGACATGCAGCATCCGGTAGCAGGTGCGACGAAAGCGATCGGCTTTCCGATCAAGTTTTCCACAACGCAGGGCGAAACCGGCCGACCGGCCCCCGTCCTCGGGGAACATACTCGCGAAATCCTGGACGAGGCGGGCTATGCCGGGGAGGAGATCGACGTGCTATTCTCGTCCGGAGCCGCCCAGGGACGCTGATCCGTCGCCACCAACCGATTGGCGATCCCAGATATTCCTTTTAGAACGATTGGCGCGAAGGCCCGCCGTCTCGGTGCGATACGGCGGAACGGCCATCAATCAACGACGCGAACGACGATTTTCCATCCGGGCCGGACCTTCCCGATCCTCGTCAGGCAGAGCGGGCAGGTGCTCGGGGTTGATGGCGCCAACGCCGCTTCCGCTTTCCCGTCTGGCAGCTTGATGAGGATGGCCGCCCTTTTATGGTGCTGCCTGCGCTCCATGCGACGTTGGGCAATACTGCCTGGGCGGTCTACCGGTTTCTGGTATCGCCCTATGGTGCACTCGATGGGCGGACGAGGCCTTCGAGCCCTTTAGCAGGGCGATGAAGCCTCGGTGTTGGCCGAGGCGGAAAGTGTGGCTTGGGGCGACTTTGACTGAATGCCCAGCATTCCACCCCAGCCGATTTGCGCGTGCAACGCTCGAAGTCGAGACAATCCTGCCGGGCGGATCTACTGGAGCACTTATCCTGATCCCCTGGGATACGGAAAATCGCCAAGCCGTTTCAGCGATCCTCGGCGCCGTGTCGATGCCAATCGCTTCAGCGTCTGTACCTCGGCGCCGCCCTCAAGGTGTGCTTCTTCGAAACGGTGCTCCGCGACCGCCGCGAAGGTCTTGTCGACGACGTTCCGATAGAGGCGTTGGAGTTGACCCAACGGCGCTATGCGGAGATCACGACCACGGCGGAGTTTCGCCTGGTCGACCCGAGGGGCGGCAATGCGGTTAGGATGGGTGTGCCGGCCGCCGCCAGAACCTGGCCCGCCGGTGGTCGCTGGCATTTCACGAGCATTCATCTCAGCCTGACGGGATCATTTATCCCTCGCGCCTCAACGGCTCGACCAATCTCGCAATCAATGATCGTGCGATACCGAAGCTTCAGCCGAAGCGCGTTGTAGCGCTTCTCGGCGCGCCCGGCTTGGCGTGACGGAAGAAGACTGCTGCCCACTCTCACCTCCGCCCCAAAATACCGATTGCCTATTCGGCATCGGGCGAAGATGCTTCAATGGCCAGGACGTCTAATCCTTCAATTTCTTGCATCACCTTTCCAGCGATGCCTTGCAAGTCGCCGTACATCCCGACGGTCGACTCGATCACGCCTTGGATCTGAGCCTCCCGCTTGGCCCACAGCCGTGTTGTGGCCTTGCGTTCCTTGGCCAGGTCCTCCTGCATATCAGAGAATTTTTCGACGATCGCTTCGACGCGGTGGCGGAACCGGGGACCGGTCAGATAGCCATAGACCTGCTCCATTTTGGTAGCCTGGCCGTTCTGGGCGAGGCGGGAGTTCGCCAGCTCGATGAGGGATTGCCGGAGCATGATGGCGATTGGAATCGCGCATTTGGTATGGGCGACATAGACCCCGTCCAGAAGATCGAACGTTTCCACACTGGGAGGCAGCGCCTCCGAGATCATCAGCGCGATATCCGCTTTCGCCGCCCGTTGATCCGCCCTGAGCTTCCCCAGCCAGCCCTGGCTCCAGTTTTTGGTGCGTTTCGATTCCCATAAAATCGCGCCGCATGGCTGGCCGGCCGGTCCCACAACACGGTGCAGGACATCTCCACCGAACTCGCCCTTGGCCACCGGTTCAATGATGTCCATTGGGAACCGACTAGCGATCAGGGACTCCAGTTCGAGCTCCAGAACCTCGCCCTGCAGCTGCTGGGAACCCTGTTCCGCACGGCGCTTCAGCTCCTCAATCTGACGCTGCATGCCGGCGATCTGTTCCTCTTTTTCCGCAACCTTCATCTTGAGGCCGTCTTCGGCCTCGGACCTCGCCTTGACGCGAACGGCGTCCAACCCTTCCTGGATCTTCGTTTCGATGGTCAGCGCCATCTCGCGCTTTTCATCGTCAAGCGCACGCTGCTTTTTCAGGAATTCAGCCTGTTGCTGCTGGGCCGCAGTGAGCTTTTCGTCACGCGCCTTCAACAACGCCTCCAGCTCTGCGAGCTTCTTATCCTTGTCCTCCAGGTCTACCGACAGCAGCAATTTTGCCTTGCGGGCCTCCTCGCTCGCGATTCCGGCACGCTCAAGCTTAACTTTCTCGGCCACCTGGTTGCCGATGTCCTCTTTCGCGGCGGCAATCTCAGCCTGCTGGCGCTTGAGCTCCTCTTCTCTGGCAGCCATCGATGCGTTGCTCTGCGCTAGCCGCACTTCGTATTCTTCGCGCGTGGCTGCAATCAACGGGGCCGCGAGCGACTCATTGAGCTTGATTTCCGTCTTGCAGGTTGGACAGCTGATTGTCGGTTCATTGAGAATCCTGTCGCCCTGCAGCATGGCTTTGGGTTGGACGGTCATCTACGCGCTGCCTCCCTGAGGAATCAGTTAAAGGAAAACACCAGACTATATGTCGCCAGCCATATTCGAAAAGGAACAAAGGGTGAATTGAGGGGTTATCCCCGCCGCAAGGCCAAGGGGAGGTGCTTCTTACCCTTCGCTGGACATGCCAATCGGGAGGGGGACGGCGTGCACGTCGGCAAAGATATGAGCGTAGTCGACGAGGCGCTGCGTAGCCTCAAGGAAAAGGTTGACGGTCTGCCGGCGCCGGCGACCATCCGGCAGATTCGCGCCAAGCTGAAATTGTCGCAGCGGGAAGCCGGGGCGCTGTTCAAAGTCGGGGAGAACGCCTTCGACAAATACGAACGCGGCCTAGTCGAGCCGAGCGCTCCCGCTCCTCCAAAAACATCCCGAACTTCTGGACGATTTGCGGTAACGCTCTATGCCCTGTGTCGGTTTCACTTCCCGATTTCAATTGAAAAGCTTAGGTGAAAATCCTGCTCTCTCGGGCCGAGACATCGCGGTCTTTAGCGGGGGAGGGGAGGGACTTTTTAGAGCCCGGACGCGGCGTGGCCGAGCTGCTTCTGGACATAGCGCTCGTCGACTTCCGCCGAAGAGGCAAGGCCGGCCCGCAGCAAATGGCCGGAGAACTTCTTCTCTCGTTCGCTCTCCGACAGGTCGCCGCGGACGCCAGCAGCCATTGCCGTACGCTTGACCAAGCGAGCCGCGAGAGTGCGCGCGAAAAGGCCAACGAGTGAGCTAACTTCTCCATGCGCATCGCATCACAAGTCGTTAAAATCGCCCTTCAGGTGCGCGATGCGCGGCATAAAGAAGCGTCAACCGAATCTCGGGGAACGTTCCGATGGAGCATCGCGTATGCTGCGCCACCGAAGCAGTTGGTCGGCGCAGTGGGCCGGCTCACGAAGCGCTGCGCCTACCAGCCGACAGAACAGGCAGTGCTGGCCAAATGTCTCCGCCACGCGAGCGCACAACGTCTGGCCTCTCGTGCCGCCTGTCAGACGATTGAGCGCCCGCGATACGTTGCCAAGCCGACGCCGGAAATTCCCGGAGATCACGAAGCCTCCCCGCCGGGTACGAACCTGCACGCGGCTAAAGATATCATCACGTTCAAGATATTCTCATGAATCGACGGATTCAGCATTTTGGCTTTACGGCTTGCGTTATCCAACTTCTGGGGGACATGACCGATTGTGGTCGCTCGTTCGTCGCATAGGCGGCTTTATCCAAACGCCGGAACCCAGCTGCGTCCCCTTCGCCGCATCTGGCACAGCCGCGACGACCAGCGTGCCGCAGGACGGGCAACGGACTGCCAGACGCCGATGGCGCTCAATCAAAGGCCTGATCGCGAGCAGCTCAATCTTATCGTGCTCGCTGACGGTTTCGGCTGGAAGATCTTCGACAGGCTGGCCCGGCAGCAAGGGCATTGGTCGCGATGCTGGTCGATGATGCGATCGGCATCCTCGCTCAGCGCGCGGCTGTGCCCCTTATCTCCCGGCTTGGCGCCGCCGGGCTTCGCCTTCCCAAGTGATGCGACCAACCGGCAACCCCGCTTGAAATGACGCCCTCGACTTATATGATATTCCGCCTCCGAGAAGCTTGAGATCGTACGGCTCGTCGAGCAGTCCATCCGCCGGCGCGCCGCACGCTGGAAAAGCTCGGCACTCCCCGCGCCACAGCAGCCACGCGGGACAGTGGGTAGGCATCCGCTTGAATCCCATTCGACATTCGCGGCAGTCGCAAGCGGTGTGCCAAGCGTCGACATAGATCCCGGCGATGTGCATTTGGTCGTTGGCGATTCCCGGCCCGAACCATCGAATGCCCACGTGCTGTGATGTGATGCATGCAAAACAGCGGGAAGGGTGATCGCATTTTGTCCCACCCGGAAATGGGCAAAGGCGCCCCTGACGATTCGATACAAATTGCCGAGGTGAACCCAGTCCTGTTGGCCGCGGCGTTGCAATTGCAATTGAGGTCCGCGAGGCACCTGCATAGTCTGTCGTCCTACTCGACAATTTCAGGGGCGCGCCTATGCGATACAGTCTCGTCTCCAAGCACGGCAGGATCACCGACGGCGCGTTGGTCGCCGCGTTGACACAGGCCCTGACCCGACGGGGGGTCGGTTTCAAGGTGGCGGTGGAAACCGCCGCCAGATTGCAGGCAGGAGAGACTGTCCAGGGTGTCGAGATCGAGCTCGTGTTTTCAAGGGATGAGTTCGAAAGTGAGATGGAAACACATGGCATCCATGCGGAGTGGGGAGGCGGCGAACCGCGCGAGCCATTCACGCTCCACCTGATGCCGGATCAAGCCCGCTGGAGGGGTGTGTGGCCGAAGGCGGTCGCCAGTGCGTTAAAGACCCACGGGTTGCCGGAAGACGAAGCCGACGATCTCGGAATGCGATTGGCGGCGGGAAATAGCGTCGATGGCGTCGTGCTGCGGTGGGTGCCGTCCCGCGACGAACATCTGGTGATCGAGCACCTGGAAGGCTACGGAGCTAGGGTCACGAAGGTGGCGGGAGGCTGAGCGCGGCGGCTGAACACCGGCATTGGCTCCCAATTCCGCAATAGCTAAATCCGTCTCCACAGAGAACATTTTGGTTAGCGCCATCGGCGTGGGGATGTACAATTGCCCCGGGGCTGGCGACATCAAAGGCTGCGAATTTGCAGGAACCGCCTCGTTGGTTCCAATTTGCCTCAAATACCCGCGTCGATCTTAGCCGAAAATCTCTCATGCCTGTGCATCGGCGTGCCCGGGGGCGCAGTGATCCGGAGACGCAAAATGACGTCCGATTTGGCGCTGGCGCGAGAGCATCTGGAACTCGCTTGGGTCAAGCTGGCGGGCGACGATACAACGGGCGTGGAAGTCCGGCAGGCCATTGACCTTCTGCTCGATCGCGTGGCCACCGCCGAACACAGGATGAACCTGTGCAAAGCGGAAGTCCCAGCATTTCGGCCGACACGACGCGACGCAATTGCGACAAGTACAGCTGCTGGAGTTAGGGTCCGGCCAGCTATGTCAGCCTTAGATACTCGCTGTCGAAGCTCGACAGTTTCATCAGTTTGGTACGGTTGATTATCTCAACAGATCCAGCCTTGAACGAGGCGATATCGGCCTTCCGCAACGCCCCAAAGGTCCGGCTGACATGAACAGCCGTGAGGCCAAGGATATCGGCAAGATCCTGCTGGGTGAGTGGGCAATCGAATCTCCCTCGGGCGGCCAGGCCGTACGCTGCCAGCCTTTCCTCCAGTTCGAGCAAAAGGTGGGCGGTCCTGGTTATCGCATTGCGTCGCCCGGCGTTGATCAGGTGTTCCGCTAAGATAGAATTCTGGCGCGCGATGGCGCGGGTCAGCGTACTGCCGATGGCTTGGTGCAGGAGCATCGCACGGTCCAGTGCCCGCTTCGGAACTTCGAACAGCGACAGCTCCGATATCGCCGACAGTGTGGCGTAGTTCGGCCCGTCGACAGCCCTGACGCCGATGATGTCGCCCCTAAGAGGCGTGTCGATGATCTGCCTGCCGCCGTTGTGGAGTTCGCGGTAAAGACACCCCCAGCCAGATTTGACGATGAAGATTCTTTCGTCCGTGTCGTCCTGGCGGCTGATTACCGTGTGGGAACGGTAGCGTTTCGCAGCAACATTGAGGAATGCATAAGCCTCGCGTTCATCCTCCGTCAATGACACTCCAATCGGATGTGCACGGACGAACTGCAACAATGTCTGCATGAAAAACTGCGTTATGCCTCAATCGAAACACAACCTACAATAGGTGCTCGGCAAACGCCAGTCTCCGACAGTGTCCGAACGTATACCGAGCAATGCTCGTATCGGAGCCGTCGATTGGGACCGTATCCGTGGCGCGCTGATTAGCCCATGCAGCGGAATTCATCGCGAGCCGTGGGCGGAGAATTGCAGCCCGCGTCCCGATTTTTCTGGTGCTTTGGCGGTTGGGGGCCTCTGAGACAGCGACCTCGATGACCAACGCCATTACGGCTTTCAAGAGGTGCTGTTTTCGTCGCCGACTTCAACGGCAAGACGGCGCATGACCGTGGGTGTGACTTCCCGTGCATAGTCGATGAGGGCGCTAAAAGCCTCGGTCCTGGCCGCATTCCTGTCGCCGGCCAGCCATGTTCCTTCGGTGTCCGAAAAGAGCCGGTCATTGTTGCGTAGGTCCAAATAATAAAGGGAAAGGGCCATGCGGTTAGTCTCCTATGGGCTCACTGCTGTCGAGATCCCACAGCCTTCGAGCGGACTGGACTGCCACTGATCGGCCTTTCGTACCCAGCTTCGGGTGCGCCATAGCTACCCTCAGCGGGCGCGATCAGCGCTTTCGATCACGGATGACGATTTTGCCGCTTGGCACGGATCGATCCGTTGCGGCGCCAGATCGTCGCCGAGAACGGCAGCCGTTCCTGTCATGTCTCATGGCCCAGAATGCCCGCTTCGGCCTCCCGGCCAGTCGCCATCTCGGCGACAATCGAGCCGATGCGTTCCTCGAAGAAGTACACGAACTTGATCGCCATGCCGCTGTTCCAGGTGATTGCGCAGTCCAAGCTTCACATCCAGATGGGGCGAGATCAGGAACCGGTCCTGCAGGTTGAGCATGCAGAGCACCCTGTTCTGTAAAGCGAATTTGCGGAGTGCGGCATCGGCTCCCCCCTTTTTCAAAGGGCAAGAGCACGCGTATCGCCTGGTCGGCTGCGCCCGTAACATCGTGCAGCCGATAATTAAGTATGAGGGTGCGCGCCGTCGATCTGTGGGCGTGTGTACAAAACCGACACGGGACGAGTCTTGGTGTGTCTCCAACAGGTCTGTGAAGCGAGCGTTCAACCGGTCACCAACCTACCCGAAAGCGTCATTGGTTGACAAAGTTCGATATTGCCGCTGACACGGAGAGGCATCCATTTCAATATGCCGCACCACCATCTGCGCCATCGCCTCCTTGTACGTTAGACCTTTTCGGCGGCCATTCGCGCGGCCAGAAACCGTTGTCGAGCGCCTCCATCAGCCAGCCCAGATGCGCCGGGATAATCCTTGGGTTTGTGCGCCGCTCGAACGCCGATATTGTCATCGAGCTGGTGTAACCGAGCAGCGACGCCAATTGCGCTTGAGTAAGGCCGAGCCGCTTGCGGATTGCCCGAAATTCACCTGACGTCATAGTTCTTTATGAGCTACTTCCGCTGCCATTGTTTTGCGCTATCCGGACCGATTCCGGCATCATGAAACGCTCGGCAGCCTCACCCGTTGCATGTCCGGCTTGGTCTGAGCGGATGTCGGCGAGTACCCAGCGTTCAGGCGCGCTCCCCCGATTTTGTTGATTTGGTCACAGCCCAGTAAAGCACTGTCCGCGACGCAGCGGAATCGTTGTCCGGTTTTTTGCGAGATGCGCAGCCTAGGCATTCGTTGAATGGCTTATCCTCTTCAGCTTCCGAGCCTCGCGTTCAAGCGTCGCACGGTCATTGCCGTGCCGCCTGATCAAGTCGCGGACCTGCCCTAGGGACATGTCGAACTCATGGGCGAAGTCGCGAATCTCATAGTGATCACCGGACGATAGGCGACCTTGGTCCTGTTTGCTGTTCTTGCTTTTACCATCTGCCATCACGCTCTCCCTGTCGAGAGCGAACCCGCCCTAGCGGGCAATTGTTCCAAAATGGAGGGCTCCTCTTGGGAGAATGACGACTGAAGAATTATGTTCTAGTGCGGCAATTCTCAAAGTATCGGAGATCGCCATGTCCAGGCGCGAAGCGCCAGCGGTAATACTGCTATTTGGCGGCGAAGCGGGGAGAGCCGGCGCACACACGAGGAGGTGGCTCGGCTCTCACCCTGCCCAGAGGTTCTACCTCCCGCCCTCCGGGTCGTGGTTCTTCAACCACATTTGGCCCGAATTGTTCCGCGCGGGGGTCGTGATGTGTGGGACCGGTGTTTGTGAATCCGCGGCCGGATGCCTGAAATTCTCGACCATACCGCATTCGATGCCTGGCTTGATCCCGGCAAGGTTCGCCTGTCGAAGCGAAGGAAGCTGGGCGATACGCTCGATGACGCGACGTGTTGCGGCTGCTGCGCACGTTTAACCGCACCGGTTCAATGTACTCGGAAATCATCTGCCGGGTCTGAACGCAAGAAACCCGCCGCGCGAGAGGGGACCCGAAGCAGCGGCGGGCTTCCTTTTTCCAAGGGGTTCGGGGTTGCCCTGAGGAGTTCCCCTTGGATACTTGAAAACTGCCGCAAGAGCATCTTGTTCCAAATCCTTGGGCACCCGCTTTCGTGGCTCGACGTCGGGGTTGAGCTGATGCCTAAGGCGATGGCTAGATCCGATTTTGCCTAACCTGTGACTGCAGGCCTGCAAGAATCTCCTCGAATTCGTATCTCGGTAGTGGACGTGACAGCAGGAAGCCCTGAAGCTCGTCGCAGCCGATCGACCCCAAGAAGCGATCCTGCTCGACGGTTTCGACGCCTTCCGCAGTCGTCTTAAGGCCCGTTGCCTTTGCGAGGTCGACGATCGCTCTGACGATCGCCTCGTCACCATTTTCGGAACCAAAGCCCTGGACGAAGCTGCGATCGATCTTGATGCGATCCACATCGAGCTGTTGCAGGCGGCCCAGAGAGGAAAACCCGGTTCCGAAGTCGTCGAGCGCGAACCTCACGCCAAGCTCCTTGAGTGCTTGGATATTTTGCTGCACGTGCCCGTCCTTGTCGGAAAGGGCCGTTTCCGTCACTTCAAGCTCGAGCCGACGCGGACTCATGCCCGTTGCCATGAGTATGTTGGCGACACGAACAGCATACACTGGGCTCCGTAGCTCAACTGCCGAGACGTTGACGGCGAGCGTCTCGACAGACCAGTTGACTGCCGCGCTACACGCTTCATTGAGCACAAATGCGCCCAGCCGCTCGATCAGGCCTGTTTCCTCCGCCAGCGGAATGAAGGCATCAGGCGCCACGCGACCACGTACGGGATGGTCCCAGCGGACGAGTGCCTCTGCTCCGGCAAGCCCGCGGCTCCGGGCGGCGTAGAGAGGCTGATAGTAGACGCAGAACTGGCCAGAGTCATCTAGAGCTTCACGAAGGTCCCGCTCGAGTGCGCGCCTTTCCGTAACCAACTCTTCCTGGGCAGGGGAGAAAATTGCATAGCCGCTCCGGCCGTTTGCTTTGGCCGTGTAAAGCGCGATATCAGCCTTGCGGGTAATGGCAACGCGTTCCACACCGTCCTTCGGTGCAATTGCTGCGCCGACGCTTACCCCAATAAAGACCTGCGTTCCGGCAAGTTCAAAGGGATGGCGGGCAGTTTCGACGATCCTTGTGCATAGCTGCTCGATCTGGGCTTCATCGGCGGGATTGCGGAGAATAATCGTGAACTCATCGCCGCCCAACCTCGCGACCGTATCGCGTTCGTCCGTCAGGCGGCGCAACCGATCGGCGAACTCGCGCAGCAGCTCATCACCCGCCGGGTGCCCCAGCGTGTCGTTCACCTCCTTGAACTTGTCCAGATCGAGGTAGAGGACCGCCACCCGCTCCCCGGCTTTCGCGATTGCAGCAAGTGCTTCATCCAAACGGATCTCGAACTGCTTTCTGTTCGGCAATCCGGTGAGCACGTCGTGGGAGGCGAGGTGCCTTATTTCAGCCTGCGTGCGGTTGAGGGACAAGGAGCGGCGGCGGAGCACGATCAAGAAACCTACCAAGGCCACTATGCCCGCGATGAAGAGGGCCAGAAGCACCGGCCAGACATCGCCGAATACGACCGTGCCTGGGCGATACGGCGTCCAGACGTAGTGTCCGATCGCTTTGCCAGCCGAGTCGATCAACGGGCTGACACCTTCATCCCGACCATGATCTTGTGTCCAGGAGAACCTGAGGCCGTCGAGCAGATAGCTGTTTTGGAGTTCCCTTACGAGGCTGTCGTCAAGGTAGCGGACCGCGATGTGCAGGGCTTCCCCTCCCGCAGGCTGCTCAATTTCACCGCTATCCGATACGATCGGCTTGACACTTATGATTGCGGGCCGTCCGGAAACCACCGAAATCTCCGAGGTGCCGATCGTCAGAACCTGATCCGAAGTCCCCGATGCGTCTCCAGATCTCAAGCGGTTCCTCAACTCCTCTACAAGGGGCTGAGTTTGTGGCCAGATATCACGAACCATCTCCGGATCGGCCATTGTTCCGTCTACGGCAGCGTAGAGCGGCCGGTTTTCTGAATCGATGACATAAGCACCGTCATGTCCGAAGTAGGTGTTCATCCAGCTGCCGAGATTGACGTCGATCCAGTCCGTCGCCCCTGCGCGAACATTCTCGACCGCGTCGTCCCATACGGTGACGCTTTCCTGATCATGTGCGACCGTGGATCGCAACTGCGACACCACGAGATCGACCAGCGCCCTCTGGCGCTCTACGGAGATCCGATCCGCCTCTGCCGTCGACCAGTACAAGAGGCTACCCGCGATCAGGTTGAGACTTATCGCGGCGGCAAAAAAGGGAACGACAGTGCGGATGAAGAAGCGCAGGGCGCTTGGGCTTCCGAAGTGACCCATTACATGAAACCGGCAATTGTTCTTGTTCTTCCGTAACTTTGCCACCTGAAGCATTAACAGGCTGTTGCCGACTGCAGCCCGGACGAGCGCGAAATTTTGGTGTGCGGCATAGTGCATGCCTAGCAAGAGGCTCCCCGGCAGACAGGAGCTCCGATTTGACAAAAACGACGGATCAGCCGTCGACCACCCACACCAGGTTCTCGTAGAAGGCTTCCCGAGACAGCCGTTCCGCATCCGTCATCGCCGAGTGCTGCACCCTCGATAACGATTCCGGATGGGGTCTTTATGTCGGCACGGTGGATTTCCCGTCGGGCGCAATATGAGAGATCTCCCTGCATTCCTCGCGAAACCTGTTCTTCCATTCGCGGTGCGACGGGGTCTCGCTCTCCCACCATGGATCGCAGTCGTGCGGTCGAAGTGCGCCACCGATGCATGATGTGCGGACCGTATTTGGAAATCATCGCCGATCCACATGTCGTACAGACGGAAAGGACTCGCGCCGTTCCTATCGACCAGTACGTCCGGCATAGGGTGACGTCTCGCGGCGCGGCAGAGACAACTCTAGCCGTATATCGAACGGGTCGATCTCCCGAACCGTGTAGTCGGCAGCCTGCATACTGCGGACAATGTCATCGGCTATCCGCTCGCGGCCGATGTTGCGAAAAGCACCGGCGAGGCGGCCGGCAATCGTGCTGTGACCTCCTTCGAGGAGGCGCGCGAGAATTTCAGATGCGTCCGAGAACATCGCCAATGCCGTCCTCGCGCCGGTCCGCTTTTGCGTGAAGAAGGCGTGTGAGGCTTCGATGAGCGCCACCGGTAAGGGGCGTAGAGACGAAGGCCGTCTGATTCGGCAATATCGCGGGCGTGCTAGCCGGCAAGTCAAAAATCGAGGTGCCGTGCAAAAGGGAAGTGGGCTTGTTGCCGCCAACGGGAGATCGCACCAGCAATTGCCCCGGAACCGTGCGATTGCCGTTATGAAGGGCGATCGAGGGTCCCGGGGGCGATGCACCAGTCTTTGCCGAAGCGGTCACTCAAATAGCTGGCGCAAAAGTCCCAAAACGAGGCGTACCAGCCCGTCGTCTCGCCCTGGCGCTGATGCGGATTGGTCGCAAGGTACCAACCCTTCATGACTTCTTGCAGAAAGCCGCCTTTGAGGGGCCGTTCGCGATGGGTGCGGGAGGGATTGCTCGAACGGATGGCGACGATCCGCTGATCCTGCAGTTCTTTTAGCGCAGCGAGCGACTCGGCCAATTTCTCATGTGGCGGTGCCATCTTTCACGGTCCTTGGGTTTTTGTGTTGCGCGCTTATTAGGGTCTTGCGCCGCGCTGTATATGCAATCAGCTGATCGCTGGTTGGTTGGGAAGGCGCAAAAATGCATGCCAGCCGGATTCCTTGAAAACAATTCTTTCCGCCAGTGAGCGCTGGCCCAGCTTTGCGGAAGATCAGCGCGCCCAGAAAGTCGGTGTGAAGATCACCAGCACGGCGAGAATCTCGAGACGTCCGAGCAGCATGGCGAAGGAAAGAATCCATTTGGCCGAATCCGGCAGCGATGAGAAATTACCGACTGGGCCGATGATCGGGCCGAGGCCGGGACCGACATTGGTGAGCGCGGTCAACGCGCCGGTCATCGCTGTCACGAGGTCGAGGCCGGTCGCGCCGAGCATGATCGTCGCGATCGCCCAGATAACGAAGAAGGCTGCGATGAAAAGCACGATCGTCCGCTGCATGTCGTGGTCGATCGTGCGGTCTCCATAACGAACCGGCAGCACTGTATGCGGATAGATCAGCCGGCGCAGGCCGTTGGCCATCAGTTCGAACAGGATCAGGAACCGGTAAGCCTTGATGGCGCCGGTCGTGGAACCCGAGCAGCCGCCGAGGAAGGTTGCGACGAAGATGCAGACGACCGCGAAAGGACCCCATTGCGTGTAGTCGTCGCTGGCGAATCCCGTTGTGGTGATAATAGACATAAAATTGAAGGCCGAATGCGTCAGCGCCTCGAAGAACGGCGTATCGAGCTGGACACGCAGATAGATCGCGACGGCGACCGTAAACACGATGCAATAGCCGGCGAAAACCCGGATCTGCGGATCGCGCAGTGCGTCGAAACGGCCGCGAACCGCAAACAGAATCATGATCGAAAATGGCAGGGCGCCGAGAAACATGAAGAAAACCCCGATCCAGAGGATCGCCGGCATTTCGGCATAGCGGACGAACGACGTGTCGTGGGGGGAGAACCCGCCGGTCGCGAGCGTCGCCATTGCGTGGTTGACGGCGTTGAATCCTTCCATCCCCGCAGCCGCATAGCTGATGGCGCAGGTAACGACGAGGCCGGTGTAGATTGCGATCAGGCTGATGGCGAAGGTCTGGAAACGCTCGAACGGTCTGTCCTCGATGTCCGACGATTCGATCTTGAAATAGGAAACGCCGCCGACGTTCAGGAAAGGCAGCAGGAATAGGCCGAGCGCGATGACCCCGAGGCCACCCATGAAGTTCAGCAGCGAGCGCCACAGGATCAGCCCCGGAGGGGCATTGTCGAGCCCGCTTATCACTGTCGATCCGGTGGTGGTGATGCCGGAGACGGATTCGAAGAAGGCATCCGCCATGCTCATTTCCAGTGACGAGGCCAGAAATGGCACAGCGCCGGCGATGGCCATAGTCAGCCAGAGCAGATTGACGAGGAAGAAGCCGAACCGCGTCGTCACCGGCGGCGCGTGTCCCTGCGTTGCGAGCGCCACCGCGATTGCAAGCCCGCCCATGAACAGCGCCGAAAAGGCGAAGACCCGCCAGTCTTGGTTGCCGAAATAGAGGTCGACCGCCGCCGGGATCAGCATCGCGGCGGAGAGATAGAGGGCGAAGACGGCTGCAACGTGGATCGCGGCGCGAACGGCAATTCTATTCACGTAGACGGGACCCCAGGCGTGACGCGCCCCCGTGCGGGGCAAGCCAGCCGGGGGCGTCGGAAGCCTAACAGTGGCTTCATCGGGATGAATATGCAATACACCTGCCAATCTCTAGCCGGTCGACTACCTCCACCTCGACTTCACCTTGCCGGTCGAGACCGCCGCCGTCGCCGATCAGAACAAGGCGGTGATCCATGACCTCCCGTTCGGCGCCGCCTCGGCACCCGCATGCTTAACCGCCGTCCTACATACGTGCGGCTCGCTATCGCCATTGCCACAGCGGCCTGACTGCGATCGACGGCGCCGGTGTGACCTTCCGCGTCAAGCACCACCGCCGCAACGGGGAGGCGCGCCACTCATTCATACGGTCAATGGCTCTCGATAGAGCGAGAAGCCCTGTCATGCGATCCCCCAAGATCAGTACGAGGCGAGCCTTCGCGCCCGGATTGTTTTGCGGTAAACACGCGATGGTGGAGGAATCCGGCTGACATGCGATGGCCGAACATCAACGCCCAAAGTTCCTTCCATGGCATACCTCCGGGCCGCGCAGCCCGACGCCGGGCGCGCCCTACCTATGTGACGACGAAACAGTTCCTGCTGCAGTTCGGGTTCAATTCGCTGCGCGGCCTGCCCGACGCCGAGGCGCTCGAGGACGAGCTTGCTTTCGAAGGAAAAGCTGCTGGCGGGAGACATGCCGGCGGCGCTCGATGATCCAGCCCGCGATGAAGATGTTGAGGCTGGGTAGAGCAGTTCGTCATTTTGAATTTCGGCTTTGTGGTGTCTTTTGCCATCGACCGGGTCAGCGAGGTGTTCAAGTCCGCGGCCGAACGGACCGAGGAATCCGTCCGCGACAAGACGTGCTCGCAGCCGAAACGCTGAGCCGATGAAAAATTCTGCAAGGCCGCTTCCCCACCGAAGCGGCTTTTGCCGATTCCAGATTTGCGGAAGATTCGAAAGCGACAATGCTTACAACCGAGCCTCCCGCCCGTGATCTATAGACATCGATACCGGTGCAGGTTGGCATCGCACACGCTTGGCGCAGGCGTTCTGTCACTCACGCCGCATAGCCGGTCGTTCCGCTGTCGGCATCCTTTTGCACAGCATGGCGTTGTGTCGAGTGACCGCTCAAGAAATCGCTGGGAGGCTCAAATGAGCAAACGCGCAGAAGACTTCATGGACAGTTGGCTCGATGCCAAAGTTACCGACCGGCACCTCAAGGCGCCGGAGAAGTCGGCGCCGATCCTCGCGGAAAAGTGCGCCAATGACGCCAAGAAAGCGGGCGTTCCGCTTGAGGAACTGGAAGAGGTCGTGGTCGACATAGAACAAGCGATCACCGACGAGCTGACGGTTGCAGCGCCCAAAGGAAATCCTGCATGAGCTTCAAGGGCCTGGTCTTCATTCGCCGATGGGCGAAGGAGGATATCGACAAGCCGCGCGTCTTCGGCGAGCCGCGGAGTCGGCGCGCCCGAACTGGCCGAGGCGTTCCGCAAGGACGCAAATATCGGCGCAGGTCAAGCTTGAACAGGTTGAGGAGGAAGTCGGCCTCCTGGAAATGATGGACGGCTGATCGCTTGAAACCCCGAAATGATGGGAACAACTGTTGGGGCGGCGGGTTATCAGGGGCCTCCGTCAGGCGAGGCTTCTACCAACCCGGAGACGAACACAATGGCAACCACGAAGAAGGCCTCAAAAACGGAAACCAAGGGTCTGGAAGACCTATTCCTCGACGGCTTGAAGGACCTGTATTACGCCGAGAAGAAGATCTTGAGGGCGCTGCCGAAAATGGCGAAGGGAGCCGAATCCGAAGAGGTGACGGCGGCTTTTGAGAAGCACCGGGCCGAGACCGAAGGCCAGGTAGACCGTCTCGACCAGGTCTTCGAACTGTTCGGCAAGTCCGCTCGCGGCAAGACCTGCCCGGCCATTGACGGCATCCTGGAAGAAGGCTCGGAGATCCTCGAAGAGTATAAGGGCGCTCCGGCCCTGGACGCCGGTCTCGTGGCAGCGGCCCAGGCGGTCGAGCATTACGAGATCGCCCGCTATGGGACCCTCATCGCGTGGGCGGAACAGCTTGGAAAATCCGAGGCGGTGAAGCTCCTGAAGGCCACACTCGAAGAAGAGACGAAAACAGACGAAGCGCTCTCCGCCCTTGGCGAGGGCGGTGTCAACGAACGCGCATTGCAACAAGCTGCATGACCATTTGGAATGGGTGGCCGTTGGCCTCCCTTTCCATTGCAATGGCAAGGAGGCCGGCCTTGTCAACTCGTGATTCCAGCTCCTGCGTGACCTTCGAGAGCCGGAGCGGACCCCATGGCGATGTTGCCGGGCAGTTCTCGTCGGCAACTTCAACGCCTTTAGCCAGCGCTGGCTGCTGCGCGACAGCAAGCGTAATAGCTTGTTGGGAGGCCCACCGTCTTTGGTGGTGGGCCTCCTTATCTGCGGATAGCTAGCCTGCCAGTTCGGCTTCGAAGCCTATCCCCTGATCTGCTCGTGCTGGGCGCCGCTGTCTGGCCGCGGCGGCGCCAACACGGGCTCGCTTCCCGTCGGTTCGCCAGCAACCGTCGAGAACTCCCCCTTGCCGTCGAGCGACGGGCCGCTCGACCACCGGCCCTCGGGTGGATCAATGCCTTCGACGAAACAATTGACAAACGCGTAGCTCACATATTGCTGCTCCTGTTCCTGCGGGAACGAATTGGGAATCGGCAGCGAGGCCGCAAGCCCACCCATGTCCTCGATGGCGGCCAACCATTGCTGCTGGTGCATGGTGTCCCTCGCTATCAGGAAAGAAAGCATCTCCTTCATGCCCGGATCGTCGGTCATGTTGTACAGCCGAACCGCGAGAACCCTGCCGCTGCTCTCCGCGGTGACATTGGCCATCATGTCGGCGGCCAAATTTCCGCTGGCATAGACATGCGATGCATTGAAAGGGACGCCGTTCGAGTTCTCAGGAAGCGCGGCCAAGCCTGTCGACAATATGTGCCGGAAGTTCATTCCGTTGAGCACCGATCCCCCCACCGCGTCCTCCGAGACCTGCTCCTTCAGGGACATGGGAGCGTTTTCAAGGTTGAGTGCAACGGCGGTCGAGAGCATCTCGATATGAGAAAGCTCCTCCGTGGCCGTGTTCAGAAGCATGTCGCGATACTTGGTTGGCCCGCGCGCGCCCCAGGCTTGGAAGAAGTATTGCAGCGCCACGCGAATTTCGCCTTCGACACCGCCAATGGCCTGTTGAAGAGCGCGGGCAAAGACCGGATTGGGCTTTTCAACCCGGACGGGAAACTGCAGTTTCTTATCGGTGTAGTACATGTGGTAACCTCCGTTGGGCTTGCCCAACCCGGCGCCCACATGGTTGTTCCGAAAGAGTTCGAAAAAAGCGCTGCATGTATTTCGGAACAAAGAAGTGGCCACGCTGTTTGGCGGGCCACTTGCGAGATGCAAATGCCGCTGTACGTTGCCGAACCTGGGCCGGCGCGGGAAACCCCCGTCGCGCCGGGTAGGCCATAGATAATCTTAGTCATGGTTACAGTCCTTTGTACGCAGGAGTTTGGCCTGACTATCTTTCTGTCGTCCATCAAGAGATTTCCGACTGACCTTGTAGCTCTGATCTTGCGGCAGTTGCAGACTTCCGCAAGGGGTGTGGAAGCTCTGGCGTCGCTGGGTGCGCGAACAGATGGGAGTCGTTCCCACAGTCGTGGTCTTTGGGGTCAAGCCGTTGGACCGGATCAACTGATTCTGCGGGAGGAGGCCTGTATGGGTCTATTCGCGATCGGCTGGAAGATCGGCGAGGCCGAAGCTGATTTCCTAAGGGAACAGCCCCACTCGTGCAAAAGCTGAGGTGACGCTTTTGGAAATCAGAGCGGATGGGCAACTTAGAAATGCGCTTTGCCCGCCAGCCCTCTGCTTGACGCTCAAGCGTTTCGCAATTGTAGCCGTTACCGCTCGGTCAAGTCGCGAGTGTTGGCGATATGCCGAACTCGCGCCCTCCGATCGTGGAGGGCAAGTCGCCAGAAGGAACGACATCACATCCGGTGACGGCCAACTCTGCTTCTTCACAAGCAGAACCGAGCCGAACAGTTTCAATGAGATAAGGTTCCACTGCTCAGGTCTCGTGTTCACTAATGGAAACCGCCACATCAGACCTTCCGGCGCGAATAATCATCATGAATTTGGAGATGAATCGGCAATCGCGGGGCGGAGGTCTTTGAACGCGTCGGTCTGCGTTGAAAACGGAGAACCAGCCTCTTGTTGTCATGACGTTAGCGACTTTGGACTATGCTGATCGAGCCGTCGGTCTCCAAAACCACACAGGCCGCCTCGCTGATGTCATCGGAGCCCTGCTGCCGTAACGCGGCCAGGATTTCCTCTCGGGTCACTCGCTGCGACTTCATCGCCCGGTCAAGGAACGTGCCATCCCTGACCAGAAGCGTAGGCTCGCTCTTTACCAGGTTGCGTACTCGATCCGAGCGCACCGCGAGCCACGTGATCGCGTATTGGAGGCACACCAGCAGCGCCAGGGCCAGCACGCCATCAGCCAACGGAACGGACCTGCTGAGAAGAACGCTGGAAAGTGTCGATCCCAGCGCAACAGTGACCACCAGATCAAAGGCATTCATCTTGCTCAGGGTCCGCTTGCCGGACGCCCGAAGCATGATGATCAAGGCAACATAGGCAGCAGTGCCCACTATCAGAATACGCAGGAGACTGCCCCACGTGTCGAACAGCATCGGTTCAGTCACGGTCTCCACCTTTATGCCCATCCCCATTGCCGGTCGCATGGTTGGCCCTTGTGAGCAGCCACAGGCTGAGGAGATTGACCACACTGAGCACGACCGCGATGTTGGCTCTTCCAAGTCCAACCGCAACTCCGATCGCGCCTGCGTTCCAGATGCTGGCAGCCGTCACCAAGCCCTTGACGTTGCCGCCGTTTTTAAGGATCGCACCGCCGCCGATGAATCCGATCCCGGTAATGACCCCTTGCAAGACTCGGGCACGCGCTTCCGTGTCCTGAGGCGCCGTCATCTCGATGATGATCGCAAAGCCGCAAGCTGCCATGGCCACGATCGGCAGGGTGCGAAAGCCTGCGCTGTGACGGCCACGCCCGCGTTCCCAGCCGATCGGAAAGGCAAGTCCGAAGGCGAGCAGCACCAGTGCAACATCGGAGACGAGCACATCGAGATCAAAGCCAAGGTCAGGCACTTCCTTCTCCAACTGCGGCCTTGTCAGCCTCTGGACCCGACGTGAGGCAAATGGCTGCGGGTGTGATTGGGCTGCCTGTCGACGAACTCCACGATCGTGCCCTGCTCAACCACCTCAGCAAGCTCCAGTTGGTCATGCGAACGCGGCAATCCGAATGGGTCTTGTCGACCAGTTCCGGCTCGGGCGCGCCGTGCAAGCGGTAGGTTGGCTCCGACAAGTTGATCCAGATGCCGCCGCCGAAATCCCGAGGCGATCAATGTGGGCGTCTAGACGGCTTGCCGCGGATACCCGATCGCCAACGCCCGGCGGCTACTCTCACCTGCTCGCACGGCTTCCGATTTGGCATAACGGCTCCCGAATGGCCTTGGTTCCGGCACATGGTTAGCGGAACATCCGCTACCTCGCCGCGTTCGTGCAGCAGGAGGACGATTTGCCGCTCAATTGGTTCCTGTTCAAACGGATCACGCGGGGGCTTTGGTTCCTGCCGGCGCTGTTCTCGGTCTTTGCCGTCCTGGTCCTTGCCGCCGCCTATTTCTCCACCATCTTTTTTGCCGATCCGATCAGACCCGGTAATCTTCCGATCACAGTCTCGCAGGAGGCGGTAGAAAGCATCCTCAGCATAGTGGCCGCGAGCATGCTGACGGTCTCTGTGTTCGCTCTATCGACACTGGTGAACCTGCTGGCGAACGTATCCCAGTCCGGGACGCCCAGGGCCGTTCCGCTCATCGTTGAGGACAGGCGTGCACAGACATCCATATCCGTGTTCATCGGCGCTTTCCTTTTCAGCATCGTCGGAATCATCGGGTTGTCCGGCGAGATCTACAGTACGAGCGGGCGGCTCATTCTATTCGGCGCCACCGTCGTCGTCGTGCTGGCGATCGTGTTTTCGCTCATCAGGTGGATCGGACAGATTTCGGTCGTCGGCCGTGTCGGCGAGACGATCGATCGTGTGGAAAAGGCCACGAAGGACGCTCTCGAGCGTCTCGGTCCGGCTGCGCTCTACGGGTGCTGCAGAAGCACGTCCGTGACAGGCAGCGGATTCGCGGTGCGGGCCGAGCGGGTCGGTTTCGTCCAGCACTTCGACAGGGAACGCCTCCAGGAAATTGCCGAGGGACACAAACTCAGCATACACGTCCTGGCCCGCCCGGGCAGTTATGTCGACTACGACACCATACTGGCGCAGGCTGCTGGAGAGGCGCCCGACGACAGTCTGACAAGCATGCGCCAGGCCTTTCTAGTGGGCGGTGAAAGAACCTTCGACTACGATCCCGGATATGGTCTGACCATTCTGGCGGAGATCGCGCGTCGGGCATTGTCCACGGCAGTGAACGATCCCGGCACCGCCATCGACGTCATCTTCTCGCAAACCCGGCTCCTTGGCGACTGGGCCCGAAGCGCTTATGGAGAGCAGGCAGAGTCAAAATTCGGCCGCATCTCCGTGGAACCGGTGGCGCCGGCCGAGCTCATTGCGGAAGCGTTCGGCTCGATCTCGCGAGATGCGTCTGCATCCGTCGATGTGACCTTGGCCATGGTGCGGGGCCTGAAGACGCTTGCTAAGGCGGCGCCTTCCGATTTCCGGAAGCCCGCGATGCAACTCGCTCAGGAGATCCTTGCCCGGGCCGAGTTCTCAATGAAGCTTCCCCAAGATATTGCCGCCGTTAGGGCGGCGGTTGAAGAATTGGCAACCGCCAAGGCGACTTCCTGAAGTCACCGGTCGCGAGTTTCTCGGCTCGGCAACGCAACTTTCTGTTTGAGAACCGGAGGCATTGACCCGCAGAGCAACAGCGAGTCGAGCGCGCAGCCGTCCTTGTGCGGGTCGGAGCCGCCGATCAGGTTGCCCTTCTTGCAGTCGATGCCCTGCCCGCCGCCACTTCCATCGGCGGCCCGATCGCGCATTTCAGCAGGCAGCGGGACCGGGCCCCGCATCGTGACGAGGCTGATCGTTTCAAAATTCAACATTTCGCTAGGTGAACTTACTAGGGTGTGGCTTCAGAAACTCGAGACAAAGCTGTGGCTTCGGCAACCATCATCTTTTGAGTCGCGTCTGCGCGGCGGCCAAGCATGCACCTTCTGAGGTCTGCGAAACTGCCAACCAGCTAGGGAACAATACCAAGCGCCGTGGGTTCGCGTTTGTAACACCGTGCAAAGAAAGGTGAGCGAGATGATGCATACGCCGATGATCTCAACCGCGGCTGCACTGGCGTTAACCCTGGCTGCCATGGCGATCACGGGTGCGTTCGCGACTACGCGGGCAGGGGCCCAATCCCCGACGGCCCATATGGGAACGCTGACCTGCGTACTCTCTCCTGCCTCGGAGGAGCCGTTCGGGATTGAGCGGGAGCTATCGTGTGATTTCGAACTCTTCAAGGGGCCGCGGGCGAACTTCCGGGGCATTGTCAAGCGCATCGGCGCATCGGTCCCGGACCCAGGGCAGATCGTCATGGCGTGGACCGTGTTCGGGCCCTCGATCAACACCCCAGCCGGCCATCTCGAAGGACGCTATGTGGGATCCCTGGGCACGCAGCCAGAGAATGGCCTGATCGGCGGAATGGAGTCGTCGATCCACCTCAAGCCGCTTACCGCTGCCCCCGACTTCGTCAATGCCGCGCTTTCCATCCTCGAGCTCGAACTCAGCTTGATGAAAGCGTAGAGGATGAGCCAGCCGAGGTCGCATTCGGTGGACGCGGCGACTAGCCGACGCGCTGGTGAACAGGGCCGAGGCCGGCAGGCGGCCGGCCCTTCGCGAATACCGCTGGCTGGATGGAAGGATGTGCTGTGGCGTGTGGCTCGCGAGAGCAATGAGGATCGCATAATGCTGGTCGCGGCAGGTGTGACGTTTTACTTGCTGTTGGCTCTGTTTCCAGCGCTCGCCGCTTTCGTCTCGCTCTATGGCTTTGTGGCCAATCCGCATACGATTGCGGAACATATCTCGTTTCTGGGCGGCCTGCTTCCCTCTGGTGGCATGGACCTCATCCGCAGCCAGCTTGGATCACTGGCCGACCAGGAAACCAATGCCTTGAGCTTCGGCTTCGTCGCCGGACTGGCTATCGCGCTGTGGAGCGCCAACAATGGGATCAAAGCCACCTTTCAAGCCATGAACATCGCCCATGAAGAACAGGAGAAGCGCGGTCTGGTTCGGCTGCATCTTGTCACATTCTCGTTCACGATCGGCTCGATCCTTATCGGCATTCTGTTCCTGGTCTCGGTGGGCGTAGTGCCGGCCGTGCTCGCCTTCCTGAACCTTGGCCAGTGGGCGGAGACCCTCGTCAAGACGCTGCGCTGGCCCGTCCTGCTGATCGTGGTTGCAGCAGCGATTTCGCTCATCTACCGCTTTGGTCCAAGTCGCGAGCGTCCACAATGGCGGTGGCTCACATGGGGCTCTGGAATTGCCACGGTGGTCTGGGTCGTCACGTCGATGGCCTTTTCGTACTATCTGGAGAACTTCGCCAACTACAACGCAACCTACGGCACCCTTGGCGCCGTGATCGGCTTCATGGTCTGGGTCTGGATCTCAGTCATGATCCTGCTCTTTGGCGCCGAACTCAACGCCGAACTGGAACATCAGACCGCAAAGGATACGACGACCGGCGAGCCTCTGCCGATTGGCTCTCGAGGTGCCACCATGGCCGACACGATCGGTAAGTCATCGATCGAGAAGCCCTGAACGTTCAGCCCAGGGAGAAATGGGTATTAGGCGTGAGCTCCACCTCCAACGTCCAGTCCGGTTTTGCGAGTGCGCGGTGCCCATGCCTGGGGCTGGGCGCGAGAGAGGTGAAGGACTCACCTGCCGGTGCCTGATGCGCATCAACGGGCATGCCGCGTTCGAGGGTCGCTTCGGAAATGGGGAAAGATCGGCGTCGGCGTCGATCCGAACATGAAGGCAAACCCGTGGCAAGGATCAGGGACAGCTCCCCCGGAATTCACCCGCTGACGATCGTCAGGTACGCGGTCGCTCTCGTCGCATTTGCGGTTGCCATGCTGTTTATCCTATGGACGGCGAGCAACGCCTTTCTCCTGATCTTCGCGGGCATCCTGTTCGGGGCGTTTCTCGATGGTCTTACCCGTCTCCTCGGCAGGCTGGTCGAATGGAGCCATGGAATCCGCCTGGCCATCGTCTGCACCATTCTCGGCCTTCTGATCGTGGCGGGGATCGTTTGGGGCAGCGCCGTCGTCGCCATGCAGGCGACCGAACTGATGACAACGCTTCGCGAGCAACTCAACCAGGTGCTCGGTTGGCTCGAACAACGCGGATTGCAGGTTCCCGACACCCTTGTCGGTTCCGAGAATGCCGCAGGCGAGCCTCCGGATAGCGAGCCGACCGGCAGCGAATCCGATACGCCAAGCATCCAATCCTTCCTTCCAGATTTGCAGGCCCTGTTCGGAACCGCATGGACGGCGCTCGCGGTGGTGTTCGGCCTGCTCGGCAACGCCGTCGTGATCATCTTTCTCGGGGTCTTCATCGCCGCTCAACCAGCGGTCTATCGGGACCTGCTGCTGCTTCTTTTTCAGCCTGCGCGCCGCGAGCGGGGTCGGGCAGTGCTGGACGAGGCGGGCGAGACGCTCCGTCACTGGCTGCTCGGCCAATCCTTGACCATGACGGTCATCTTCCTGGTCACCTGGCTCGGCCTGTGGCTTGTCGGTGTGGGACCTTCCTTCGCGCTTGGATTGCAAGCAGGCTTGCTCGCCTTCATCCCGACAGTCGGGCCGCTCGTTTCGGGCATCGCGATCATGCTGGCAAGCCTCGCCAGCGGATTGTATGGCGTTATCGGCGCACTGGCGATCTATGTCGGGGTGCAAGCCCTGGAAAGCTATCTCCTCACTCCCATGATCCAGAAGCGCGCGATCTCGGTGCCTCCGGCCGTCCTCTTCGCTAGCCAGATCGTTCTCGGCGTGCTCTTCGGATTGTACGGTCTTGCTCTGGCAACACCGCTCGCCGCCATTGGACGCGTCTTTATCCTCCGCTTCTACGTCGAGGATGAAGAGCGCCCATGACGGCATGCCTGATGTGTTGCGATAGCCCTGCTTCCCGCTGGTGGCAGCGGCATTGGAAGCGCATCGCCGAAAGCACCCCTCGCCCCAGGATGAGTGATAGGGTCGGCGCTTCATGCCGCAGTGGGCGTGGCAATCGCGGTTATGAGTGTGGACCTCATGCCGCGAATCTTGGAGGGCACTCCGCTTTGGTTGGCGGTCGTAGCCTTCCTGTCGTTTGGCATTGAACGTAAGAATGCGCCGAGTTTGGCTCGGGTTGATCATTCAATTATGAGAATCCTGCCTGGGTGGTTTTCAAATTTGCTGCAGCAGGAAAGACCCCGGCCAGTGGGCTTGGGCTATCATGCGTTCGGTGGTGTCGGTGAATCGGAACCTGTTGTCGCCCACCATGTGGCGACGCAGCATTCGGAGCATTTCCGGTCGGGCACGCTCGACAATTGCTATCCCGGCCAGCCGCGCCGGTCGCATGTGAAGCCGAAGGTCGGACTTGCGGGCGTGGGTAGGTTCTCCTGTTCCGCGGCAACGATGCCATCGAGATCGGGTGATGGCGCCGAGCACCCTGAAGCGCCAAAGGTCGCTCTCGTGGCGAATAGGTCTTGGAATGCGTCGCATCAGTAGAAGCCGAGCGATTTCGGCAGGCGATGTCCAGGTCGCGATACCACGTTCGGCCTCGTCGTCGAGTAGCTGTTCGCCCCGAATAGCCGCATCGCGATACTGCCGGAAAGTGAAGGGGAGTTCGCGCCCGTAGGTGTGCGAACGGTGGGACAGGGTCGTAGGCGGGGTGTCGGCAGCTTCGCACGGTCGCCTCCGCCTCGCTCGACAATCAGAAGGAGGTCTGGAAGAAGCATAAGCCTAGCGTCAAAGCCGGCGTGACGACGGTCCACGAGTTCTTCGCAAAGCGTGGCATACTGGCGCTGATTTTCCCGGTACTGTCGCGGTGGCAGCGGTCGTCTTCTGCGGCGTCGTGCAGGCGCTGGGGCTCTTCGGCGCCGGGGCTGCGCCGGAATTCTGGCTTCAGCTCCTCTCGGTCGTGCTGTTCGTTCTAGTCGGCGCGCTGTTCCTGCGCAACCCCGGCGAGAGCTTACTGACACTGACGCTTCTCTTGATCGTACTGTTCATGGCGGAGGGCAGTCGAAGGTCATCTTCGCTCTGACCATCAGGCCGTTTCCGAATTGGGGCTGGGTACTCCTCAGCGGCATTGTCGGCATCGTGCTGGCGCTGGTGCTCTGGGACAGCATGCCCGTCGCTGCAGCGTGGCTGCTGGGAGCGCTTTTGGCCATCGGGTTGGTCAGCGAGGGTTTTGCACTCGCCTGGCTGGCATGGCGTGTGCGTCAGGCGTGAGGGCTGAGAGACCCCGGAGGGCAGCCTCGCCATCGCGGCAAGTTGGTCCAAACTCAATTCACGAGCGGCCGGCGTGGCATCGCTCGCTCACTGCTGTCTGCCAATGTCTGCTTGGGAGGCGATGGCGGACGAAGAAGAAATGACATGGATATTCACAGTTTGATCAGCAGCGCAGGAAAGACGGGCATGGAATGCTAGCACGAATTCATGGATCCGGATTCCACAAAAAGGAGCTGACCCGTTGTGGCTGCTGCAATGCAACTGGGAAGATTTCAAGCGCGTTGAAGGCTGCCCGACGAATGCACTCACCACGTCAAGATATTCTCTGCCGGAGCGTGCGCGGGGCCTCGTACACCAGTCAGTTGCCGTCAAATAACGCCGGGTATTCCCTGGCGAAGTCTTCCAGTTCACCAATCACCGAATCCAGATGGGCCGACATTGCTTTTCGGGCAGCAAGGGCATCGCCGGCGGCGATCGCCGCGACGATTGCGGCATGTTCCCTGAAGGTCAGGGCAATGCGCCTCGGTGTGATCAGCAACCGGCGGGCGCGGTCGAGCGACAATCGCGCCCCCTCCGCCACGGCCCGTGCGCGCGGATAGCCGATCACCGAGACAAACAGGTCGTGCAATTCTAGGTCGAGTCGGTGGAATTGGGCGCGCTCGTCCCCAGCGATCGCTACTTTCTGCTGGCCCATGTTGAGCCGCAATGCTGAAAGCAGCTCTTTCGAGCGGTGTTGCGCGTGGTACGCAACTGCTTCCCCTTCCAGGGCGCGGCGGAGGAACATATTCTCTCGCGCGTCGGCAAGGCGTATGCGCGAAACGATGGATCCGCTTTGCGGGCGGATGTCGACCAGACCCTCCTCCTTGAGGCGGTTCAACGCCTCGGCGACCGGGAAACGCGACACGCCGAACCGCCGCGTCAGCTCCGCCTTGTCCAGTTTGGCCCCGGGTTCAAATTCCAGGTTGACGATGGCGCGGCGCAGCCCGTCGACGACCCGAGCTGTAGCCCCCGAGGGCCGCGTCATGCGCACTACGGGGGAGCCCACCGTCAGACCCGTTTCTTCAGTTGCGCCCATACTGGCATGTTAGTAGGTTGATTGCCGCGTGCCAATGGCGGCTTTGGCCCGGGCCGAAGTGGAGGGGTTCGGGCAATTTGCACAAATCCGCAATTAGGCAGCAAACCGGCAGTCGATCACGCCAACAGCGACGACGACGTCAAAGGGAGGAAGTAATGAACAAAGTTGTGCATCGGGCAATTCTGGCCACGGGGTTCATCCTCGCGGCAACCGCATCCCAAGCCGATACCTCGGACAAGCGGATCGCGCTTTCCAACAACTATGCCGGCAATTCGTGGCGCCAGGCCATGCTGAAGAGCTGGGACAAGGTCACCAAGCAGGCAGTCGCCGACAGGGTCGTCGCTGCGGCTGACGCGTTCACCACGGCCGAGAACCAGGTAACCGAGCAGGCGGCGCAAATTCAGAACATGATCCTCCAGGGTTATGATGCGATCGTCATCAACGCGGCCTCGCCGGACGCGCTCAACGGCGCCGTGAAGGAGGCATGCGACGCTGGCATAACGGTCGTGTCCTTCGATGGCATCGTCACTGAGCCCTGCGCATGGCGCATTGCCGTCGACTTCAAGCAGATGGGCAAGGATGAGGTCCTTTACCTGAAGGAAAAAATGCCCGAAGGCGGCAATCTGCTGGAGATCCGCGGCCTCGCCGGCGTCTTCGTCGACGACGAGATATCGAAAGGCATCCACGAAGGCGTGGCGGAGAACCCGCAGTTCAAGATTGTCGGCTCGGTTCACGGCGACTGGGCTCAGGATGTCGCGCAGAAGGCTGTTGCCGGCGTTCTACCTTCGCTGCCGGAGATCAAGGCGGTCGTGACGCAGGGCGGCGACGGCTATGGTGCGGCACAGGCCTTCAAAGCCGCGAACCGGCCGACACCGCTCATCATCATGGGCAATCGCCAGGATGAACTCGCCTGGTGGAAGGAACAGAAGGACGCCAACGGCTACGAGACCATGTCGGTGTCGATCGCGCCCGGCGTCTCGACACTGGCGTTCTGGGTTGCCCAGCAGATCCTGGACGGCAAGGACGTACCCAAGGATCTGACCGTGCCATTCCTGCGCATCGACCAGGCGAATCTCGAGGAGAACCTGGCCAATACGGAAGCGGGCGGCGTGGCCAACACCGAATATTCGCTCGAGGACGCGCAGAAGGTCATCGGCGGCATGTAATATTGGACCAGGCGGGCAGCCACTCGACAGGCAGCCCGCCTGGCCGATGCAGATGCAGTTGCAGAACAATCATAACGTCCTCATTCATCTGGATGGCGTCGAAAAGAATTTCGGCGCCGTTCGCGCGCTTGCGCGGGTCAGCCTCGCGGTGCCGGCCGGCGTGTGCCTCGGCCTTGTCGGGCACAACGGCGCCGGCAAGTCAACGCTGATGAACATCCTCGCCGGCACGCTTTCGGCTTCAGCCGGCCGCATTCTCGTTTCGGGCGATGATGTTTCCGAGCGCTATGGAGTTGCCGCCGCAAACCGCTTGGGCATACGCTGCGTCTTCCAGGAGCTGTCGCTCTGCCCGAACCTGTCGGTCGCCGAGAACGCTCGAATCATGCATCCGCCGCTAAAGGGGATCGGCTGGCGCCGCCGCGCCGCAACGCTGATCGGCGGCATGCTCGACTCAATTTTTCCTGGCCATGACATCGACCCGTCACAGCTCGTAGGCGACCTTTCCATCGCGAGGCGGCAGATGGTCGAGATCGCCCGCGCCTTCTCGGCAACCGACACGCAGGTCCGGCTGGTTATCCTTGACGAGCCGACCTCGTCGCTGGACGGCGTGCTGGCCGGCCAGTTACTCGCTTTTGTACGAAACTTCGTCACCGGCGGCGGCGCAGTGATCCTCATCTCGCACCTTCTCAATGAAATCCTGACGACCGCCGGCCGCATCGTGGTCATGCGCGACGGCGGCGTTGTCGCAGACCGTGTGGCGCGCGACTTCACACGGGTCACGCTCGTCGAGAGCATGGGCAGCGTGGCACAGGAACAGGCCCCGCGCGAGCAGCGCTCGGCAACCGCCGCCGTCGAACTCAAGGTCTCGGCGGCACCCGCGGTGCAGGGCGACGCGACCACTCTGGTGGCCAACCGCGGCGAGGTCATCGGTCTCGCTGGCCTCGGGGGCCATGGCCAGACCGAAATGTTGGTCCGCATCTTCCATGGGCAGCGCAAGGCGCAGGCCGGGGTCACGGTGTCCGGCAGCACGGCAATGGTTGCGGGCGACCGGCAGGCCGACGGCTTGTTTCCGCTCTGGTCGATTTGCGGCAACGCCACCATCAGTTCTCTGACGCGGCTGACCAAAGGCTGGCTAATCGATCCGCGCGCGGAAGCGCGCATGGGCGAGGAGTGGAAGCAGAAGATCGGCATCCGTACGCCGGACATGGCCAATCCTATCCTCTCCCTATCCGGCGGCAATCAGCAAAAGGTGCTGTTCGCTCGCGCCCTCGGTTCTGACGCCGACATCATCCTCATGGACGATCCTATGCGCGGTGTCGACATCGGCACGAAGCAGGAAGTTTACGGCATGCTGAGGCAGGAAGCGGCGGCGGGGCGCACGTTCCTCTGGTACACGACCGAGATGGACGAGTTGAAGCATTGCGACCGGGTTTATGTGTTCCGCAACGGGCGCATCGTTGACGAGCTTTCGGGCGACTCCATCATTGAGGAACGGGTGCTGCATTCCTCCTTCGAGGCTGCCGCCTGATGCCAGTCTCATTCCTGGCCCGCAACGCCCGCATCCTGCTGCCAATGCTGTCCTTCGTCGCCATCCTGCTGGCGGTATTCTGGCTGCAGCCGCGCGCCATGAGTTATGTCGGCCTTAACCTGCTGCTCAATCTCGCGCTGCCGATCGCCTTTGCGACTATCGCCCAGATGTTCGTCATCACAGTAAACGATCTCGACCTGTCGCTCGGCGCCTATGTCGGGTTCGTCGCCTGCGTCGCGGCCACCTGGCTCACCGAGCAGCCGCTGCTCGGGATGGCGGCGCTGGCAGGCGGGGCATTCTGATCTATGCCGCGGTCGGCGCGTTGATCCATCTCAGGAACCTGCCATCCATCGTCGTGACGCTTGGCATGTCCTTTGTCTGGCTCGGCCTGGCGATCCTCGTGCTGCCGACGCCCGGCGGCAAGGCACCGGACTGGCTGCGAGCGCTGATGACCTGGAAGACGCCGCTGGTGCCGTTCACGATCTACGCCCTGCTCGCTCTCGCGGTGGTCGTGCATTTCGGGCTGATGCGCTCCGCCCTGGGCGTGGTGCTGCGCGGCGTGGGCGGCAATCCACGCTCGGTCGAGCGCGCCGGCTGGTCGCTGCTGAAAGCCAAGGTGATCATGTTTGCGTTTGCCGGGCTGTTCGGCATGTTCTCGGGCCTGTCGCTGGTCGGCCTCACTACTTCCGGCGACGCCAACATCGCCTTGCGCTATACGCTGCTCTCGATCGCCGGCGTTATCCTCGGCGGCGGAGAGTTCACGGGCGGTCGCATCTCGCCGGTCGGCGCGGTCATCGGCGCCATGACGCTGACGCTTGCCGGGTCCTTCCTGTCCTTCTTGCGGCTCAACCCCGACTGGCAGATCGGCGCGCAGGGCGCCATCCTCATTCTGGTGCTGGCGCTGCGCGTGATCATAAACCGCGCCGAGGCGAGTGGCCTATGACGGCGCTGCGCCAGATCCTCAGAAAACCGTGGCTCGGCGCCTATGCCGGGGCACTGGCGATTTGGCTCGCCACCATCGCCTTCACCGAGGGGCTGGGCGGCGGCGGCGTGCTGACCGCTGCGCTGTCCTTCGCCACCTTCTCGGTGCTGGTAGCAATCGGGCAGATGTATGTCATCACGCTCGGTCCGGGCAACGTCGACCTCTCCATTCCCGCCACCATGACACTCGCCGGAGCGGTCTCAATGAAGATCATGGACGGCAGCAACGCGATGATCGTGCCGGGGCTGGCGATCGCGCTCGGCTGCGGCGCCGGCGTCGGCGTCTTCAACTACGGGCTGATCCGGTTGCTTCGCATACCGCCAATCATCGCCACGCTGTCGTCCAGCTTCCTGTTTCTGTCCGCCGCCATCTCATATAGCCGGGGCCTGCGCATCAAGCCGCCACCACTGCTCGCCGACTTCACCACTTGGATCCTGTGGGGCATCCCGCTCCTTGCCGTCGCCGGCATGGTCATCACGTTCGTGATGAGCGTGATCCTGAACCGTACGGTGTTCGGACGGACCGTGACGGCGATCGGCCAGAACGCGCGCGCCGCGCGACTTGCGGGCCTGCCGGTCGACCGCGTGCGCTTCGCCACCTATGTCATGTGCGGTATGTTCGCCGGCCTGACCGGCTATCTGGTCTCCGGCTTCTCCGGCGGCGCCGCACTCAACATGGGCGCGGAGTACCTGCTCGCCTCGATTGCCGTCGTGGTGATCGGCGGGACCTCGGTGGCGGGGGGCTTCGCCAATCTGCCGGGCCTGTGGGGTGCAGCCATGCTGTTGTTCCTGCTCGTCACCATGCTCAACACTTACGGCTTCGGAGCCGGTATCCGCATGGTGCTCACCGGTATGATCATCATCGCGGTTATCACTATCGCCAGCGGTCGCAAACCCTCGGGCTAACGGCCGCACGCGTTTGAGGCCGAATCCGTGATCGGTCGCATCGAGCTCGACTATGAGTACCTCAGCTCTTGCCGGGCAGCCGTGTTCGCTCGGACCAGCGTCGGCCCACCTTCTCGTTCGACTTTGCCCGCGAACTCCACGGGGGAACGGTGTCTGAACGCAAGGCGCGAGGTGATGATTGGCGCGATTTCGTCGCCAGGATCGCCGATCAACGATCCATATGCCAGTATTCCGACCGTCCCGACCATGTTTTCAGCGAAGATTGCCGTCATTGCAAATTGGCAATTTGCCGAATACATCTACGGCAAATTGCCATTCCAGCAAGGGGGCTGTCATGTCGGTTGCCATCTCGCCCCCCTCTCATCACCAAGGAATTAGGATGGCGATGCCACCTTCCCGTATAAACGAAAAAAGCAGAACGCCACGCGTGGAGCAGCGCGGTAGCTCGTCTCAGATCAGGACGGCAACTCGGCTAATGTGTTCTCAATCGCAGCGATATTGAGTTCAATATCAGCCACCCGCTGAATCGTGCTGAGGCTTGGCAGCGTCGCAGATTCCGCGGCGGCGAAAAGTAGCCTCTGCTGTTCGTCCTTGAGCCGCTTCATGAGTGATATCAATTGTTCGCGCATATGGGTCCCCATTTCCACCGCGTGCCTATATGTAAGGTCGCGCCGGTTGTCCATTGGGTCATCAGGGGCTGACAACCCCGGGCGTTTCCTTGGGCAGCCAAGCGCAACGAGCGCCGGCGGCAGCAAGAACCGAAGCGGCTTGGTTCTACAAGCTGGGGTGGAACAGCTCAGTCGATCATATCCGGGAACGAAAGGACGGCGGTGACCCACTCGACGTCACCAATGCCTCTGCGGCCGTCATCATACCCTGGCGAAGGCAAGGGCGAGCAGGATGGCGGAGAGGTTCTGAGCTACAAAAAGGCCCGACCAACGAGGGATTAGCTTTTTGGTCGGGCCCGGCCACGACGTGGACATGCTGCGGAAACCCGTCATGGCTGCCCCTTAGTATACCCCGACGGCAGCAGTGCCACAATGAACCTTCAGAAGGAGCGGCCCGACCAAGGCTGGCAATGGAGAGGGGCGCATGATCGGGCCTGACCATAACAATTTCGCGGAACCGCTATGGCCGCCGATCCCTTACCGCCCCAGCACGGAAACAGCAATCGGCTTCTCCGGTAGGGGGGTGCATATCTCTGGGGCCTCTGGGGGGTCCAACCGCACGGGTGTCACGTTCACAAAATTTCTTCACGCTGCGGAAATTTCGGGTCAGCCGCCGAGGAACGCCAAAAACGGTCAATGACGAAATCAGCACGAGGCCGCGGGCGGCCGGCGTTTAAGCCGACACCGGCGATGAGAAAACCGTCGAGCTGATGGTCTCATGCGACATGTAAGATGAGACCGGCGCAAATAGCCAGAGTTACAGCGATGCTCTCCCGCCAACCATGTACGGCCGATTGGGTCACAACGAAGATATTGTCCGGCCCGAAGCCAATGCCAGAACCAGAGATTGCCTACACGAATGCGACGAGCGTCGGGCACGGCACTGCGTCACGATCTGCTGACAGGACTGTTCGGGGTCTTGCAGTTCCTGTGTTCAGCTCAATGCGTGGCCGGCCAATCCATAAATCCACGACTCACCCGTTTCCCGGTTCAGGAAACGCCGCCCTTTGGACATGGTTGTAACTGTCTCGGCAACGCCGAGGCCGCTCTGCTGAAGAAACTCGGCAAACATGCCATCTTTCTCGCGCGTATCGACGCGAACGAACCGTCCTGACAGATCTCTCAGATGCACCGCTGTGAGATGGACCGCGTCTTCATCGTTCCGCGCGACTATGGGGCCGATCACATGACCGCGCCCGAATTCGCGACGCATGGAATAGCCGACGATCTCGCCGCCACGGCTCAAAGTGCAGATTGTGGCGCCCGCTGAGAGCAACGCGAGCAGCCTCTCGCGGTTTGTCCCAAACGCGCGCGCATCCAGCGCCGTGATCTCCTCCAGCCCGTCCATGGATTGCGCCTGCAATTCACCGTCCAAGGCTGGCATTGTCGAGAGTGTTTGTGGAACCTCCCCCTGGCGCATGTATACGATCGCCTCGGTCGTGAAGCCCAGTGAGACGTAGAGAGGGTAGGCAGCATGGGTAGCATTGAGTGCCAAGTTGCGATCGCCGCACTGTTCAAGCACCTGTTCCATGAGCCATCGGCCGCCTCCTTGCGCCTGTGCGCGAGGCGTTGTGATCACTACGCCGATGGTGGCGAAATCGTCGCCATGAGGAAACCACATCGCACTGCCGAAAACGCGTCCGATGCCGTCTACGGCAACGAGGCCGCGGCCGACACGGCGCAGAAAGTCCCAATCCTTCGGCCGATGAGGCCAGCCGACTGAAATGGAGAGCGCGTGCAGCAGCTCCACGTCGGCATCATTAATGTCCCGCGCCACCAATTCGAAGGACTTCAGGCGCACCGATCTCTCCATTCAGTTCATCCGCTCCTTCAGCAAATACCCAAGTCCACGAGCATGCCTTGATCCTGCTACCTGCTGCAATGCTGCCGCAGGCGTCTTTTGCCCTACCATCGCACTCCAAGGCCAGCATGTTTCGCTAGTTCCGGGCATATATTCGAAATCTTCAGCCAAAGCCCACCGCCATTCGGCAGAGAATGCTCCCGCCGGCTGTTACATTGTCTGTACGCAGCAAATTGCGCGAGTGGAGCGGTACCCGTGAATGTGGAAGAAATTCTCGCGAGGCTAATCGCATTTCCTACTGTTGTGGGTATGCCAAACGGCGAGATCGTCGATTGGATACGTGGATACTGTGATGCAGCCGGCACCGCCGTGTCGGTCCATCCCGGCCCCGAAGGTGACCGGTCCAACCTTTTTGCGACGATCGGCCCGCGCGACGGCCGGGGGTACATCTTGTCCGGCCACATGGATGTCGTGCCGGCCGGTGAATCGGAATGGACCTCCGATCCGTTCACTTTGCGCCGTAATGGCGACAGGCTTTACGGTCGCGGCGCCACTGACATGAAGGGGTTTCTTGCCTGCGCCCTGGCCGCCTTGCCGCGGCTAGCGACCATGAATTTGCGACGGCCCATTCACCTTGCATTCTCATATGACGAGGAGGCGGGCGGCCGCGGCGTTCCACATCTCATCGCAGCGCTGCCGAGTCTATGCGAGCGGCCCCTCGGAGCAGTTATAGGTGAACCGAGCGGGATGCAGGCCGTATGCGCACATAAGGGCAAGGCTGCCGTGCAGCTCGAGGTGATCGGGCGCTCCGGACATTCCTCACGCCCGGATCTGGGACTCAACGCGGTTCACGCCATGTCCGGCCTGATCACTCGGGTCGTGGCCTACGGCCAATCCCTGGCGAACGGACCCTTCCACGAAGATTTTGCGCCGCCATACTCGTCATTGCAGGTCGGCGTTATCGCCGGCGGCCAGGCCGTCAACATCATCCCTGACCGCTGCACGGCCGATATCGAGGTACGTGCTGTGCCGGGTGTTTCCCCGTCATCCCTGCTGGAGCCGGTGAAAGCCCAGCTATTGGCTCTGCGCGACAACGGCTTTGAAGTGGGGTGGCGCGAGCTGAGCGCCTACCCTGGGCTTTCGCTTGCCGAGGAGAGTGATCTGGCAGTCCTTCTGGTCGAGTTGACGGGGCAGGAGCCACTTTCTGCGGTGAGCTACGGCACGGAGGCCGGCCTCTATCAGCAGGCCGGCATTGACGCGATCATTTGCGGCCCCGGGAATATCGGCCGCGCACATCGTCCTGACGAGTATATCGAGATTGGCGAACTTGCTGCCTGCCAGAGCATGATCGAGGATCTCGGCGCGCGCCTTGCAGCATGAATTGGAGAGGGCGGGTTCCATGGCATTTCTTTTCAATTCCGATGCCGCGCGCGGGGCAGTCTTCCGCGAGGTTTTTGGGCGCGAGCTTCCGGACCTCGCATTCTTCCATTGCAGCGAAACAGTTGACCCGAGAGAGGTGCGCTACCTTCTGACCTGGACGGCGCCTGACGATATCTCGCGCTATCGCAATCTCGAAGTTCTGTTTTCCCTCGGCGCCGGCGTCGACCAGTTCACGTCTGGAAGTGTGCCCGAAGGCGTCAAGCTGGTGCGCATGGTGGAGGACGGCATCATATGCATGATGCAGGAATACGTCGTTCTGGGAGTGCTGAGCCTACACCGGGAGATGTTTGCCTATCGCGAACAGCAAAAGAGCCACACGTGGCGGGCTCTTGCCGTCCCGCAGGCAACCGAGCGTCGTGTGGGTTTTCTCGGCCTCGGTATGCTGGCGCAGGCGGCTATCGAGCGATTGCAGCCGTTTCGCTTTCCTCTCACCGGTTGGAGCCGAAGCAAGAAGGAGATCGAAGGGGTCGTCTGCTTTCATGGCGCCCACCAGCTTGCCGACTTTCTTGCGCAGACGGATATTCTCGTCTGCCTTCTGCCGCTTACGGAACAAACCCGCGGCGTTCTCCATGCAGAGCTATTCTCCATGCTGCCGTTTGGGGCGCGGCTGCTACATGTGGGCCGCGGGCCGCAACTGGATCAAGCTGCGCTGATCAACGCCCTCGATAGTGGTCATCTCGCCGCGGCAATGCTCGATGTCACCGATCCCGAGCCGCTGCAGGAAGACCATCCGCTCTGGCAGCACCCGAAAGTGGCGATCACGCCGCATATCGCCTCGGTGACGCAACCACATACGGCGGCGCAATCCGTCGTGGACAACATCCGGCGCCACCGCGCCGGGAAAGCTCTGATCGGCCTCATCGATCAGACGCTCGGCTACTAACCAGGAAACCTCAAATGTCACTTCTGATCACGATCGACACAAATCCCGCCTTCACGCCGAAGGAGGCATTGCCGATGCCGGAGCGGCTCATTTCCGGTACTCCATCCTTCAAGACCTGGGCGCAGGACGCCTCGAAAGGTGAGAAGGTTCTGACCGGCGTCTGGGAGGCGACGCCCGGCGAGACGCATTCGATCAAGGGCACAACCTGCGAGTTCTGTCACATCATTTCGGGGCTCGTCGAAATCGAGGAAAAGGGCGGTGAGACGAAGACTTACCGCGCCGGCGACAGCTTTGTGATGAAGCCCGGCTTTGTCGGCGTCTGGCGCACGATCGAAACTGTGCGAAAGATCTATGTCTGCGTCTCTGATTGAGTGCGGCCTTTAGGTGCGCCGGCATTCCAGAACAATTGGCTGTCCCAATCCTGACTTACGCAATTCGACACTGTCAGTGGGCTCATCCTCGATGAAAAATGCGGTGCGCGGTCCACTATCGTTCCGATGAAACGATCGTGCGAGGTGCACAGTGACGTTAAGCTTCGACCCCGACACACCCGATCTTCCGCTTTATCACTGCATCGGCGGTGAACGGGTGCAGACGGACGGCGCACTGGAAATGCGCCGCCCGTCCGATGGCAAGCGCTATGGCGCTTGGCCCGTCGCGGATTTGGTCGACTGCGTCGTGCAAACGGCAAAACAGTTGCTGAGGACGAGCGGCTGGGCGGATGTCAGGCCGCGCGAACGGGTCGTTGCGCTGCAGCGTTGGGCCGATTTGATCCAGAAGGAGGCATTGACGCTGGGGCGGCTTGAAGCCGTCTCGACAGCGCGTCCGATTGCACAGCTTGTCGGCACCGACGTCAAGGTGATTGCCGAGCAGATGCCGATTGCCCGACCTAGGCCCCGGCCCTACACCCGCGATCTTTCCGGCGCCGTTCGTATCGCCAAGGCTCTGCAGGCGGGAACGGGCGGGGTGAACCGATATGGGTCGCACGCGCCATCATATCCTTCCGACCAGCGGCTACAAACATCCGGCGCAAGAATCTCGGGCCGGAAGCGTACCTCGCCAATCGCAAATCCAAGAGCGTGCATATTGATCTCTAGGAAAGGCTGTCCATGAAGACCTATTCCATAGCGCTGATCCCGGGCGACGGCGTCGGCAAGGATGTAACGCAAGCCGCATGGCAGGTGTTGCGGGCAGCCGCAAAGCGCGGTGGTTTCGGCCTCGAAGGGACGAACTTCCCGTGGTCCTGCGCATACTACCGGAAAACAGGCGCAATGATGCCGAAGGACGGCATCGAGATCTTGCGAAAATTTGATGCGATCTATCTCGGCTCTGTCGGCTGGCCGGCCGAGGTGCCGGACGCGGTATCGCTCCACGGGCTGCTGCTGCCGATCCGAAAGGCGTTCACGCAATATGCCAACATAAGGCCGCACAGGCTATTGCCGGGCGTTCAGGGACCACTTCGCTCCGAAGGATTCGATATTCTGTGCATCCGTGAAAACACGGAAGGCGAATATTCTGGCGCCGGTGGACGTGTTCATTCGGGCACGGGTAATGAAGTTGCGGTTGAAACCGCGATCTTCACGCGTGTGGGTGTCGAACGCATCATCCGCTTCGGCTTCGAGCAGGCGCGTGCGCGCCGGAAGAAACTCGCATCGGTGACCAAATCCAATGCACAGAAATATTCCATGGTCTTCTGGGATGAGGTGACGCGCGAGGTAGCAAAGGAATATCGCGACGTGGAGGTCTCGCACTACCACATCGACGCCATGGCGGCCCGCATGGTCATGGCGCCCGAAAGCCTCGATGTGATTGTTGCTTCGAACCTTTTCGGCGACATCCTGACCGATCTTGGAGCGGCTATCCAGGGCGGATTGGGCTTCGCCGCATCCGCCAATATCAATCCTGACCGCGAGGCGCCTTCCATGTTCGAACCGGTGCATGGTTCTGCCCCCGATATCGCGCATCTCGGCATTGCCAATCCCATCGCCGCGATCTGGTCCGGAGCGATGATGCTCGAACATCTGGGCGAGCGGAACGCGGCAGGCGAAGTGATGTCGGCAATCGAGTCTGTGACCGCGCGGGGAATAGGCACGATCGCGGGCAAGGACCGGACGGAAGCAATCACGCAAGCTGTGCTTGCGGCAATAACTGAAGGTGCAGAGGAACGATCATGAATGCGATCACGAAAATTGGTGCTTTGAACGATCCGGACCTGTTCCGCCAACAGGCACTTGTAGGTGATGTCTGGCAGCATGCGCACACAAATGCCACGGTCGATGTCACCGATCCTGCCAGCCTCAGGGTTCTTGGGACCGTTCCCGATATGGGGCGTGACGAGACCAGAGCTGCAATCGACGCCGCGTCCGACGCGTTCAAAGGCTGGAAGAGGAAGACCCATGCCGAGCGTGCGGCGCTTCTGGAGCGTTGGCATGATCTCATGCGCAAGCACGAGCAGGATCTGGCGCTCTTGCTGACGCTGGAACAAGGCAAGCCACTTGCCGAAGCGCTCGCGGAAATCCGCTACGGGGCATCCTTCGTCAAATGGTTCGCGGAAGAGGCGCGCAGGGTCAGTGGGTCGACCATACCGTCACCTACCCACGATCGGCGCATTTTGGTGTTGAAAGAGGCGGTCGGTGTCTGCGCGATCATCACGCCCTGGAACTTCCCAAACGCGATGATCACGCGCAAGGTTGCGCCCGCCCTTGCCGCCGGCTGCACGGTGGTGATCAAGCCGTCCGAGTTCACACCCTTTTCGGCGCTCGCGCTCGGCGTCCTGGCGGAGCGAGCGGGTATCCCGGCAGGCGTTATCAACATCGTGACCGGCATGCCGGCGGAGATTGGCAAAGAGCTGATGGCCAACGAAACGGTGCGCAAGATCTCCTTCACCGGTTCGACCCGCGTCGGTGCGCTTCTGATGAAGGGTGCCGCCGACGGCATCAAAAGGCTTAGCCTTGAGCTCGGCGGGAATGCGCCCTTCATCGTCTTCGACGACGCCGATCTCGATCTCGCCGTCGAAGGGGCGGTAAACTCCAAATTTCGCAATGGCGGCCAGACCTGCGTCTGCGCCAACCGCATTCTCGTGCAGACCGGCGTCTATGAGGCGTTTGCTGCAAAGCTTGCCAGCCGAGTAGCGAAGATGAAGGTTGGCGCCGGTACTGAGGAGGGTGTCGTCATCGGGCCAATGATCAACGGCGCAGCCATCGAAAAGATCGAGCGGCATCTCGCGGATGCCCTGGACAAGGGCGCAAGGATCATGGCGCAGAGCGAATTGGTACCGGAGGGCCGGCAGTACGCCCGTCCCATCGTACTTGGTGAGGCAACGACTGAAATGCTTCTGGCATCAGAAGAGACTTTCGGACCCGTGGCGCCGCTTTTCCGCTTCGAGACCGAGAACGAAGCAATTGCGATCGCCAACGGAACGCCGTTCGGCCTTGCCGCCTATTTCTACACGGAGAACCTCAAACGGTCGTGGCGTGTGGCCGAGGCGCTGGAGTTCGGCATGGTCGGACTCAATACCGGCACGATCTCAACCGAAGTCGCGCCTTTCGGCGGAGTAAAGCAGTCAGGGCTGGGACGTGAAGGATCGCAGCTCGGGTTGGAAGAGTACCTTGAGATCAAGACGCTTCATGTCGGCGGGCTGGACTAGACAGTTCACTTGCGACCAAACACCACTACAACAAAAAGGGGCGGTCCAACCGCCCCTTTTTCTACTTCAGGCAGTGCGGTGTCACAGACAGGACGCCCGCGTCACGCGACTTCCCGAACAGGCTCCAGGCCGACAGCGGCGGCCAGGCCCGAGATATCCCTGATCTCGCTATATTCGTAAAAGGGGTTCGCGGGCTCATGGCCTCGGTTCACCCAAACTTTGTTCTTGATGCCGAGATCGTAGGCCGTCATCAGGTCGTAGCGGAATGAGGAGGAGACATGAGTGATGTCCTCCGGGCCGCAGCCGAGCTTGTCGAGCATGTATTCAAAGCCCTTCATCAGCGGCTTATAGGCGCCAACCTCTTCGGCGGTGATGACGGTGTGAAATGGCGCACCGAGCTTTTCCACATTCGACATGATCAGGCTGTCCATGGAGTTGGACAGGATCACCAGTGGGATTTCCTTGGCGACCGTGGCCAGTCCCGCCGGGACGTCGGGGTGCGGACCCCAGGTCGGCACTTCGTCATAGATGCGTTGGGCGTCTTCGGGTTTGAACTGGATACCAATGCGCTTGCAGCTGCGTTCGATGGAATTCTGCACCACCTCGAGGAAGGGTTTCCATTGCCCCAGCACCTCGTCAAGGCGATAGCCTCTAAAGGCCTCCACGAAACTGGCCATTGCCTCTGGGGAGAGGCGCTCGCCGTAGACGCGCCGCGCCGCGCCGGCCATATCGAAGTTGGTCAGCGTGCCATAGCAGTCGAAGGTGATGTATTTCGGTCTGAACTGGGTCATGGGCGTCGATCCTTCCAATCCTGTCGGCACTGCGTGCCGCTAACGGGAAGGATCATAGTGAGAACCGGATAAGACTAGTCGCCGCATTCGATGCGCCCTGAAGCAGATTGTTTTGTATTGTGTAAGGGCTTTGGCAGAGAGTTGCGCCGCAGTTCGCTTCGAACTTTGGCGGGAGTGCGACTATCGGCGGTGCTTCGGCATAAGGTGCGGTGCCAGCGGCAAAGGAAAGTCAAAACGCCTATCGCATCGGTTCTGGTCGGGAGGAACTGCGGTCTGCGGCAGCCTAACTTGCGCCCTGGAGACGAAGGCCGGAACTGCATCATGACCACACAACTATGCGTTGACCAGTCAGGCACTCGGTTAATTTGGAGGAAGAAATGCTTGCGAACTCGTTGATCGAACTCGACCGCGCGCATCTGGTTCACCCGGTCGCGTCCTATCGCGGCCATGAAGCGATGGGCGTGCGGGTGCTGAAATCGGCAAAGGGTGCGACGGTAACCGACGACACGGGGCACAGTCTGCTCGACGGGTTTGCGGGACTGTGGTGCGTCAATGCCGGCTACGGGCAGGACAGCATCGTCGAGGCTGCCGCCAAGCAACTGCGCGAGCTTCCCTATGCGACGGGCTATTTCGGGCTCGGCTCCGAGCCAGCCATTCGCCTCGCTGCGAGGCTGGCCGAACTGGCGCCGGGAGATCTCAACCACATTTACTTCACACTCGGCGGCTCAGATGCGGTCGACAGCACGATCCGGTTCATTCGATATTACAACCATGCCAAGGGTACGCCGCAGAAGGACCAGTTCATTTCGGTCGAATACGGCTACCATGGATCCTCGACAGCGGGGTCCGGCCTGACCGCGCTATCGGTCTTTCACGCGGGCTTCGGCGTGCCTTATGACTGGCAACACAAGATCCCCTCCCATTATTCCTATCGCAATCCCGTCGGCTCCGATCCGCGGGCGATCATCGAAGCGTCGGTCGCCGCCCTAAGGGCGAAGATCTCGGAAGTCGGCGCGGATCGCGTCGCCGCCTTCTATGTGGAGCCGATCCAGGGATCGGGTGGTGTTCTCGTTCCGCCGGCCGGCTGGCTGAAGGCCATGCGCGCTGTCTGCAAGGAACACGATGTCCTGTTCGTTGTCGACGAAGTCATCACCGGCTTCGGCCGTACTGGTCCGCTCTTTGCGTGTGAAGACGATGCTGTCGTCCCCGACCTCATGACCACGGCGAAGGGCCTGACCTCGGGCTATGTGCCGATGGGCGCCGTTTTCATCTCCGACCACGTTTACGACACGATCGCGGACGGGGCCGGTGAGGCGCTCGTCGGCCATGGCTACACCTATTCCGCGCATCCTGTGAGCGCAGCGGTCGCGCTCGAATGCCTGCGCCTCTACGAAGAGGGCCTGTTGGACAATGGGCGAAAGGCCGGAAAGCGCCTGATGGAGGGCCTTCGTTCGCTCGCCGATCACCCTCTGGTCGGCGACGTTCGCGGTCGCGGCATGCTTGCGGCTGTCGAACTCGTCACCGACAAGGAGCGCAAGACGCGCCTGCCGCCGGAGGCCGATCCGGCGCGCCGCATCTTCGACCGCGCATGGCAGAACGGCCTCGTCATCCGAGCTTTTGCGAATGGCGTGCTGGGATATGCGCCGCCGCTCTGCTGTACCGATGAGGACATTGACGGTATCATCGAACGCACGCGGATGACGCTTGACCAGACGCTTGAAGACAAGGATGTGCGGGCTGCGATGAACGGATGATCCGACGGCTTCAGCCGGAGTAGTCCGGCTACTTGGGTTAAACTCCGTCAGCAGGGTTTCACGCATTGACGGCGAGGCAGTCCACGGTTATTGGCGCCCTCACTTCGTGTGCCCTGGTAGCTCAAATGAAGCTGGCTAAAACGCCCTTGAGCGGGACCCAGGCCGTTTGCCAGACCCTCATCTTGCGCTGAAGGCAGAGGTCGCCCTTCTCAATTGCTGAAGATGATGTCGAGAGGCAGATGAGATTTCACGATAGGCGACTTCAGCACGACAAAGCTGAAATATTTGTCGATGCCGATGTCCATTTCGATCAAACGCTCCATGACAGTCTGGTATTCGGTGATTCCGGCTGTGACAAACTTCACCAGGTAGTCGTAGCCGCCTGAAACAAGGTGGCACTCGACGACGGAATCGATCTTCTCGACCGTTGTGAGAAACCGTGCGAAGTCGTTCTGGCGATGGTTCCTAAGCGTGATCTCAGTGAAAACCGTCAGAGTCTGCCCAAGCTTGGAGACGTCGATCAGGGCGGAATAACCGGTAATGAAGCCCTCCGCCTGGAGCCGTTTGACCCGCATGAGACATGGGCTCGCTGAAAGATTAACCAGTTCCGCCAGCTCGACGTTGGAAATCCGCCCATGCTTCTGCAATTCGCATAGAATTTTGATGTCGATCTTGTCGAGCTTCATAGGAAAAGCCTATCACAGATTCGATCCGCGGATCGCCTTGCAGACCGCGTCCGTCACTTCGTGCGTGGTCGCTGTTCCGCCTATGTCCGGCGTCAGTACGCCTTCTGCCGTGACGGAGGCCACTGCGCGCATCAACCGAGCGGCTGCTTCGCTTTCGCCCAGATGTTCGAGCATCTGAGCGGCGGTCCAGAACGTGGCGACAGGGTTGGCGATTCCCTTGCCGGCAATGTCAATGCTGAGCCGTGGATGGGCTCGAACATCGAGGGATAGCGCCGCTCGGGATCTATATTGGCGGTCGGCGCCACGCCGAGACTGCCCGCAAGTGCGCCGGCAAGGTCGGACAAGATATCCGCATGAAGATTGGTGGCGACGACCGTGTCGAGGCTCCAAGGTTTCAGCGTCATGCGCACTGTCATAGCATCGACCAGCATCTTGTCCCACGTGACATCGGGGAATTCCCCTGCCACCTCGGCGGCGATTTCGTCCCACATTACCATGCCGTGGCGCTGCGCGTTGGATTTCGTGACGACCGTCAGGAGCTTTCGCGGCCGTGACTGTGCCAGCCGGAATGCATAACGCATGATGCGGGTGACGCCGACGCGCGTGAAGATCGCGACCTCGGTTCCGACCTCCTCGGGAAGCCCGCGATGGGCACGGCCACCGTGGCCCGAGTACTCGCCCTCGGAGTTCTCCCGCACGATGACCCAGTCCAGACCGCCAGGGCTGATACCGGCGAGAGGCGATGAGATCCCAGGCAGGATCCTGGTCGGCCGCACATTGGCATACTGGTCAAAGCCTTGGCAAATCGGCAGCCGAAGCCCCCAGAGGGTGATATGGTCGGGCACATCAGGGGCGCCGACGGCGCCGAAGAAAATAGCGTCGAATGCCCTGAGTTGTGCCAGCCCATCCTCGGGCATCATAAGGCCATGGGCCTTGTAATAATTCGAGCCCCAATCGAAGTGTTGGACGCGAAGCTTGAAATCGCCGCAGCGCTGTTGGAGCGTCTCGAGCGTCTGCAGGCCCGCTGTGATGACTTCTGGGCCGATCCCGTCGGCTGGTATGGCGGCAATCTGGTACTCACGCATGCGGAACTTCCCCGTGTTGCTTATCGTGACGCCGCCCAGGGCGGCCCTCATCAGAATTCAGCGACCTTGCCCCAGGCAGCCATTTTCAGACGTTCGGGCTTGTAGGGACGCGGATCGACGATCGGCTCGCTGCCGGTGATGATATCGGCAATCATGTGCCCCGCGCCGGGGCCGATCCCGAACCCGTGGCCGCTAAATCCCGCGGCTAGAATGAAGCCCGGAATCCCCTCCACTTCACCGATTGCCGGGATGCCGTCAGGCGTGCTGTCGACATAACCTGCCCAGGCATCGGAAATCGCGACGCGTTTGAGTTCAGGCAGCAATTCGCAGGCTCTTTGATGTGTCAGGCGAATCTGCTTCATGTCAGGCTTGGGGTCGAGAATCCGGTTCCGCTCCATTGGTGTGATGTCGTCGAGAGCCCATTTACCCAGGCTTTCATGACCTTGACGCCAGCCCTCGAATGCACCCGGGGCGAGACTGCGCCAGCGGCGGGCGAACATGGGCACGAACTCGCGGCTGAACCTGAACTGCTGCGTCGTGAAATCGACGCGCGCGCGCCCGCTGATCGCCAGCGTGAATCCACCGTTGCCGCGCCGCGTCAGCGAGACGTGCGCAGTATGCAGGGCATCCGGCAGGCCGTTTGCGCCGGGCGCCACGGCTAGAATGGAAGAACGCACGGAAGCTTGTGGGAAGCGGATACCAAGCTGGTTGCAGAAGGACGAAGCCCACGCCCCTCCGGCCATGACGACGATCTTCGTCTGGATGGTTCCCGCTTCCGTCACGACACCACTGACCCGGCCGGCGCTCAGCTCTATGCCACGAGCCGCGCAATGCTGATGCACGGTGCCGCCAGCTGCAATGATCCCACGCGCGGCAACAGGCACGGCCTTCGAGGTGTCTGCCGTTCCGTCGGTCGGTGAGAAAACGCCGCCCTTCCACTTGCGTCCGGTTGCCTTACCCTTCTCGGTGGCTTCTTCGGCGCTCAGCACATGCGTCGTGACGCCGACCGTCCTCGCAAAATCGCGCCACTTTGCCCAGCCCGCCAGCTCATCGTCGCTTTGCGAGAGATAGAGGAGCCCGCAACGGCGAAAGCCGGTGTCTTGGCCGGTCTCCTGTGTCACTTTCTCCCAGAGATCGAGGCTCTTCGTTGCCATCGGCAGCTCGCGCGCATCGCGGTTCTGCTGGCGGCACCAGCCCCAGTTGCGGCTGGACTGCTCCGCTGCAACCCGCCCCTTCTCGACCAGAGCCACCTTGATGCCGCGGCGCGCCAGGTAGTACGCGCTGAACACGCCCACCACGCCGCCGCCAATCACCACGACATCTGCCTCCCGAGGCAGCGATGAACTGGATTCAATGTGCATGAGCGGTGCGGGCATGGGCAGGAAACCTTATGTTTGACGCATTCTATCCTGCTGCCCACAGGCCTACGCTGCGGAGATTGTGCTTGGACGGAATATCCTGCGGTTTCAGGCGCGCAGGACAGGCAATTGTTGCGCGTAACGCCGGTCGCACCCTCGGATTCGGACATAAACGCACTGCATTCGGAACGGCTTCAGACGAGCATGGGGTGACGCAACAATGAAGTTTGCTTCCCACTGCATGACACGTCAGTTCCATTTGGCGGAGCCTTGGCCGGCGCCGTCTCGGGGGATTTTGAGGTGATCGTAATCGGCGCCGGCTTCACCGGCTTGAACGCTGTGCGCAAGCTCGCCAAATTGGCGTGAAGGTCGCACTCGTCGAGGCCCAATGTCGGGTATGGTGCGTCTGGTCGCACATGCGAGGGCTTGGAAGCAAGCTTGAGCTTGCAGTCCGGCGGAAGCTGCACGCAATCTTCTCTTCCTCGATCATCGCCTCGATCATGTCGATCGAGGCGTCATAGGCCCGCCACAACAGCGAGCAGATTGTCGGCATGTTGCCGCACTGGCGAACGTCGAGATCGATTGTTGCTGAGGCGGCCTCGTCGGTTGCATGCCGGATCGCCGTCCTCCGGCCGGCAGCGCCGACGGTGTGATCTATGGCATGGGTTATTCGAGGTACCGTGCACATAGATCGACCCTGATCGGCAATGCGCCGGCTGACATCGCGATGGGTCGCAGGGACAAGAACCCGCTCGAGGGCATGGCCTTGCATGCCGGCAAGCCTTGGTTCCGTCCCATAGTAGGCGCATACTATCGGTTCAAGGACGGGCTTGCGTGACTTGTTCTCGGGCGCCGAAACAGGCGCAGAGCGAAAATGCCAATTTCGACCTCCTTTTCAGAAGTTCCTGCTGCCTGGGCGCCAACTTCCGGCGACTCTGCCGGCCAGAAAGAGTCAAACTGATCGGCAATTAAGGTGCGTTGCTCCCCGGACATCTGCCAAGAGGCAGGCAGGCTCTAAAGGGCCACAGAAGGGGCCTTGGACAGTGAGCCGGAGAGTTCACAATAGGGAACAGTTTTGACCGATGGACCGCCGCGAGGCGGGGATCGAAAACACAATCCGCAACGGGCCAGCCTGCGCGGTTGCAAGGGAGGTGATCTCGATGGTCGCAAGCATCCAGGCTGTAGCCCCCCACGATGTGGCCCTTTCGGTGCGTGATCTCACGATAACCTTGCCGGAAGGCATGGAACGGACCCATGCCGTCGAGAACATCTCCTTCGATCTGAAACGCGGCCAGATTCTGTGCGTCATAGGCGAGTCCGGATCCGGCAAGTCGGTTACCGCCAACGCCATCATGGGACTATTGTCTCGGGTGATCCACGTCTCCTCGGGAGCCATCCACCTGGACGGGATGAACATCATAGGCCTGTCGCCGGACAAGCTGCGCAGCCTGCGCGGCCGGGTGGTGTCGATGATCTTTCAGGACCCGCTCTCGGCGCTCAATCCGCTGATGACCGTGGGCGCACAGATCGACGAGGTCATGGCGGCGCATGGCGTCGGCACGCCGAAATCCCGCCGCGGCCGCGCTCTCGAGTTGCTGACCGAGGTTGGACTGCCCGACCCGGAACTCATGTATCACCAGTATCCGTTCCGCCTCTCCGGCGGGCAGCGGCAGCGGGTGATGATTGCCATGGCGCTGGCGCTGGAACCCACGATCCTGATCGCGGATGAACCGACGACCGCGCTCGACGTGACCACCCAGGCGCAGATTCTGGAGCTGATCCGCGACATTCAGCGCCGCAAGGGAATGAGCGTCATGTTCATCACCCACGACTTCGGGGTGGTGGCCGAGATAGCAGACAGCGTCGTCGTGATGGAGAAGGGCCACATCGTCGAGCAGGGCAGCGCCCAACAGGTCCTGAAATCGCCCGGCCCTCCCTACACCCGGCGCCTTATCGCGGCCGTCCCGCGCCTGACCGGCGAGGACCGCGTTCCTCTGGAAACGGCCAACAAGGCGCCGATCCTGAAGGTCGAGGGCCTGGTGAAGACCTACCGCAGTGGCAGTGCGCTGTTCGGCAAAGCGCGCGTCGTGCCCGCGGTCAACGACGTCTCGTTCGATCTGGCGCCCGGGCGCACGCTTGGCGTGGTGGGCGAAAGCGGTTCGGGCAAATCGTCGCTCGGCCGGCTTCTGATCAAGCTGCTGGACAGCGACGGCGGCGGGATTCTGTTCGAGGGCCGCGACATAGCCAGGCTTTCCGAAGCCGAGTTCCGCCCGCTGCGGCCGCGGGTTCAGATGATCTTCCAGGACCCCTTCGCCTCGCTCAACCCGCGCTCGACGATCGGCCACATCCTGACCGTTGGCCCAGTCGCGCACGGAACGCCCTATGCCCAGGCGCGTGATGAGGCGAAGGCGCTTTTGGCTCATGTCGGGCTCGATGCCGGCGCCTTTGGCCGCTATCCGCACGAATTTTCCGGTGGGCAGCGCCAGCGCATAGGCATTGCTCGGGCGCTGATGTTCAAACCGAAGCTGCTGATCGCCGACGAAGCTGTGTCGGCGCTCGACGTGTCGATCCAGGCCCAGATCCTGCAGCTGCTGGATCAGATCCAGCGGGAGACCGGCGTGTCGATGATCTTCATCACCCACGATCTGCGCGTCGCCAGCCAGATCTGCGACGAAATCGCGGTGATGCAGAAAGGGCGGATCGTGGAACGCGGTCCCCCCTCGCAAATCTTCCTCGACCCGCAATCAGCCTACACGCGTGAGCTGGTGGCGGCGATTCCTGGAGAGCAGCCGGGACCGACCCGTCCGGTTGCAGCAAATGGGTAAGAGCACGGCGGATACCGCCAGAACAAGGGGAATTCCAATGACTGAACGTTCAAACTCCAAATCAAACTACTCGCGGCGCGATGCAATGCGGTTGATGGCGATAGGCGGGGCTGCAGGCCTCATTGCGCCCAATCTGTTGGGCAAACCCGCCTTCGCCCAGACGCCTCCGGCGAGCCCAACCGGCCGCGTCGTCGTCGGATTTTCGCAGGAACCCACCGTCTTCAATCCACTGATGCCGCATACCGAGTGCGATGACGCTGTGCATTTCTCAGTGTTTGATACACTCGTTCGCATGGATCCCAAAGGCGTTCTTCAACCCAATCTTGTGGTCGAAGTGCCCAGCCAAGACAACGGCGGCATTTCAGAGGACGGACTTGTGTGGCGCATTCGCCTGCGTGATGACGTCCGCTGGCACGACGGCGAGCCCTTCACTGCCGATGACGTGAAATTCACTCTCGAGCTCATCACCAATCCGAAATTCCGCGCGTGGCGCACGGCCGGCCATTCGCTGGTGCGCGATATCAAGGTGGTCTCGCCGACCGAGCTCACCTGGCGGATGGAGGAGGCTTTCGCCCCCTACCTGTCGTTTCTCGCCGAAACCTTCATGGTTCCCAAGCACATCCTCGAAAAAGAAGCCGACCCAAATGCCGCCGCCTTCAATCAGGCGCCTGTCGGCACTGGCGCATTCAAGTGGGCGCAGCGCATCGCCGGCGATCATATCGAACTCGTCGCGAACGCGGATTATGCCGGGGAGGGCCCCTATTTGGAGCGGCTCGTGTTCAAATACATCCCCGACATGACAGTGCTCTACACCCAGTTCAAGAGCGGCGACATTGATCTTGTCGACCAGGCATTCATAACCGCCGACCACTATGAGGAAGCCAGCAAACTACCGGATCGCGCGGTCATGCTGGAGCGCGGGGCATCGGTCGAGTCGATCTATCTCAATCTTGAGAAGCCGCAATTCAAGGACCCGGCGGTCCGCCAGGCGCTCTACGCCGCAATCGATAGGAAAGCGATCCTCGAAGCACTCTATTACGGGGTCCACAACCCCACCGAGACCTTCATGCCGCAGAATTCCTACTACTACAATCCGAACCTGCCGGCACAGGAGTTCAACATCGAGCGCGCGGGTCAGATCCTCGACGAGGCCGGCTGGGTACCTGGAGCTGACGGAATACGAGTGAAGGACGGGGTGCGTCTGTCGTTCGCCAACTCCACCACCTCCGGCAACCACCTGCGCGAGCAGACGCAGCAGTTCCTGCAGCAGACATTCGCCGAGATCGGGGTGGAGATGACCATCTCGAACCTGCCGGCCGCCGTCATGTGGGGCGATTTCTGGCTCAAATCCCAGTTCGAGTCAGCGATCTCCGGTGTAACCAACGTCATCGCGGGCGACCCCGACGTTTCCAACCGCCTGCACACCAAGGCGATTGTTGCGAAGGGCGGAAAGGGCTCGAACACAGGCCAATACTCCAACCCGGAGGTCGATGCACTGCTCGACAAGGGCACCCGCACCTTCGACCGGGAAGAGCGGCGCGCCATCTATCTGCGTGTGCAGGAAATCGTCCGTCAGGATCTGCCGTTCCTGCCTCTGTTTGCCTACGCCAACGTGTTCGGCCGCAAGGAAGGGCTGGAGGGTTTCGAGGCAAACTCCAACGCCCGCGTCGCATCCTGGCATGCCGCCGGATGGCATTGGAAGGGCTGACATACTTATGCCGCCGCCGCCTTGCGGCGGCGGCCAGTCATCGGCGCTGTCTTGACAGAGGAGAGTTGAATGCGCGGCTTCCTGCTCAACCGGCTCTCGCAGAGCCTCATCCTGCTCCTGATCGTGTCGGTCATCGGGTTCCTCGTCCTGAACCTGCTACCGGGCGGTCCGCTCGCGCAATTCGGGCTCGATCCCGGCATGACGCAAGACGATCTCGATCGCCTGAAAGAGCAATTGGGGCTGAATCGACCGCTGTGGATGCAGTATTTCGACTGGGCCTGGCGGCTTCTCCAAGGCGACTGGGGCCACTCCTTCCGCGACGGCGCGCCTGTGCTGGCCGTGATTGGCCGGCACGTCTTTGCCACGCTGCTGCTGATGGGTACGTCCACCGCGATTGCCATCGCGATCGGCACCTGGATCGGCATTCGTGGCGCCACGCACCGCTATTCGCTGTTCGACCATGTGGCGACGGTCGGAGCTATGGTCGCGCTGTCGATCCCGACCTTCTGGTTCGGGCTCGTCGGCATCTACATCTTCTCCCTGCGGCTGGGCTGGGTTCCTGCAGGCAACATGTACACGATCGGCGACGGTTCGGTCCTGAACTACCTGCATCACCTGATCCTGCCAAGCATCGTGCTGTCGCTGGTGCATGTCGCGATCTGGAGCCGCTACATGCGCACAGCAACGCTCGACGCCATCAGCCAGGATTTTGTCAAGACCGCCCGCGCCAAGGGCCTGAGCGAGCGCCGAGTCATAATGAAGCACGTCGTCGGCAATGCGCTTTTGCCGATGATCACACTGGCCGGGGTGCAGCTTCCGAGCATCCTGACCGGCGCGCTGGTGACGGAGACAGTGTTTACCTGGCCGGGGATGGGTCGGCTGTTCTTGGACAGCCTCGGCTACAGCGACTACCCGGTCGTGATGGGACTGCTGATGTTCTCAGCCATCCTCGTCATTCTCGGCAACCTGATCGCAGACATCGTGGTGGCGATCGTCGACCCGCGCATTCGTCTGGGTTGAGTGCTTAACCTCATGCCCAACAGGAGGCACCCGAAATGACCGCTCTTGCCGCAAATGCAGAACCAAGCCGCTGGTGGCGTAGCCGCACCGTGCGCCGTTTCACGAGCCATCATCTGGCGTTGCTGGGGGTGGCGATGATCACCCTACTTACGCTGGCATGCGTCTTTGGCCCTCATCTCCTGCCCTATGATTCCCTCTACATCGATTTGCGCGCCCGCTTTTCACCGCCCCTGTCCGGCGACCATTATCTCGGGACCGACCCTTTGGGCCGGGACGTGGCGGCGCGACTGTTCATGGCGGGGAGGACCTCCCTGCTGGTGGCATTCTTCGCCATGCTGCTGTCGACGCTGATCGGAACGCTCGTCGGCGTGATCGCGGGCTACCGCGGCGGCTGGATCGGCGCAGCACTGATGCGCACGGTCGACGGCTTCCTGTCATTCCCCTCCATCTTCTTGTTGCTTGCCTTGGCCGCGGCACTGAAGCCGAGCCCCGCCATGGTCACGGTCATCGTCGCTATCACCAGCTGGATGGAGGTGGCCCGAATTGTCGAGGCCGAGGTTCGGTCGTTGCGCGAGCGCGAGTTTGTGCTGGCCGGGCGCATGGTGGGGCTGAGTGGCACGCATATCATGTTCCGCGAGATCCTGCCCAACGCCATGGGTCCGATCATCGTGGCCGCGACGCTGACAGTGGCGCGCGCAATCCTGCTGGAAGCCTATATCAGTTTCCTGGGTTATGGCATTCAGCCGCCGCTGCCCAGCTGGGGCAACATGCTGGAGGGCGCCCAGCAATATCTGGACAGTGCGCCCTGGCTGGCGATCATTCCCGGGGCCGCCATCACGATCGCCGTAACCAGCTTTAATTTCATCGGCGACGGACTGCGCGATGCGCTCGACGTGCGAGACGATCGGGTCTGATCTCGCCGGCAAACACGGCCCATTCCCGATCCAGCAAACGCAGCGAGAAGTCACTCACGTGCACGAGCCCAACGTCGCCGACAAGAATACACCTTACTGGTGGGAGGCGGCGCCCGTCGTGCCGCTGCCGCCGCAGCCCTTGGCCAGGAAGCTTGATGTAGCCATCGTCGGCGCTGGCTACGCCGGCCTTTCAGCCGGGCTCGCGCTGGCGCACGAAGGACGCTCGGTTGCAGCTTTTGATGCGATGAATCCGGGCGAGGGTGCTTCAACGCGCAATGGCGGAATTACGAGTGGGAGTATCCGGCTGGACTACGCCACCATCACCCGGCGCTTCGGCGAAGAGAAAGCCTTGGCGATCGAGGCCGAGGGCAAGATCGCGCGCGAATTCCTTTACGATTTCATCAGAACGGAAAAGCTCGACTGCGACCTCAAGTTGGTTGGTCTTTTCAAAGGCGCCATCGGATACGAACAGTACGAGAAGATGGCCCGCGGCGCTGAGGCTTTGGCGAAGAAACTTGCGGTCGAATCTTACCCCGTTCCCCATTCGGAGCAGCGCAACTACATCGGGACCGACTTCTACCGCGGCGGCGTGGTGCGGATGGACATTGGTGGGCTGCACCCGGCCAAGTTCCACGCCGAGCTCCTGCGGGTGGCGCTCGCTACGGGACTGACGGTGCATTCAAACACGCCCGTGACCTCGATGGAGAGGGATGGGTCGGGGTTCCGCGTCGAGACCTCGGCAGGGACGGTGCAGGCGCGGCAGATTCTGGTCTGTACAAACGGCTATACGGATGGCGCCAACCCCTTCCTGCGCCGCCGGCTGGTGCCGGTTCGCAGCCGCATCATTGCAACTGAGGAACTCGCGCCTGAGATGATGGCTCGCCTGATGCCGAAGCGGATGATGATGGGCGAGGGCCGCGAGCTTGGCTTCTATTACCGCCCTTCGCCGGACGGCAGGCGCATTCTGCTGGGTGGGCGTGACAGCTCGCGCGTGGGCGATCCGGCAGCGCCGACGCTCCGTCTGCGCAACGGGCTAGTCGGACTTTTCCCGGAGCTGGAGAAGGTTCGCCTTTCCCACAGCTGGTTCGGCAACGTGGCCATGAACCGCGACATGCTGCCCCGCATCTTCGAGAAGGACGGCGTGGTCTATGCCACCGGCTTCTGCGGTTCGGGCGTCGTCTGGGCGCCGTGGGTCGGCACGCGTGCCGCCTACAAGCTGATGGGACATGGTGAGCAGGCGCGCACCGCATTCGACTTTCGGCCGCCTGCGGCCATCCCGCTCTATCATGGCGATCCGTGGTTCATGCCGGCCGTTATCAAGGGCTACGCACTGTTGGACCGTATCGCCTGGTGGCGCGCCAGCCGCTGACAAGCGGGCATTTTTTGAAGGGCATTCCTCTACGGACCGGGCAAGCGGGAATGAAGACTCAGATAGTGGTCGTTGGCGGTGGGGCTGGAGGTCTGGAGCTCGTGCGGCGGCTCGGAGCACGGCTCGGCCGCAAGGATTTTGACATCATTCTTGTGGAGCGGAACCACACTCATGTCTGGAAGCCGCTTCTTCATGAGGTTGCGGCTGGATCACTCGATGCAAATCTCGACGAGATTGGCTATCGCAGCCACGGCTATCGTTGGGGCTACCGCTTCTTCTACGGCTCGTTGGAGGCCATCGATCGGACAGCGCGGCAGGTGATCGTGGCGCCGATTTACGACGATGACGGGTCGGAACTGGTTGGTCGACATCGGCTCCGGTACGATTACCTCGTTATCGCAATCGGTTCGGTCTCAAACGACTTCGGTACGCCGGGAGTGAAGGGCCACTGTCTTTTCCTAGAAGATCGTCATCAAGCCGATCGCTTTCGACTGAAGTTGCTGAATCATTGTCTTCGGGTTTCAAGGACGATGTCAGCTGATCCAGCCGAGGACGTGTCCGTCGATATTGCTATCGTAGGTGGCGGCGCGACCGGCGTTGAGCTCGCTGCTGAACTCTACAATGCTGCATCATCTCTTAGGCATTACGGCCTGGAAGTCTTCGACGAGACGCGGATGAGGGTCACCCTGATTGAGGCGGGGCCGCGGATTCTTCCGGTTCTGCCAGAAGCTTTGGCAAAAGCGGCGCATGAGGAACTTGAGGCCCTCGGCGTCCGGGTGCTCGCAAACACAGCTGTATCGGAAGCAATGGAAATGGGACTGAGGTGCGCTAGCGGAGAGGAGATACACGCCGATATTTGCGTCTGGGCTGCAGGAGTGCAGGGGCCACGTATTCTGGAAGATCTCGACGGACTGGAGGTGGCGCGCAGCAGACAACTTGTCGTCCTTCCCACCCTGCAAACGAGCCGGGACGAGCGCATCTTCGCTTTAGGCGATTGCTGCTTTTTCAAGCCAGAGGGCGCGGGCAGCCCGGTGCCACCACGCGCTCAGGCTGCCCACCAGATGGCATCGACGGCTTATCGCAACATTCTTCACTTGATTGCCGGGGAAACGCCGGAACCATTTGTCTATCGCGACAAGGGCTCGCTGGTGTCATTGAGCCGATTTTCCACCGTTGGTAGCTTGATGGGAAACCTCGTCGGGGGGCGGATGGCGATCGAGGGGCGGCTGGCCCGGATGATCTACGTGTCTTTGTACCGCATGCACTTGCTGGCCGTCCATGGCTGGGTCAAGGGATTGGCTCTTATCTTGGTTGGCCAGGTCAACCGGGTTGTCCGTCCGCGTCTCAAATTGCATTGACGTTACTTAGGCTCGTGGACACGCCACGGCACAGGATCGAAGGTTGCCGCTTGGTGCACATTGCACCTCGCCTGAGCGAAGCCCGATTGGTCTTGCCGCCATCGTTAACGGTGGTGCGTGGTGCAGCTTGCCGCGGGCTAGCACGACAGGTCAGCGGTGGGACGCGTTTGCGCGGATCAGTGCGTCGGCCATGTAGAGGTCCTGTAGGGAGATACCAGAACTGTCGAAGACCGTGATTTCGTTGTCGAAGCGGCGTCCAGGTGCACGCTTCTCAATCACCTCGCCGATTGGTGTTACCGCAAGCACGCCGGCGTCGATCTCGTCGCGCACGTGTTGGAACTCGCCGATCTGGACTGACTGGGAAAGCAGATCACAAAACAGACGTGCCCTGGGAAATAGTTCGCTAGGCAATTCGCGCTTGCCCGGAGCATCCGACCCCATGCTGACAATATGGGTTCCGGGTCCCACCCAAGCGGCGTCGAACAGCGGTTCGCGTGAGGGTGTCGCCGTCACCACGATGTCGGCCGCGCGCACGGCCTCCTCGGGCAAGGCAGCGCGCGCCTCCAGGCCCCTTTCGCCGATCTGATCGACAAGCGCGTCGCGTCGCGGCGAAGGGCGGGCCACGACCAGCATGGTTTCGATTGGGCGGATGCGTGCCAACGCCATCACTTCGAAGCCCGCCTGGTTGCCGGCGCCGAATATCGCCAGAACCTTGGCTTGCGCCCGCGCAAGAAGATCGGCCGCAACCGCGTCGGCGGCGGCCGTCCTGTAGGCGTTGACCTTCCCGGCCTCGATTACGGCGCCGAGCCGACCTGTATGCTGATCGAGCAGTACGACAGTTGAGTTGTGGCGGGGAAGGCCACGTGCCGGGTTGCCCGACCAGAAGGAGCCAATTTTCACGCCGGTCAGGTGGTCAGACGAACCGGATTTGATTGAGAAGGTATTGGTCGCCTCCTGCGTGCGCCCGAGAACAGCGGGAAAGACCCAGCTCTGCTTGCAAGCTGCGGCCACGAGAGCTTGCCGCGCCGCCTCAAAGGCAAGTTCATGTGTGACAAGGGCGGCAGACTCCTCTTCGCTGATGTAGATCATCCAAACTTCCTTGTGAGCATCAAGCCGTTCATCGCGACAAAGTGTTCCCGTGCATGGCGTGGTCAGCCCGAGATTACATCGGTGTAGAGGCGCGGACGCCACGCCGACTGGCAACCATGATGGGCGACGCAGGATGGCAGATGAGTAGTTTCACTCGATTTGCGCCATTTTGTATGCCGAGGGACGGGGTCAAAACGAATGATCCCGTCGAGTTAACAGGGTAAAACAGCAGGGAAATCTGCCTGTCTGGAGCGACTTTAAGGTCTGACTTCAAAACGACCTCGGACCAAGAGACAGCGTTCCACCAATGGCCCTCGAATATGAGAGAGACACCGTCAGCGCCCCAATCGAGCTGATGAACTTCGAAACCCGCCACGTGCCGGGCGCGCTGAGGCTGTCGCAGGAGATGGCCTGGCCTTATCGCCATGAAGACTGGGAATTCGCCGCCATGGTCGGCCAGGGCCTGGTCTTGGAGCGGGCAGGCGAAGTGATCGGCACGGCCCTGTGGTGGAACTACGGACAGACATATGCCACCGCCGGGATGATCATCGTCACCGCCTCCGCACAAGGCGGTGGCTACGGCTCGCGACTCTTTAATGGACTGCTTGAGGCAACGGACGGCCGCGACGTGTTGCTCAATTCGACCGAAGAGGGGCTCACGCTCTACAAGCGACGCGGCTTCACCGCCTGGGGTACCGTGCTCCAGCATCAGGGCCCGCTGACCCTCCCGGTGACGCAGAGTGCGCGCACCGACGTTCGCCAGGCGACAGTCTCCGACCTCGCGGCGATTCAGGCCTTCGACGGACGGGCCACGGGCATGCCCCGGCCGTCGATGGTGGCGGCGCTCGCTGAAGTGGGCAATGTATTGGTCATCGAACGCTGGGGAAGGGTTGCGGGTTACGTCATCGCCAGGAGGTTCGGGCGCGGCTACGTGATCGGCCCTGTTGCAGCTGAAAGCGCACAAGACGCGCGCCTCCTGATCCTGGCCCAGCTTTCGTCGCTTCACCGGCAATTCGTGCGCATCGACGTCTATGCCGAACACGGGTTGGGCGACTGGCTGGAGAGCCTAGGCCTCGAGCGAGTCGGTTATGCGACCGCTATGGTCAAGGGGCGGCGGCCAGTGTCCGATGGGGCCGCCCGCATGTATGCCTTGGCAAACCAGTCGTTCGGTTAAGGAATAAGGATACGGGAAAGATGGAGCCAAACGTAAAAGCGCGTGAAGCGGCCAAAACGATCGACGCCCTCATCACCCCGTCGCTGCTTCTGGACCGCGGACGGCTCGAGCGCAACGTTCAGCGTCTCGCCGAGCGCGCCAGAAAGCTGGGCGTGGTGCTGCGCCCTCACATGAAGACGGCCAAGAGCATCGACGTCGCCCGAGGCGTCTTTCCCCGCGAACCCGGCGCGATCACGGTCTCGACCATCGCCGAGGCGGAGTATTTCGCGGGCCACGGCTTTCGCGACATGACTTATGCGGTCGGCATGTCGCCGGTTTCGGCTAAGCGCGCCATGGAGATTTGTCGCCGTACCGGCGCTGATGTGAAGCTGCTGCTCGATTCCGTGGAGCAGGCCGATGCTTTGGCCGACGTGCGCGAGACCACCGGCGTGACACCGTCCGTCTTCATCGAACTGGACTGCGATGACCATCGCGGTGGCTTGAAGCCGGACGATCCCAGGCTGCTCGAGGTGGCCGAAAGGGTCGTCGCGGCGGGCGCCAAGCTCGTCGGCGTTCTCGCCCATGCGGGCGAGTCCTATGGCTTGAGCACGCCCGATGCACTGGTCGAGGCAGCCGAGAACGAGCGTTCGGCCACCGTGCGCGCGGCCGAAACTTTGCGTGCCCACGGCCATGCCTGCCCGATCGTCAGCCTAGGCTCGACGCCGACGGCGCACTTCGCCCAGAAACTCGAGGGCGTCACGGAGTTGCGCGCCGGGGTCTACATGTTCTTCGACCTCGTCCAGCACGGGGTCGGGGTCTGTACCATCGACGATATCGCGATTTCCGTGTTGGCCACTGTGATCGGCGCCAAGCCGGAAAAAGGATGGGTGTTGGTCGATGCTGGGTGGATGGCGCTTTCGCGCGACCGCGGAACCGCGAACCAGCAGCTCGACCAAGGCTATGGTGTGGTCTGTGACGAAAAGGGGCGGGTGCTCGAAGATGTAGTCGTGTCCCAGGCCAGCCAGGAGCACGGCATCCTCGCGATCCGCAACGGTTCCGGCAAGAGCATGCCCGAGCTCCCGGTCGGTACGCGGATCCGGATCCTGCCCAACCATGCCTGCGCGATGGCCGCCCAGCATGACTTCTACAGCGTCATCAACGGTGAGAGCCCCGAGATCGAGGCGCGTTGGGAGCGGATCCGCGGCTGGTAGGGCTTCAATCTCTACGCTTTGCATGGCGCCCATGCAAATTGACGCACTGGTGGTGCAAAATGAAACTTACGTCCTATTGGCTGGATACGTCTCAACCGTTCGATGACGGATCGTCCAACCCCCTCGAAGGTCGCTATGACGTGGCCGTGGTCGGCGGCGGTCTGACCGGATCCTCCGCCGCATTGGCCCTCGCCAAGAAGGGCGCCCGGGTTGCCCTGCTCGAGGCTGAAACAATCGGCAACGCCGCGTCGGGGCGCAATGGCGGCATGTGCAACAACGGCTTTGCTCAAAACTATGCGATCATGGCCGGCAAGTACGGCAAGGATGCCGCAAACGCGCTCTACAAGGCTTTCGACGCCGGCGTCGATTTGGTCGAGCGGCTGGTCCAGGACGAACACATCGACTGCAGCTTCTCGCGCGTGGGAAAGCTCAAGCTTGCGGCCAAGCCCGAGCACTACGACATGCTGGCACGCAGCCAGGAGCTGCTGGCGGCCAATGTCGATCCCGGAACGAGGATGATCGCCCGGCCCGACCTGCAGGGCGAGGTCGGGACCGACCGCTACCACGGCGGGCTGCTGTTTCCCAAGAGCGCCAGCATGCATGTCGGGCGTTTCGTCCGGGGACTGGCGACCGCAGCGGCGCGGCGTGGCGCGGAGGTCTATGAACATGCTCCGGTCATGGCCATGCGCAAGGTCGCCGGCGGGCATGAGGTTGAGACCCCTCGAGGCAAGATCGTCGCGCGGCAGGTTCTGCTGGCGAGCGGCATTTCCAAGGTCGGTCCGCTTGGATGGATCCGCCGCCGCATCGTGCCGGTCGGCGCCTTCCTGATCGTGACGGAACCGCTGTCGCCTCCGCAGATCAAGCGCCTGATGCCGACGGGCCGCAATGTGGTCGACACGCGCAACCTCGTCGTCTACTGGCGGCTGACCCCGGACAATCGCCTGCTGTTCGGCGGCCGGGCTCGGTTTGCGGGTTCCAACCCTCAGTCAGACGAAAAAAGCGGCCGAATCCTGAAAGCGGCGATGGTCGACGTCTACCCCGAAATGGCGGGTGTCCGGGTCGACTACTGCTGGGGTGGGTTGGTCGACATGACCCGCGACCGCCTGCCCCGCGCCGGCGAGCGCGACGGCGTCTACTACTCAATGGGCTATAGCGGGCACGGCACCCATATGTCGACGCTGATGGGCAGTATCATGACCGAGGTCATGGACGGGCGCCCCGAGCTCAATCCGTGGAGGGATTTCGACTGGCCCGCGATCCCCGGCTATTTCGGGCGTCCCTGGTTCCTGCCAATCCTCGGCGCCTATTACCGCATGAAAGACCTCGTGACATGACCACGCCCCTCGAACACCTGTCTCGCAACGGCCGCCTGGGCAGGTTCTTCATCGATGGCGAATGGCGCGAGCCGCAGGGCACCGCCACGGGCGTTGTGGTCAATCCGGCCACGGAAGAGGCCGTGACCCGGTTTCCGCTCGGAAATGGCGAGGACGTTGATGCGGCCGTTTCGGCGGCCCGCCGGGCGTTCGCCACCTGGAGCCGTACCAAGCCGGAATTTCGCGCGGGTCTGCTCGATCGCCTGCAGGCGCTGCTCGAAGCGCGCATTGAACTGCTTGCACAATGCCTGACTCTCGAAATGGGCGCGGCGATCGGATATGCGCGTACCGCGCAGTTGCCGCTAGCGATTGCCCACGTGCAGGTCGCTCGCGATGTCCTCACAACCTTCCCCTTCGTCGAGCAGCGCGGCCACACCGCGGTCACCCGCGAACCGATCGGTGTTTGCGCGCTGATCACGCCGTGGAACTGGCCGCTCTACCAGATCACCGCCAAGGTCGCGCCGGCGCTCGCCGCAGGCTGCACGGTTGTGCTGAAGCCGAGCGAGCTTTCTCCTTTGAGCGCCCTTCTGTTCGCGGAGGCGATCGAGGAAGCCGGCTTCCCGGCCGGTGTCTTCAACCTCGTCCAAGGTAACGGCCCCGGCGTCGGTGCAGGTCTCGCGTCCCATGCGGATGTCGACATGATCTCCATTACCGGCTCTACCCGTGCCGGCATCGCGGTGGCCGAGGCCGCCGCGCCGACGGTCAAGCGCGTCGCGCAGGAGCTCGGCGGCAAGTCGCCGAACGTGATCCTGCCCGACGCCGATCTCGATCGCGCCGTTTCGCTGGGCATAGCCGCTGCCTTCCGCAATCTTGGCCAGTCATGCAGCGCGCCGACGCGCATGATCGTGCCGCGCGCGTTGCTTTCCGAGATCGAGCCAATTGCCAAGCGGGCCGCAGATGAAATCGTCGTCGGAGATCCTCTCTCGGAAGCCACCACCCACGGTGCAATCGCAAACCGTGCTCAGTTCGACCGAATCCAAACCATGATCGGCGTCGGCATTTCGGAAGGCGCGAAGCTTCTCACCGGCGGACAGGGCCGTCCAGCCGGCCTGAATGTCGGGCTCTACATAAAACCGACGGTTTTTTCCGAGGTGCGCACGGGCATGCGCATCGCCCAGGAGGAGATCTTCGGACCGGTTCTTTGCATCATCCCCTACGAGACAGTGGAGGAGGCCATCACCATCGCCAATGATACCGTCTATGGCCTAGGGGCCCATGTGCAGGGCAAGGATATGGACGTCGTCAAGGACGTCGCGTCGCAGATCCGCGCCGGTCAAGTGCATCTCAACTACCCAGCATGGGATCCACACGCGCCGTTTGGCGGCTTCAAGCACTCCGGAAACGGACGCGAGTACGGCCTCGAGGGTTTGTTGGAGTATCTCGAAGTCAAATCCATCCTCGGCTATTTCTAGGCGACATCTTGCCAAGCGCCGAGGGCGCGCCGGCTTGACCGGGTCGGACACGCCAATCACCGCCGCTGCCGGTCCGTCGATCGCCGAAGAGCTTCTGGAGTCGCAAGCCAGATACGGAACCCTGGAGGCGGGCAGAAAAGTCGAGGAAATTCTCAGTGGTCTTGCAGCGCGGCTGCAGAAGGAAGGTTTCAGCCGGATCGTGGTCGCAGGCGGCGAAACCTCTGGCGCCGTGTCACTCGCCCTTGGCGTGAGAACGCTGCGCATTGGCGCCGAAATTGCGCCAGGGGTTCCTTGGTGCGACGTCGTCGGAAGCGAGCGGCCGCTAGCCGTGGCGCTCAAGTCAGGCAACTTCGGTTGTCCGACATTCTTCCGAGATGCTTTTGGAATGCTCCCATGACCGAAGCCGCACTACGCGAGAAAGTTGCCCGGCTTGGAAAGTCAATGTTTGACCGAGGACTGATGTTCGGATCGCCGGGTAACATTTCCGTCAGGCTGGCCGATGGATGGCTGATGACGCCGACGGGAACCAGTCTCGGAGCACTTGATCCCGCCCGGCTTGCGAAGATCGATGCTGCGGGGCAACTGGTTGGAGGGGATCCGCCAACAAAGGAAGCGTTTCTTCACCCGGTTGTCTACGACAGGCGCGCCCGCGCCGGCGCCGTCGTTCATTTGCATTCCACCCATTCAGTCGCCGTTTCATGCCTGTGTGGGGTGGACCACTCAAACGTGCTGCCGCCCTTGACCGCTTACTACGTTATGCGCGTGGGCACGCTCCCTCTAATACCGTACTTCGCTCCTGGAGATATTGACCTGGCCCGGGCCGTCGGCGAGCTCGCATCGCGGCACCATGCGGTGCTGCTGGCCAATCACGGACCGGTCGTGGCTGGAAAGACCCTGGACGATGCGGTCTACGCGACCGAGGAGTTGGAAGAAACGGCGAAGCTGTTCCTCGCCCTCAGGGGCATGGCAACCCGTCCCCTGACCCAGGCGCAAGTCGACGACCTCCAGAAGCGCTATCCGTTGAATTTTAGCGGTCGCCAACGCGCCCTGTGTTGCTAGTTCCGCTGAGAGTGACTCAGCCAGACGCCAGCGGGTCGGGAAGACCTGCCAAAACGTGCGTGCCCCTTTCAGGGCGCTTCGGCTCAAAAATGCGAGAACGGTCGCACAGCGAAAGGGCGTGCTGGTTTGGCAGCCGACCGGAGGGCCTTCTGCTGAATGACCATGCATTGTGGCACATTCTGCCAAACACCTGCGATTATGCTCGGCTGATAGGGCAGATTGACAGGAACCAAGGACATGAATCGCTTCCGGCCGAAATACGTGACTTTTGATTGCCACGGCACCCTCATCAATTTCCAGATGGCGGAAGCCGCCCGGGATCTGTTCGGCCATCTCCTGGGTGGCCCGCGCATGGATGAATTCATCAGGAACTTCCAGGGGTACCGCCTGGATGAGGTGATGCAGGACTGGAAGCCCTATGCGGATGTCGTTCACAATGCGCTCGAGCGCACCTGCCGCCGCAACAACATCGCATTCCGTGCCGAAGACGCTGAAACGATCTACAATCGCATCCCGACATGGGGACCGCATCCTGACGTCCCCGCGGGATTGGCCAAACTGGCCAAGGAAATTCCGCTGGTCACCCTGACGAACTCCATGATGGCCCAGATTCCGTCGAACGTGGCAAAGCTCGGTGCGCCCTTCCATGCCGTCTTGACCGCCGAAGAGGCGGGTGCCTACAAGCCGCACTTCAAGGCGTTCGAAG
>NZ_AHAM01000301.1 GCF_000236565.1 Mesorhizobium alhagi CCNWXJ12-2 | reverse complement strand
CACGACGCTTATTCCCCGCGGGCGAAAGCGTGATCGGCTCTTCCAAGTGCCCGACTGCCATCTGGGCGGTACATAACCATAACATTCGATGGCACTGTTGCGCTATAACATATGATGCCCGACGAAAAATGTCTCTGGTTGCCAGTTCGAGTAGCTGCACCGGTGTTCGGATGGAGATACTCTGGAAGACCGGGACCACAACGACCCTGTTCAACGGAGTTTCGGCGTCATTGTTCCAATCCAGAGGTTGCTGGCGATGGTTGATCTGCTTCCAACTGAGCGGCGAGGTATGTTTAAACACGTTGTCCGAGATCGTCGAACGTGCCTTGCGAAGAAGCTCGGCGTGGCGGATCGCATTGGCGACATTCGACGGAGTACTTGCTGTAACCGTTCGCTACGGTCGTCAACCGTTGTACGCCTTTGTCTGGCTTTTCCTTTTTTGGGCGATCGGCGCTGCCGTGTTCGACTTCGCCAACCGCAGCGGCACGCTCAAGCCCAACAGCCCTGTGGTTTCTCGTTCACTTGAATGGACAATGTTTGCGCTCGAACGAACCGACAGCCGCTACATGCCGTCGGCGGGGCAGGTCATTGCCGGGCGTGCCGAAATAGGCCAGTCGCAAATGGCCTGTTTCCTGAGCCAGCCCGAAGCCTCCAGCTACCCCGAATCCCACCCGTGGATGTATTCGCTCGATACGCTCATTCCTGTCACGGAACTGGGCCAGGGAGAATACTGGAGGCCCGATTCTTCCAAGCCGATAGGCTGGGTTGTCCTGCACTATTTCTTCTTCCAGTCTGTCATCGGCTGGGCACTGAGCCTTCTGGCCATCGCGGGATTCTCGGGACTCGTCAAATCGAGATAAGGGCGCAGGTATTGTCCGCCCTATAGGTCGGTCTAATTAGACCGACCTACCGCAGTTCCGAATATATATTAGCAGTTGGGAATATTAATGGACGTTGTTAATATCGGTTGCTTGTTTGTTGCAACTTTTGGGCTTGTATGATTTGTGCAAGGGAAGTAGGGTGCTGGGAGCAATTGCCCGCGGCTGCCATCTGTCACGGTACAGTTGTGCGGGAGGCGAGTAATGGCCACCGTGAACGCTGCGCCGAAGACCCTGATGCAGAGATTTCTCGACGGCGTCGAGAAAGTGGGGAACATGGTTCCCCACCCAGTAATCATCTTTCTCATCCTGATTGCCATCGTAATCGCGTTGTCGACCGTGCTAGGGGCATTTGGAACGGCGGTTACGTACGAGCGCATCAACCCTGACACGCATGAGATCGAGGAAGCGAGCACAGCGATCCGCAGCCTGCTGAATGCCGACGGCATTCGGTTCCTGTACGAGTCGCTCGTTCCCAATTTCATGGCCTTTACCGCGGTTGGCCTGATGATCGCGGCCATGATCGGCGCTGGTGTCGCCGAGGAGTCAGGGCTGGTCACCGCGCTGATCCACAAGCTCGTCGCGGTGTCTCCGCGCTGGGCGCTGACCTATATTCTGGCCTTCGTAGGCATATTGGCAAGCATAGCGGCCGATGCGGGCTACCTGGTCCTGATTCCTCTTGCCGGCATTGCCTATCTGGCTGTCGGCAGGCATCCCTTGGCCGGCTTAGCGCTGGGCTTCGCCGCCGTGGCAGGCGCTTTCACGGTCAACATGCTGATCAAGCCGCTCGATACCGTGCTCGTCGAATTCACCAATGACGCGGCTCATCTCGTCGATCCCAACAGATCGATCGGCCTAGCGTCGAACCTCTGGTTTTCCATCGCATCGGTGTTGTTTCTGACGGTCATCATCGCATTCATAACCGACCGCATGATTGCACCGCGCCTCGGAGCCTATAATCCTGAAAACGCCTCCGCGGGCACCACGACCGACCAGAGCGCCATGCTCGGCGAGCAGGAGTCGCGCGGCTTGCGCTTTGCCGGCTTCGGGCTGCTCGGGTTGATCGCGGTATTCTGCTTTCTTACGATACCGTCGTGGGGACCGCTGAGGGATCCCACCACCGGCGAGCTGATCGGCAGTTCGCCCTTCATGAATGGCCTGATCACGCTCATCGTACTCATGTTCCTGGTGACCGGCTGGGCCTACGGTATCGGCGCGGGCACCTTGCGCACCCTGACGGAGGTGATCGGGGCGATCGAGAAGTCGATCAAAAATATGGGCGGCACGATCTTCCTGTTTTTCGTGCTGAGCCAGTTCGTCGCCTATTTCACTTATACCAATATTGGCACTGTCATGGCCCTCAGCCTTTCGGGCGTCCTGCAGGCTGCCAACATCGGCGCATTGCCGCTGCTCCTCGGCTTCATCGTCGTGGTCGCGATCATCGACCTGCTTCTGACCGGGGCGATCGCGAAATGGGCGATCTTCGCGCCGGTATTCGTCCCGTTGCTGATGAAGCTCGGCGTCGAGCCGGAGGCTGTGCTTGCGGCCTATCGCGTCGGCGATTCGCCGATGAACGCGATTACGCCGCTCAACGCCTATTTCGCGCTCGTGGTCGGCTTTGCCCAGAAATACGACAAGTCGGCAGGCGTTGGCACGATCGTTTCACTGATGCTCCCCTATGTCGTGTGGATATTTGTTCTCTGGACGGCTCTCTTTGCGCTCTGGAAGGCGCTGGGCTTGCCCTGGGGTCTGTGACGGCCCGGCTCGCACAACCCCGGACGGAAAATTTGAATCATCGGAGGATGTCATGGGCGATAGCTCTATTTCACTCGATGTCGCGGCCGCCGAAGAGCATCTGATGCGGTTCCTTTCGGTCGAAGGCGTGACCGGCCAGGAGGCCAATATCGCGGCCGCGGTCAGCGATGCGCTGAAGAAGGCCGGCGTGCCGGCCTCGGCCATCCGTTTCGACGATGCCAACAAGCGCATTCCCCTGCCGACCGAAACCGGCAACCTCATCGTCGATCTGCCGGGGACGCGGCCGGGACCGCATCTGCTGTTCTCCACCCATCTCGACACCGTACCGCTCTGCGCGGGCGCAAAGCCCCGGCGCGAGGGCGACCGCATCGTCTCCGACGGCACCACAGCACTGGGCGGCGATGCCCGCACGGGCGTCGCTCTGCTCGTCGTCGTGGCCGAGACGCTCGTCAAGCACAGGCTCCCGCATCCGCCGATAACCCTGCTGTTCACAGTCCGCGAAGAAAGCGGGCTGCACGGCGCCCGAGAGTTGAACCCGGCGGATCTGGGTGGGCCGGTCATGTGCATCAATGTCGACGGCATGCGCGCCTCGGAACTGATCGTCGGCGCGGTCGGGCAGGAGAACTGGGAGGTCGAGATCAAGGGCAGGGCCTCCCATGCCGGCGTTGCGCCGGAAAAGGGCATCTCGGCAACGATGGTCGGAGCCATCGCGCTGGCCGAGGCGCGGAGCGCCGGCTGGTTCGGCAAGGTCGTCAAGCCGGATGGGCGCGGCACCAGCAATGTCGGCATCTTCGGCGGCAAGGACGGCAAGGTCGCCGCCGGCGACGCGACCAATGTCGTCACCGACTACGCCTATATCCGCGGCGAGGCGCGCAGCCCCGAGGCGGCCTTCGCCACCAGGATCGCCGAAGGCTACAAGGAAGCCTTCGCCAAGGCCAAGGCGGCGGTTGCCGATCATGAAGGGGACACCGCCGAGGTCAAGTTCAGCCACGTGACGTCCTATCCTCCCTTCAAGCTGAAAGAAGACACTCCGGTCGTGAAGCGCGCCACCAGGGCGCTCGCCATGCTGGGCATCGAGCCGGCCCTCCTGTTCTCCAATGGCGGCCTGGATGCCAACTGGCTGGACAAGCACGGAATTCCCACAATCACCATCGGCTCCGGCCAGGCCGAGATCCATACGATCAAAGAATATGTGAATCTCGCGGAATACGAGGAGGGCTGCCGACTCGGGCTGCTCATGGCAACGCTGGAGGGCCAATGATAGCGCAGACGCGCACGGCTGACCGACCTTTCGAAGCAGCTTCGGAACCGGTGTGGTCAGCAAGATGCATACGGAGCTGAGCGATTGAGCCCTATAGCCTACACTGGCGCGATCATTGCCATCGCCGTCGTCCTGTTTGTGTCGAACAGAGTGCATGTGGTCATCGTATCGATGATGGTCGCATTGGCGCTATGGGCAACCGGTGTCGTGACGATCGGCCAAGCGCTCGGCGGCTTCGGTGATCCGGCCGTCATCTTCATCGCTTCGCTGTTCATTGTCAGCACCGGACTCGAGGTTACCGGCGTAACCGCCTGGGCAGGCCAGCTTCTGATCCGCGAAGCGGGAGAAAGCCGGACGCGCCTGCTGATGCTGACCATGAGCCTGGTCGCGCTGCTCACCGCGCTGATCAGCGTCAATGGCGCAGTCGCAGCCCTGCTTCCGGTGGTGGTCGTCATCGCGATCCGGCTCAAGCTGAACTCCTCGCAACTTCTGATGCCGATGGTTTTTTCCGCACATGCAGGGTCGAAGCTCGCGCTGACCGGATCGCCCGTCAATGTGTTGGTGTCGGACGCCGCGAGCGACGCCGGCTTTGGCGAGTTCGGCTTTTTCGAGTTCGCGTTTGTCGGAGCGCCGCTGCTGGCGGGAACCATGGCGATTATCATACTCGTCGGAAAGCAGCTGCTTCCCGAGCGCAACGGCGAGACCATGCCTGCGGATTTCAGCCGCCACGCCAGGACGCTGGTCGAGCAATATGGCCTGGTAAGCGGCGTCTACATGATGCGCGTGCGTGCGAACTCGCCCTTTGTCGGCGTGAAGCCGCAGGCGATCGACCTCTCCGATTATCCGGGACTGCAGCTTGTCACCGTCCAGGAAGGCGAAACGGCCGGTCCCCTTCGCAAGCCTGTCGTCGCCGAGGGGGATCATTTGCTGGTCCGTGGCGACGCGTCGGCGGCAGCTGCCTTCGCTGGGGAGAAGTACCTTTCATTTCGTGAAGACGCCGCGTTCGGTCACGGCGAAGAGACGCTGTTCAATCGCCGCTCCGGCCTCGCCGAGGTTATCATCCCGCCGCGTTCTGGTCTGATCGGCCAGACTGTGTTTCCCGGCATGGTCACCGAGAGCGGCGATTTGATCATTCTGGCCGTGCTGCGCGGTAAAGAGGATATTGCCGCCAAGCAAACAGCCCGGGATACAGGCGGGATCAAGCTGCAGTCCGGCGACACGATGTTGTTGCAGGGAACCTGGAAGGCCCTCGACATTCATCTCAACGATCCCGACGTTCTGGTCGTCAATTCTCCCGAACTGGTGCGCCGCCAAGCCGTCGCACTTGGGCCGGGCGCACGCCAAGCCATGGTTATTCTGGTTGCGATGGTTGTTCTGCTTGCCACGGGCATCGTTCCGCCCGCGGTGGCCGGACTGCTCGCCGCCGGCGCGATCGTGCTCACGGGTATCATGACCATCCAACAGTCCTATCGCGCCGTTGACTGGACAACGGTTATCCTGGTTGGGGCCCTGATGCCGCTGTCCACTGCGATGATCGAAACAGGCGCGGCAAGGCTCATGGCCGAGCACCTTGTCGATATTGTCGGCGAGGCCGGTCCAATTGCCCTGCTGGCGGGCCTGTTCGTGCTGACCGCGATCATGGGACAACTCATCAGCAATACCGCGACCGCGCTGATCGTCATTCCGATCGGGGTTGCTGCCGCCACAGCAATGGACATTTCGCCCCTGCCGGTTCTGATGAGTACGGCGGTGGCTGCGGCCGGCGCGTTCCTGACTCCCATCGCAACGCCCACCAACCTCATGGTGATGGGGCCGGGCGGCTATGCCTTCGGCGACTACTGGAAGCTCGGATTGCCGCTGTTGGCCTGGTTCTTCGTCGTGGCAGTCTTCATCGTGCCGCTGATCTGGCGGTTTTGAACACCGCGGGGCGGTAGAAGGGGTCAGTGGGTTGACGAGAAACCGAAAAGCGCTCGGTCCGAATTTGAATCCTTATGACTGATGGAGAAGAACAATGTTCTTTGATGGCGGATTTACCTTCTCGAACTTCCTCGTGGATGTCTTCGTAGTTTTCATGTTTATACTGTGGTTTTGGCTTCTGATCACGGTTTTCGGCGACTTGTTCCGCCGTGGTGACGTTTCCGGTTTCGGCAAGCTGATCTGGGTGGTCCTGCTGATTGTGCTGCCGTATATCGGCGTTTTCGCATATCTGGTGTCACAAAGCCGTGGCATGGCGGAGCGCAGCGAGGCCGATGCCAAGGCAGCGCGCGATCATTTGCGTGACGTTGTGGGGTTCAGCGCCGCTGACGAGATCGAAAAGCTGAACAAGCTTAAAGCTTCCGGTGCCATTACCGCCGCGGAGCATAGCAGGCTTCGCGCTAAACTGGTCTGATCGAAGCCAGCACGTGTGACGATTTGGCGGGACGGCTCACAGCGGGCGGCTGTCCGCACCCGAAATCGTAGGGAGACTATCATGATCCGACGCGTCCTTTCCCCCTCCGCAGCAACCCTCCTGCTTACCCTTGGCATCGTCTCCGCCTGCACCGTCGTGGTTGAGCAGCCCCGACCTGCCCCTGGCCCACAAAGATGCACGATGCAGCACGACCCGGTCTGCGGGCAGCGTGGCGACCGGCAGCGCAGCTTCGCCAATGCCTGCCTTGCGCAATCAGAAGGCTTCCGCGTCATCGCCCGAGGCCAATGCCGCCCGATCCACCAATGCACGCGCGAGATCGCCAGAGTCTGCGCCAGCCGCGCTGGAAGGCTGCGCACCTTCACCAACAGCTGCCTGGCGCGCATCGAGGGTTACGTGATCGTCCATTCCGGCCCCTGCCGGTGATGGCGGTCACGCCAACTGCTAGGCAGGGTTTCGATGACGCAGTTTGAAGGCGGGGCATGACCGAGATGAACGCCAGCCGACCGATCGGCCGTCTGTCGACGGGCATCCTCGTCCTCGCCCTGCTATATCTCGCCCAGTCGATACTGGTGCCTCTGGTCGTCTCTCTTTTCGCCATCGCGCTGGTCTGGCCGCTGCAGCGGGCGCTCAAGAGGTGGATACCGGAGCTGCTGGCGCTGCTCATCACGCTGACCCTGACCATACTGGTGATCCTGATGGTCGGCTCGTCGATCGCCTGGGGCCTCGGCAAGCTCGGCCAATGGCTGTTCGTCAATGCGGGGCGTTACCAGGAAATCTATGTCAGCTGGGCCGACTGGCTGGAGCTGCACGGTTTCGCGATCGCCGGTCCGCTCGCCGACCGTTTCGACGTGATGTGGCTGGTTCGCGCCACGCAGCGCATAGTGCTCAGGCTCAACGGCTTCGCCGGCTTCCTGGTCCTGGTGTTCATTTTCGTCATGCTCGGCCTGCTCGAGGTCGACGATTTCACCCGGCGGCTGCGACTGCCCGGAGCCCAGCCGCAGGGCGAAAAAATCCTGCACGCCATCCGCGAGATCTCCGGCAAACTGCGCCGCTACATGGCGGTGCGCAGCTTCGCCAGCGTGCTGACCGGGCTCGTCGTCTGGATATTCGCGCTTGCCGCGGGGCTCGAACTGGCGGCCGCCTGGGGCGCAATCGCCTTCGCGCTCAACTACATTCCGTTTCTCGGGCCGCTGATCGCCACGGTGTTTCCGACGCTGTTCGCGATCGCCCAGTTCGAATCCTGGCAGATGGCGGTGGTGGTGTTCATCGGCCTCAACATCATCCAGTTCATCATCGGCAGCTATCTGGAACCGCTTATCACCGGAGCGTCCCTGAAGATCTCGCCGTTCGCGGTCATTTTCGCGGTCTTCTTCTGGAGCTTCATGTGGGGCATCCCGGGCGCGTTCCTCGGGGTGCCGATGCTGATGGTATTCATCGTCTACTGCGCGCAGGACCCGTCCAGCCGCTGGATCGCGGTGCTCCTGTCGGGTGGGCCGCCCGACAGCGCCGGACCCCGGTAAACCTGCCGGCGCGCCTAGCCATTCCCCCAGTTACGCTCACCGAAATAGACCATAGCATCTAGGCCTGCCGGGGGGTGCCTGAATCGTCGGCAGGTTGCTGTAGTGGTGCGGCTAGCCGCCCCACCCGCGACTTGTGAAGACAGGAAAGAATGTTATCCTTTCGGGCAGTGCCAATGACCATATTTGAGGTTCATGTCGCGTCAGGCTAGGCGATGACGGCAGCCGGTGCTTCGACCGTGCGCCCAAGGCCCTCTCTCGGCGAGTGCGATGCCGTACTGACGGCATTGCGCGGCCTGCTTATGGCGGTGGCGGCGCTGCTTGCCTTCATCTATCCCTTCCAGGCGGTCAGGTTCCTGGTCCTGGCGGGTGGCGGCCTGCTGCTGATCGACGGTGCGCTGGGCTTGGCGGCGATGAAATTCTCAGGCCCGAGAAGCAACCTTTTCTGGTTTGAACTCGTGCGCAACTGCCTCTCGATAGCGGCCGGCCTGATCGTGCTGTTCAGCCCGGTGCTGCTCGGCATCTTCAGCCCGGGCGTCATGACGAGCCTGGTGGGATTGCTTGCCGTCCTCGTCGGGACAATGGAATTTCTATCCGGCTTCATCGACCGTGAGCGCGGCTCCAGGCTGTGGCCTGCGATGATCGGCGGCGGGCTCTACATCGTGTTCGGCCTGGCCCTGCTGTTCATTCCGCTTTCCAGCGCCGTCGTTCTTGTCCGCATCGTCACGGCGCTGATGATCCTCTACGCGCTGCTCCTGTTCTACCGCGCCTGGCCAATGCGCGCGGCGACTGAAGGGTAAGTTCGTTCTGGCACTGCTTTCGGAGGTCTTCTCGCCCTGCGGACACGCCGCAACAACGCTCATCCCGCTTCGCCACGCTCTCTCGCCCATATGTCACTGGGCCGTTGCAGGCGGAACCTCGCCCTCCTGCCGCAATCTAGCCATCACCTTCGCGAGTTGTTCGGGATAGTCGGGCATGAACGTCCAGTAATGGGGTCCGGAAGGACCTTCGCCCATCGCCAGTCCGCGCTCGTCCGGCGGCAGGTGGAAGAGGAGCGTGATCAGCACGTCGCTGCTCACCCATGGATCGTCATACCAGAAAGTGTGGGACCGATTCGACAGGCCCGGTATATTCTCCGGCCGCACCCGCAGCACTTCGAGGCCGTAATCCGTCGCTGCCTGAAGCAACCAGTCGGTGGCTTCCGGGCTGAGCTCCTGCATGTCGGGCCGTCCGGCGCGAGACGCGCGGTTGACTACCTGCGACAGCCTGAGCGCGCTGTCGTTCATGTTCACGGCGACCGTAATCCGCTGCACGTCGTCGGCGTAGTCGCGCATGTCGTCGACGAAGTTTCGGAAATCCGCGTCCGGCGCGGCGTGATAGACCTCGCCGATCCGGAGCGATTGTGCATCCGGCTGTTCGGGGTCGCGCCCGACCATGGTCAAGGCGTCGCTGCCCACTGTGCCGCCGGCGCTGTAGGTGAAAACGTCGATCTTCTCGGCATCGGTGTTTTCGGCCAGCAGTTCGATCAGCTTCGCCAGGTGTGGTGCTGCGCCAAAGGCGGTGATCATATCCCTGGAATAGCGCAGGAAATTCTCGGCGGTCGGCCAGGCGAAAAGCACAACGACCGAATTGCGCCCGGTGAAATGATGCAGCTGCGCAGCCTGTCCGGCGGCGCGCTCGACGGTGGTGTTGGCTCCGTGGACATAGATGATGATGTCCTTGTCGCGGCTTCGCATCAGCACGGCATTGACGTCGGCGAACCAGGCCCGCGCCTCCGCCGTAAGCGGTTCTCCGGTCTCGAATATTGCCTGTTCGTTCAGGTTCTCGAGGTTGAGAAAGGGACGGCGGTCGTCGCTTGCGCCAGTGGACCAGGCGTAGATCCGGTCCCATGTCGTGCCTTCTTCGCCGATCCTGATCGTCGCCACGCCCATATGCATGTCGCGCCCCGGCACCACCGCGTAGAGCCGGTTGCTGCGCGGGCCTACCGGCAGGCGGTTGGTCGTATAGAAAAGCGGGATCCTGGGGTCCACCGCCAGGGCCGGATTGGCGGAGAAGGCATTCACATCCCCGTCGAGGAACGCTTCCGGGGCCGGCATCAGCCGCATCGGCGGGTGGTAAAACGCCAACGCGACGGTGATGCCGATGACAGCCAAGCCAAGGATGATGATGAAGCGAACCATGTTCTTCCCTCGAACCTGTCTAGCACATTGCCCGGCAGGCAGGGTCCTTCCGGTAATGTCCGCAAGCTGGTGAAACACGACTCGCAATCGGTTGCCATTGGTCTCAGTCTCTGACGGCGCGCAGGAACAATTCGCGAAGCGTCAGATCGTGATCGAAGCGCCCGTCGCGCAGGAAGTTCAAAACCTGCGCGATCACCAGCGGGTTGTTCATCATGAATGTGTGGGTCGTCGGCAGAACGATGTGGTCGGCCATGCCTTCGAGCCTGGTGCTCTCCACTGAAACCTTGCCGTCGTTCGGACCCTTGAACATGGTCGACAGGATCGGATTGACCGAGCGGTCGCCGGCGATAATACCCAGCTCGAAATCGGCGGGGCCGAGCGTGTTGGGGACGCTGTCTGGGCCAGTGCCGAGTTGCAGCCCGGCGGGGCCGTTGAAGAATTCGAAGATCCTGAGGTCGCCGAGCGCGTCCACCACCTCCGATCCCCGGTTGGGCGGTCCGAGCATGACGACGCGGCCAAGGTTGTCGGGCCGGCTCTGCAGCAGCCACGCCCGGAGCACGATGCCGCCCAGCGAGTGGGTGACGAAGTGGACCTTGCCGGCATCGCCGCACATCGCCACCGACGTGTCGACATTCGCCAGCAATCTGTCGATCGGGGCATCGGTCGAGGGATAGGTTTCATTGACGACCTTGAAGTCGACAGCGCTCAACGTCTCTTCCAAAAGGAGGAAAGAAATATCCGTACGCGACAGCCCGTGGATCAGCACCACGCAGTCCTGCGCCAGGGCGACCTGCGCAACCAATGAAAACAGGAGTGCCATGACGTAGCGCATGGACAAGGTTAGTCCGACCGACCGGCAACCTCAAGCGGCGGCAGAAGCGGTCGCGTCGGCTGTTTGGCTTGATCGCGCAATTTCGCCAAATACGCGATCGTCGTCCTTCACGCTGCAGTGCAACAGGGTTCGAGGTCTCCTTGGTCGTCAGCCCAGCAGGCGGGCCTTCTGCTTCGCGAATTCGTCGTCCGTAAGAATGCCGGCCTTGTTCATCTCGGCGAGCTTCTGGATCTTGGCGATTGCCTCGTCGGTCACGCCGGCAGCTTTCGGCGTCGCCTCGACCGGTGTCGCGGCCGGCGTGGGATCGGCCGGAGTTGCACTGGCCCTGGAGGCCCTGTTGCCCGCGACAGTCGTCGCCGTCGCGGTGATCAGCGCAGTGCGTCGACGGTGGTGGCTGCACGGCCGATGATGCCAGGCTTGTTTCGTCTGAAAACCATTCCCTTTTCTCGCCTGTCGGATGGTCTCCTCTCCGCGCTCAGCGATGCGCTAACCCCAACCGGACGATACACCCAATGCGGAAGATTGGGACGTTATTGAAGGCCGTCCCGGGTCCATCGTCGGCTTCTCGCCTCTTAGTCGCAACCCGCCGCTCGGTCCTCGTTGGGAGTTGCCGGGGCCGCTTAAAGTTTTCGTGCCATAGATCCCGACGGCTCTGCGAAATCCACCTTGGAGGGTTCTGTCGCAAACCTTCGGTAATGGCGACGAGGGATGAAGGCTCCTTGTTCCGGGGAGTTCGTCACGTTCAAGGGCCGTATGCTGGCCGCTGCCTTCAATAGAGAAGGTCGCAAGAAGGGGAGCGGCAAATTTGCGAACCCGCGCATGCTGATCGCGAAGAAGCGGGATGAGGTTGTCCTTGCCGCCCAATCCGGAAAGCGCTCTTGCCGCTGCCGTCGCGCGTGCGAGTGCGTCCCAGCTGGTGACGGTTGCGACGGCCTCATCAAGAGGCCGTGCCTTTTCTCGTGCCGCTGTGTCGAGCGTCTGGCGGCATCGGCAATGCATGCGGCCAAGGGCATGATGGTGGCCAAAGTCTGCTCATTGCTGGACGAAGGCCACCGTCATCAACTGGGTGCGCTGCTCGTCATCAAGACACATGCCCGTCAGACAAAGCTGTCCTGGCTGCGCGAGCCGCCTTCCCGGGCGCAGAGAGCGGCCGTTGCTCGAGATCCTCCACAAGATCGCCATCGTTCGCTCGACACCTGACGGCATCGGCACGCTGCCGACCGCTTATGGTCCTCACCTGGCAAAGATGGCGAAGGAAGGGCTTCTCTACACCTCCCAGGCATTCTTGCAGATAGGCCCGGATCGCCGCCACGCCGTCATGCGCGCAACACTGCGTGAACTCGAGATCACATTGACCGACGGAGCCCTGTCAATGTTCCAGAGGTTGGTGGCACCATGCTGGCTCTTTTGCGGGTGCGCTGAGAGCTCATTCCCTCAACTTGCATGAGCTTCGGAACGTTCGCAATAAATCGTCTGCGAACAGCCGTTTCCTGCTACTCCGCTCCGAGAACGACCCGCTGCGCGGGATGGGCTACTCTGGCTGCAAGGCGAGAAACGTTGTATCTTCTGCGACAAGATGGAGGCGCCTGAGATGCGGACAGACCAGCCAGATCTCTGGGGCGGAGGTATTGCATACGAGCGATACATGGGCCGGTGGAGCCGGAAGGTCGCTCCCCTCTTCACCGACTGGCTCGGCGCGCCGTCGGGAGAAAGCTGGATTGACATCGGGTGCGGAACGGGCGTGCTTACATCCGCTGTACTCAAATCCTGCGATCCATCGCGGGTAGTCGCAATCGATAGCTCGGCTGCGTTTCTTCAAACCGCACAATCTCAGCTAAACGACCCTCGAGCGTCTTTTAGGCAGGCAGACGCGCAGGCGATTCCGGCGGACGACAACACCTTCGATGTTGCTGTCTCGGGTCTTGTTCTCAACTTCCTTCCCGACAAAGCCGCAGCGGCCAGAGAAATGGTCCGCATGGTTCGACCGGGCGGAGTGGTCGCGCTTTATGTCTGGGACTACGCTGGCCACATGCAGATAATGCGCACGTTCTTTGATGTCGCTATAGCTCTGGATCCTAAGGCCCGCGAGTTCGATGATGGCGTAAAGGCGCCTATATGCCGGCCGGATCCACTGGCAGAACTTTTCGAACACTCCGGTGTCGCCGACGTGGAGGTACGCAAAATCGACATCACAACCGCATTCGACGGCTTCGACGACTACTGGACGCCGTTCCTTGGCGGGACCGGCTCGGCGCCGAAATATTGCATGTCGCTGGATGAACGGGCTCGCGAACAGCTTCGGCAAGCCATCTGTAACCGACTCCCCAAGGGCCCGGATGGCGAGATCCTTCTTGCGGCGCGCGCATGGGCCATAAAGGGCCGCGTCACTGATCATAAACCGAGCTGAGCAAGGCTGACCGCGATAACTGCGTACTGGCGCGCAGCGCGTTGATCCGATCACTGGTGCAGAACTTGGCAAAAGGTTGCGAGAGAAGAATCTCGCAGGCCGAGCAGCGGCAACGAATGGCTCAATCGAGCCGTTCATTTGGCCCGCCGCCGACTGACTGACGGTCGTCGGCTGAACGGCCGCTTCCTTTAGCTCCAATTGGGGACGGCTGCTTCCGGCCCCCGACGGGGCAGCAAAACTCGTGCCAGAGGGGCCCCGGCGCCCCCTCCATCAAGCCTTGCGGAGCGCGGCGGCGTGAGAAGCAACCTTGAGATCGTTTCTTACTGCCCGGTAGTCATGTAAACTCTGCTAGGATGGTTCCTATTACCTCCCGTGGAGAGTATCGTGCGGGGCTGGCGCTTTTGGGCCACTGAAAAGCGTCAGCCGCCCGATTTTTCACCGATCTGCGCTGCTGGATATTGGTGCTTTGCTGTTTAGGAGGATTCGTTCCCATGAACATCACCCAGATTTCCCAACCTGCCTCGCCAGGCAAGCCCGCTCCGGATTTTGCTCTGCCCGCAGTGGATGGAAGCGGGACGGTATCCTTGGCCGACTATCGGGGAAGGACCCCATTCTTTCTCGCACTGTTCATTGGCCTCTGGTGCCCATTCTGCCGCCGCGCAATCGCCCAAATCGCAGCATCAGAGCCTGCGCTTAAGTCTGCAGGAGTTGAAACGCTCGGAGTTGTGGCTACACCGCCCGACAACGCCCAGCTTTATTTTCGATATCGGCCCACACGCCTTCGTCTGGCGGCTGATCCCGAACTTTCGACGCACCAAGCATACGGCGTTCCAAAACCCATACCGACGCCGGAGTTCCTAAGGGCGTTGGAAACCACCCTGATCAACCCAGACGGTTTGTTAGCAGAACCGCTGCCGATCTCGCAGGCGGCCGAGGCTGTTGGAAAGCTAGACAGCTACAAGGAAAACGAGACGGACCAAGCCGATATGGAGCGGCAGTGGCCTCAGCTTAAGGGCCAATTTTTGATTGATCGGGACGGCTTCGTCCGCTGGGCCAATATTGAGTGCGCGGCCGATGGGCTAGCCGGGGTGGGCAAGTTTCCTTCTGCCAGCGAAATCCTGGCCGCAGCGCGCTCGCTGGCCGACTAAACCCTAGGTTTTCACGGCGTGTCGCTCTGCCCACGGCGCTCCCCAAGCGTTCCAATCCAGGCCACCTAGCCTGCCACGCATACCGCAGCGAGGTACTTCAGCAGACGAGGCGCTCTTGCGACCCCATTTTCGTCACCAGTCCAATAGAGGGAGATTGGTACATCGCCGCCCACTAATAAAGATTGGCCGGCACCACGGGCGGGAGTGCCCTAATTCAGTACCCAGATGGCGTGCTGCCGGAAACCGTCGAGTATCCCAACCCCTTGATTCATCGGCGTCCAGTACCATCCCGAACTGAAGAGCCGGCCGATGGAGCCGCACCCTCCCTTCGCCAGCTTTATCAACGCGGCGGTGGAGCAATCCAGGCTCGTTAGGTTTGCCTCGAGCGGTTCCTGTTCGATCAGACGACCTGCTCGGCAGCCGTCATCAGCTCCTCGCGGCTCGGCGCTCCGAACATCCGGCGGCCGCCTTCAGGAACCTCCATGAAGCGCCAGCGCACGACGCCGTCGAGCAGGAATTGGCCGAACAACTGGCCTTGTTCCGCAGCGATCATCCGCTCGTCGTCCTCGTTTATTTCATCGCCATCCTTCTCGTTGAGGACCTCGGAAGCGGTCATCGGATCCATCGGCTCCGGCCGTTCCGGCAGGTCCATCTTCATCGACATGGGGCGCCAACGCTGATCATGTACGGCCATTCGGTTTGGTTCTCGGTGAATTCGAGGTTCGGCAGGCGGAAGGCGCGGTGCGAGGTCAGCTCGGGGTCGGACACCGCGAGCAGATCTGGCATCGGCCGATAGCAGAAATAAAGGCGCGCGCTCGATCGGCGTTGACGACAGCCAGCGATTCGACCCCTCTTTCGCGCAAAGCCCTGTCGATTTGCGCCTGTGCTGCGATGTGGCGCCGGCGGAATGGGCAATGCAGACCGCGGAACAGACCGATCAAGAGCGGCTTTTGCCGGCGACCTTCCCGTCACGGGCAATCGCCTCGAGCCGATATGTGGCGCACGGTCGCCCGGCTGCAACGGGGCCTTCGGAATGATGCTCGGACACATCCGTTTACTCCACCCGCTAATCAAGAAACGGAAGCACAACCAGCCCTTCGGGGTCGAGCCCGTGTTGGGCGCATAAATCCTGCGCCAGGGAAAAATACCGTTCGGCTTCCGCCAAATCGCCTTTGTCAAGGCTCAGTGTGGCAAGGCCATCATAGCACGGGAAAAGCATCTGCGGCTCGCCTGTTTCCCGCGCCACTTCCAGCGCCTCATTGTAACAGCGTGCTGCGAGGTCGGGCTCGGCATGGCATTGATGGATCTGCCCGAGAACGATCAGCGGGACAGGCAGATGCTCGCGCTGGTCGAGTGCGCGGTCGAGTTCGATCGCCTTTTTTGCGGCGGGAACACCCTCGCCGCCACAGCGGTCGGTGAAGGTGCAACTGGCGACAGCGAGATTGGCGAGAAGGCGCGCCTGGAAACCGAGATCGCCGATACGGCTGGCGACGTCGAGGCCCCGCCGGCACACCTCCATGGCCTGGGCTGGATCGATTACAGTGTAGAGCACGCCGAGATTCGTGTAGCCCCGGCAGGCCGCGCTGAGCAGGCCGGCGGCTTCGGCAACCGCAACGCTCCGCTCGACCTCCCGCAGGGCTTCGCGGCTCCGTCCAAGACGCGCCAGCGCGACCCCCTTCGTGTTGAGCGCCTCTGCCGTTGCGTGTGCGGCCTCCAGCCTGGTTTCCTCGTCGGCATCTAGCGGCATAGCTTCGGCGTGGCCGAGCGCGTCATCCGCCCATTTGACGGCCGCGGCGTGCTCGCCGACACGAAACGCCAGGCGGCCTCGCTCCTGGAGCAGAAGCGCCTGCTCGATTCGCGCATCCGTTCCTTCAAGCGACAGGGCCGCTTCGGCATAGTGCGCCTCCGCCTGGTTTCGCTTGCCGGCTTCCCAGAGTAATCGCCCGATCTTGCGCAGTATCCGCGCCGCGCCTGCACGGTCGCCGACGGCGCGTCGAGCGTCGAGCACCACCCGGTAGTGCTCATGGGCCGCATCGCGCCGGCCCGTTGAACCGCAAAGGTCGGCGATGCGCTCGTACAAGGAGAGCCTGAGCTCCATGGGTTCCGCATCATCGGCAAGTGCCGTCAGTGCCTGCTGGTAATGGCGGATAGCGTCGTCGTTTGCGTAAATCGTGCGCGCCCGGTCACCGGCCGCGCGTAAATAGTGCGCTCCCTTTGACCTGTTGGCGCTCAGGCTGAAATGGTGGCCGAGCAGCAGCAGATCATCAAGGCGCTCGGGTTCTTGCCCGCACGATTGTTCCAATGCCGTCCCGACCTGTCCATGCATGTGCGTGCGCCGCTGCAGGAGAAGGTTTTGGTAGATCACGTCCTGGAGCAAGGTCTGGGCGAAGCGATAGGATTGCGACGAGATAGAGCTTACGTCGGCGACTTCCTCGATGATCTCGGCGTCACAGAGCAGATCGAGCCCTGCTTCGACTTTTTTCGGGTCGGCCGAGATGGCGGCAAGCAGCGTTGCGTCGAAGCGCGGGCCGAGAACCGCCGCCTCCTGCGCCAGCCTGCGTATTTCGGGCTGCAGCCTGTCCATCCGGGCAAGCAGCATGGCCTGAATGCTCGCCGGAATTTCAGCCGCCGTTTCACTCGCTGCAGCCCGCCAATGATGCCCGTCGCGCACCAGAACCCCGCTCTCGATGAAGCTGCGGACGATCTCCTCGAGGAATAGCGGGTTTCCACCCGCGCGCTCGATAATGAGGCTGCCGAGATCGCTCGATATCCCGTCCCAGCTTTCGCCGAACAGTGAAGCGAGTAGCTTTCGCCCGTCATTGTCGTCGAGAGGAGCCAGGCGGAGCGTCGTATGGCTTATCCGGCTCGAATCGAGCTGTTCCACGTCGAATGTCGGGCGATGGGTGAACACCAGCATCAGCCGCCGCCGTTCCAGCCGGTCCATCAGGAAGCGCAGCGCCTCGAGCGACACCGCATCGGCCCAATGCAAATCTTCCACCACGATCAGCAGCGGACCGAGCGCCAGCCGCCTTTCGAAAATGGTGCGGATCGCGAAGAAGAGCTGGCGGCGGAGTTGCTCGGGCTCGACGTACCGTAGCGCGCCGTCCGGATCGCCGAGACCAATGACATGAAACAGGAGCGGCGTCAGCCGAGCCGCCTCTTCATCGTCTAGCCCGAGTTCGCTCAGCAGGTCGGCAAGGCTTGCCCTGGTTTCCGCAATTGAGCCGCCGTGCGCCATGCCGGCGGCGCTCCGAACCACTGCGGCCAGCGCGCCATAGGACTGCTCTCCGAGCGGCGAGCAGGCGGCTTGTCTGACTGCCACGCCGGCAAAGCGCTCCTCGTCACCGATGCGGGCGATAAACTCGTCCACCAGCCGCGACTTGCCGATGCCCGCTTCGCCGACCAGCCGCACCAGCTGGGCCGAACCCCTGCATGTGAGATCGAGGCTGGCGAGCATCCGTTCGAGCTCGGCGTCACGTCCGATCATCGAGGCGCTGAGGCCGAGCGCCTCCAGCCCGCGCGCGGGGCGCGGGGCTTCGCGCAGACCCAGCAAGCGGTAGACCAGGATGCTTCCCGTTTTGCCCCGCAATGCGGTCTCGCCGAGCGTCTCGAAGGCGAAAGCATGACGGGTGAGGCGCTGGGTCAGCGGGCCGACCAGCACCTCGCCTGGCGACGCCATCGATTGCAGCCTTTGTGCGGTATTCACCGTATCGCCGGTGACAGAATAGGATTTGGCGCTGCCCGCCCCGAAACCGCCGGTGACCACCGGTCCGGTGTTGACGCCGATGTGGAGGACCGGTGGCGAGCCGGCCCGCGCCTGCCAGCGATCGCCCATGCGCGACGCCCGCTCGACCATGTCGAGCGCCGCGCGAAGCGCTCGCTCCGGGTCGTCTTCATGCGCTACCGGAGCGCCGAACAATGCGAGCAGGGCGTCGCCGATGAACTTGTCGACGAAGCCGCCGAAACACTGCACCGCTTCGGCAAGCTCCTCGAACAGCTCGTTTTGCAGTGCTCGCATCGTTTCGGGGTCGATCTGCTCGGACAGTGCGGTAAAGCCGCTGAGATCGGCGAACAGAACCGTGACCGTGCGGCGGTCGGCGTCGGGTAGGGCGGCTTGCCCGACCTTCCCGCTCGGCCCGGAAGCGGCGCGGCTGGTAGGGCTGCCTTCCACGCCCGCATTATCCGTTGGGGCGCCGCATTTAGGGCAAAAGGCAAAGTCGGACGGGCACGGATAGCCGCAGCCAGAGCAGAGTTTTGGTTGCCTGATGCCGCATTTGGGGCAGAAGGCAAAGCCGCTCTGGATGTCGAATCCGCAACCCGCGCAGTTCATCGATCGACCTCATAGGACCATCGATAGGCCTCGGACCAGTTTCCGAAGCCTCCCAATCCGGGAATGAGAATGGACCCGTAAGGGAAAACGGGCAAGCAGCGTGAACAAAGCGACGCTGGCGGGTCGCCGGATGCAAAACTCAAGTGAAATACAGGCTGATCGACCAGACCGCCTACCGGCCGACGGGATTCGTTCACAACGGCCTATTCAGCCCCATCAGCCAGCGTCGGGCGTGATCCCAGCCGAGAGCTGGGAGGAGATCAAATCGGACGCTGCTGGCGACTGCTCGGCAGGACAAGCTGGAAAGCGGCAATATGGTTCGGGTGCGACAGCACCGTCACCGCGGCGCTCATCCACGAGCCGAGCGACAGCGCTCTGCTGTGGGATGCCGTGCGGATGATGGTGCGGCTGTTGCAGCAGGCGGATGCCTTGGGCAGCGCGATCCAATGACACGATCACAGCCGCGTGGCGAAGAAGCGGGCCTGGACGATCCAGTACAGCCGCGGCCGTCCCAAACGGATCAAGCGCTATCGCGAGCTGCTCAGGATCACCCGCCACACCCTGGATTATCTGAAGCAGACTGCGGAAAAGTTGCCCCTGGCGGCGGGACCGGCTGGCGAACTGTGGCAGGCCATGGTCGGCCACTACCGGCCGCTGGTCGCGCAGATCATCGCCCCGACCGAGCGGCGGGTGCTGCATGGTAAGGCAGTCCACGCCAATGAGAAGCTGGTGAGCCTTTTTTCGAGCCGCATGCCGATATCATCGTCAAGGCCATCCGCGGTTTGCTGATGACGGTAAAATCCACCTCATGGCCGTAATGGCGGCCAAGTTCGGCAATGAACGCCTCCTGGGCGCGACCGTTGCCCTCGCGGAATGGATGCACGTAATTGAGCTCGGAGAGGACTTGGCCCGCACGCTCAGCGAATTGCTCCGGGGTGGCAGTGGGAAGAACGTCGGATCGCGGATCGGCCTTAAGGCCTCATCCAGTCCGAAGTCGATGCATGAGCCATGCAGGAATGAGGTGCTGCCCTTGGAAAGGCTGCCGATCGGCTCGACACGCTGGCGCTTTCGTTGCGCGTGACCGGCCCATTCGAAAACGTCCTGAAAAATATACCCGTGTATGGTCTTCAGATGTTCCTTGTCGAAATTGCCGCTCGGGCCGCGGCCCTCCGCAATCTCACTCTGTCGAATATGCGTCATGGCATAATCGGCCGGTCCCAACTCCGAATGTCTGGTCAGCCCCGAACTTGTTGCGTAGGACACTGGTGGTATCTGGATCGCCGGGCGTGTCGGGGTAGGTCTACGATCCCTTTGGCTCGTCCGCCAATACGATTCCTCATGAAAAAGCCCCTCGTGATCGCAGGCGGCATATTCGAACAAGAGTTGGAGCGTCAGGCGCGCTTGAAACGCGCCTGCATCTGCTGGCGAAATTCTTCCGACGTGATCTCGCCGGCGACATACTGGGCGTTGGCCGCCTCGAGCACAGGATCGTGGGTGTAGCCCTGCCGGATGTTGGCCGCGCGCGCCTGATCGGTGGCCTTCTTGCGCTTGGCAATGGCCTCCGGCGAACGATCGGGACGTGCGGAATGGATGTTCATCTGCCAATCTCCGGTTGCCTTGCACCTTGGCCAGAAAAGTGATGAAAATCCAGCACTTTGGGGTTCTTATCGGCGTTTCTGAAGTGGGCGCCCGGCGGCGAGCACTATGAAACTGGACGATAGAAAGCCCGCTGCGGAAGGAGGTTGCCTATCCTGACAGCGGGTTTCCTCGGCGCCTCAGACGGAGGTGCGCCTCCCAATCCCAACAATGGTTGCAGGAACTTGTTTCGATCGGGGGCATTCTTTGCGGAAAAAAACCCGGCCGGCAGGGCGGGGGTGGGATGAGGCGGACCGGGGTGTTTCGGCGAGTTGCGGTGCCGATGCCATCAAGCTGGAATGGAAACGGGGCCAAGTTGAGGCGGCCTGAACACCAAACAAAAAGCCCGCTGCGGGAGGAGGTGCAGCGGGCTCTCTATTTGGACGAACTCGGGAGGAGGTGAGTTCGCTGTGAGCCGGCATCGCATCTGGGAGGAGTAGATGGCCGACAGCTAAAAACTACCACATCGAAGCGATCCCGCAATGCACAATAACTTTATCGCACCTGCGAAAGGCTCGCAGCTTGCTTAAGCAGCCTTCTTGCGGCCGCGGCCTTTCGGCTTTTCGGCAGGCTTGCGGCCGAGCCCCATGGTCTTCGCCAGGGCCGAGCGGGCGGCGGCGTAGTTTGGCGCTACCATGGGATAATCCCTCGGCAGGTTCCACTTGGTGCGGTATTCATCGGGCGTCATGCCGTAGCGGGCCATCAGCGGGCGCTTAAGCGACTTGAACTTCGTGCCGTCTTCCAGCGAGATAATGTAGTCCGGCGTCACTGATTTCTTGATCGGGACGGCAGGCTTCTGCGCTTCACTTACCTCTGCAGGAGCGGCGCCATTGACCAGGCCAAGTGCTGTGTAGACATCGGCAATCAGTTTGGGCAGGTCGCTCGCTGGGATTGGATTGTTGCTAACGTAAGCGGACACGACCTCTGCGGTCAGCTCAATTTGAGTGTCATTCTTCTCTGTCATTTATTTCGGCCCTCAAAAAATTTGCAGGCTGTGTTTAGCCGCGATTGGAGGGGAGGGCAATTGCGGGAGATGTGAATCGGGATCGTCATAGCGACTTTCCCGCTTCCGCCGAGCCCTCAGCCACATATCTCAAGCCGAAGGCAAACACTCGATAGGCTAATTTATCAAGCTAATATACGCTCCTCTGCTGGCCGCCGAGCGCCAGGAGATTCGCGTGGGGCTGCTTGCCGAAGTGCGTACGGTACGGAAGATTGTGTGGCGCGAGATGACACGGATTAGCCAACCATGTACGGACGCGTCTATGTGAAAACCTCCGCCGCCGACGCCATCGCGCTGAAATCTGGCGAACCTTTCGCGCTGGCTGCGATTTGGGAGATGTGGCGTGAGCCGAAAACCGGCGAGGACATCAAAACGTTCGCGGTACTGACCTGCGAGCCGAATGAGATGATGGCAACCATCCACGATCGCATGCCGGTGGTATTGCACAGCTCGGATTACCGGCGTTGGCTGATGGATCCGGACCCGTCCGATCTGATGAAGCCGTTCCCGGCGGACCTGATGACTATGTGGCGGATCGACCGGAAGGTTGGCAACTACAAGAACGATACACCGGACATTCTGGACGTGGCGCCGCCAGCGGACCTGTTCGAGTGATGGCCAAGCGCACGTGGTTTTACCCGGAAGTCCGCCTGCTTTTGGGACGGGAGCGGATCAACGTAAATTCGCTGGAGCAGGCCGCGCAGATTTTGATGTCTGACGACTGGCCGCTGCACGATCGGACTTGCGAGCACGCCGCCGAAATGCTGGTCAAGGCGCTGCTGGGGGACGTTGATGTGGTTGAGGCGCGGCGGGCGTTCGAAGCTGCGGCCAAAGAAGCGCGCATTCTGGTCCGCTAGAAATGTTAGTTGCCCCCTAGACACAGCAGAGGAATTTTCTGCGGGATCCGCTTGATTTTACCATTTGGTCAGCGGCAAATAGCGTCGCTGATCACTTTAGGGCGGGAGAAACCCGAAGAGCGTTTGGCCTTTGCGTCCGTGGGGGGCGCGCATTGTCTGGACTGGCGCTGCCTCGGGCTACGGGGGTGGAGGTAGCGCCGGTCTATTTCTCGGCAGAGGCCGGAATTCTGAAAGGCGCTCCTAAGCCGGACAAGATTGTGAAGCGCGGCGAAAAAGCCCGCCACGCGGAGGGAAATTGTTCCCGCAGCCACACTTCCGCCGTGGCCTTGCCAGCAAGGTGGGATGGGCGTGGCGGCTAACCGTTTCGGTAACGATGCGGGGTTCTCGGCAACATTGCCGCTGCGTCCACTCCGGTCGCCGGGTCGGCATAGAAAAGCCCGCCACGGAGGGGTAATCACGCGGCGGGCTGTTCGGCGCCTTGGAGGGGTACCGGTGGGCGCCTAGCCTACCAGCTCGAACAATCGACGCAGCCTGGATTTGTTCCCTGCTGATACGACACGTCAGTGTCGCCACGATCCAATTTGCCTTAGTTCCGGCGTGGACGCGGCGGCAACCGTTTTGCAACACCGGATGCGGCATAGGCAAAGCTGTCGTGTCCACCAGCCCGTTTAGCGTGGGCTTTCCGTACCCTCCCAAAAGTGGGAGGGAAAGCGCGGAAAATCTCTAAAATCGGGAAAAGTCGTTTGAAGTCAACGCGCCTTGGCTCCCCGGCTCTGATTCGATCGGAGCGTCGAATTTTGCCACAACGGCGACGAACTGGTTGACGAAAGCGAAGGGAAAGGCGGGCGAGGCCCAGATATCGATACACGCTCTGATGACGGGTGTTATTGTTCCCTCGTTTCGAGGAGGATGGCAATGGCCGCACACACGCTCACGGTATCATTCGAGATCAATTGGGAGGCCACTGAACAAGGTAGAGCGGATTACACACGCATCCACGATGCCCTTAACGAGGCCATAAGGTCCGGTTTGCCCGATTCCAACTGGTGGTCGGAAAACATGTCATACTTTGTCATACAGGGCAACGAAGATGCAGCTACGTTCCTCATTAGAGTTTGGGCGGCTGCCAACATGCGGGCGGATAAAGACCGAATGGTCGTACTTGACGCGAACATCAAAGCCGGTGCAGCGTACGGCAACTTCAACGATCAGACTTTGTTCTCGCTGCTCCCTTTCGTGAAAAAGCTGGTCCCGTCAGATTAGCTTTGTGTTCCGCGCCACGGCTAACAAGGCGTGAATTTCATCGATATAGGAAAGCGCATCCGCGATTTGCGCAAGGCTTTGGGCGACGACAATGCGAACCTGTTCGCGGCCTATGTCGGCTGGTCCCCTCAGCAGCTCTCAAACTATGAGAACAGCCAGAGACGGCATGAAGTCAGCGTGGCCATCAAGCCATGCGTCAGGACCGGCGCAACGGTCGACTATATCTGTCGAGGCGAATACGCCGGCCTGCCGCTACATCTGGCTAGTGCTATTCAGGACTATCTGGCGAGGCGGTAGCCGGAACTGTAAGCGAAAACGATGTGCAGCGCTTCGCTCACATCAGCCTCCATAATTTGCCCCCGGGAACTCTTTTCCCGCGGCATTGTTCCGAGCTTCTGGCATACCGGAGATCAAAGACAGGTTCCAAGATGGTTGCGTGGGCGGTGTCATCATTATTGACCGGACTTCATAACGTCAGCCCATCCGCCATTCCCAAATATCCGCGCGGCGGTGTGTCTGACTGTCGCCTTCGAAGAACCCGTCGCCGTTCCGCATGTTGCTCGCGATGTTCGGCTTGACCGGAGCGCCGCCAGGCTGAAGGAGCCAAACGAAGCCGCACTTGCTGGCCTCGCCCTTCGAGGCATCTGGCATCGCTCTGCCACACAACCTCGAGGAACAACTCGCCTGAGATCACCCCCAAAATGTAGTGGTAACACGCGCCAGCGCGCGCCTAACATTCTGATTAGATTACATATTCTTACAGGCGGTGTTTAAGTCGGGCCATGGAATTGCAGTCTGCCAGCCCGAAAATCGAGCGGGCAAGATGAAGCTCGCCGGCTGCGGCGCGTGCATGTAGAATGTTCTGTTTCTGACGCAGATTCTGAACGGCGTGGAAGCTGCATCAGGCGCGCCACAAACCAGTCGAAAAGTGCCGAAGCACGTCGGAGAAGGGCGCTCGGCGCCTTGGAGGCAACGCCGACAAGAGCGACGACCCGCTCGACGCGGGCCGCAATGCGAGCCACGTCTCGATCCGACGGCCTTGTAGCCGTTGCCAGCAGCAGCGCGCCGCGATAGCGGCGCCGGGCAGGGCCTCCGTATCGTGCGCAGCATGAAGATTGCGAACTGCCACTTTGGAGCTGCCGGATAACGCGGCCTTCGTAGCCCCGGCCGCCTATCAGCATCATCAATCGGCAAATCGCCAACCGGCCGCAGGCCCGTTCTCCGTCGACTTTTCGCTGGAGTGAGCGAGGAGATGGCTGCGGGGTTGGACTGCGGACAACGACAACAAGCCGAAGTGGCCAGCCGAACCGCGACGCGGGGCGGCGGCCGTGGTCGGGAGGGGAGTGCGAGGGGAGAGGGGCGCCCCTCGCTCCCCTCCTGGCCCGCTCGATGCGGGCCAGGAGCGGTTGCGGCCTTGGCTACTATCTGTATTTAGAAATCATCTCGTCCCGCATCATCGGGATCGCTCATGGATCACGCCGCTTTCGGGGCTATGGTTAGCCGAACGCCGAGAGCAGACAGTACCCTTTGGACCGTATCATATCGAAGTTTCGAGCCGGATTTCAGCGCTTTGTAGAGGCTTTCCCGGCCAAGGCCTGAATCCTTGGCGATTTCGGTCATGCCTCTCGCTTTTGCGACATGACCAAGCGCTGCGATAAATACGTCCGGATTTCCATCCTCCAATGATGCAGCAAGGAATTCTGCAATCCTCATCGGTATCGGCGGAGCCGCGAATCTGTGGTAAGCCGCCGCTCAACCAACCAAAGGACGACACCTGTGAGCGAACCGACCGTGGCCCAGGCCACCGAAAGTATCTATGCCTCCCTCCGGGCGGACAATGCCGACATTGACGCACATATCGCGACGCTTAAGGCGGCCCTGAAACGAGAAGGTATAAAACAGGCGGTGTTCGATCCGACCAAGTTGGCGCAGAACAACCGCTCGGGGCGCAAGTTGATGCAGGCCTATTTTCGGCAGCGCGGCGTGAGCGTGAGGTTTTCGGACTAGTAGAGCGGCGCGCTGGTGATCTCAAGCGCGCCGTTGGTAGTTCTCGGGCCGGTCCGGCGTTCGCCTTCTGGACGTCGGGACTGGCCCATAAGAGCGACCGCGGGCGAGAGCCGCCTTCAGCCCTTCCATGGTCCGCTCACGATTCAGGTCCAGGAAATATTCCGCCATAGCACCGTGCATCTGTACAGCGAACCGGCCGTGTGCGGTCTCGCTGTCGAAGTGCTCGGTTACGCTTTGAACTTGATGCCTTCCTGGCGCAGCTTGACAATTGTTCGCATCATTTCGACAAGGGAGCGACCGAGCTCGGTCGAGCTTCCACACCGCCAGCACGTCCTGCGGCCAGAGATAGGCGAGGGCGGCCTCGAATTCCGGACGCTTGCTCCCCGCCTTACCGGGCTTCTTCTCTCAAAGATTTTCTCACATCCGGCGCGCGTCAGCGCGTCTCGTTCATGTCGAGGTTCTGGTCTGCGGTTGAGACGCGGGCATATCCAATTAGCATGAAAGGACAGCGCAAACACCACATTGTCCTGTCAATAGATTTCCTAGCATGTTTTCCTTACGCGACACCGCTGTTCGTCGCCTCAATGAAGGCGATCCTCAAAACGTATAAGGAAAACGGTCGGTTTGCAGACACAATGCCGTGCAGACCGCGACAGAACTTGTAGCCTCCACTGCATAAGCGCGGGCCTTTTCCTTTCAGGGAGACCACAGTCGAAGATCGTGGAGGGGTGGAGGCTTTGCCGTTTGATCGGCTGCCGGGAAGGAGCAAGGAGACACAGAAGGCGACCTTCATGGCGCTCCTTCAAAGATGCCCCTTCGCGCATCGGCCGGAGCCGACTCTTTTCGATTCAACGATGCTGGACGCCGCGCGGAAGATCAGTACAGGACTGTCTCAGACCGCTCCGGACATGTCTTTTTTCCGGGATCCAAGGCATCTGCGATACGATTAGGATCGTTCGGTGTCCCGGCTCCTCAGCCAGTCCTTTACGGTTTCCAGTTTGTGGGCCAGATGCCGTTTCAGGATATCTGCGAGCTTCTTGCCGTCCCGGTCGGAGAGGCACTGCAAGATCGCTTCATGTTCCGCAACGGCCGCCGCCCAGCGCGCGGCCGACATGTTGGCGATGTAGCGCGCCGTCATCACACGGCCGGCAAGGCTTCTGTAGAGCGCCTTCAGCGTCTCGTTGCGCGTTCCTTCGAGGATAGCCTCGTGAATCTGCTGGTTGAGCCGGAAATAGGGCTGCAACTCACCGGCGCGCCAATGACCCACCATCGTCTCGTGCAGCGACCGGATAGCGGTGACCTCCTCGTCGGTGATGTGGCGGCACGCAATTTCCCCTGAAAGCGCCTCCAGCGCTCCCATGATGGGAAAGACTTCGTCCAGTTCCTCCAGCGTCAGCGCGCTCACGACAGCGCCGCGGTTCGGCCGCAAGGTGACAACGCCTTCATTGGCCAGGACCTTCAGCGCCTCGCGGAGCGGTGTACGCGAGACGCCGAACCGTTCGCACAGCCGCTGCTCGGGTATCTTTTCGCCAGGCGCGAGTTCGCCCCCGGCGATAAGCGCCCTGAGCAGTTCCGTCAGCTCATCGTGCAGCGAGCGCCGTTGGATAGCTTGCGATTCCGCGAGTCCGATCGTCATGGCCAATCCTGATTCACTTGTCCGGAGATAGACCGTTCCAGAACGCGGGCGAGGTGAACGGCGCGGCGCCCGGCTCCGTCTCCGATCTGCTGTCGGCAGGAGGTTCCGGCGGCGACGATGATGGCGTCGGCTTCCGCCTTGCGCAAGGCGGGCAGGAGCGACAATTCGGCCATGGCCATCGAAACGTCGTAGGTTTCCGCCTGATAACCGAAGGCGCCCGCCATGCCGCAGCACGACGAGCCGATCGTCTCCACCGTCAGTCCCGGCACGAGCTTCAGCGCGGTTTCCACCGCCCCCATCGCGCCGAACGCCTTCTGATGGCAGTGCCCGTGCAGATAGGCCCGGCCGCCGAGCGGCAGCAGCGGCAGGTTTCACCCGCCCCCCCCCCGCCCCGGCGCGGGGAGCCGATCGTCTCCACCGTCAGTCCCGGCACGAGCTTCAGCGCGGTTTCAACCGACCCCATCGCGCCGAACGCCTTCTGATGGCAGTGCCCGTGCAGAGAGGCCCGGCCGCCGAGCGGCAGCAGCGGCAGCTTCAACCTGCCCGCCTCCGTCTCGCGCGCCAGAAATTCCTCGAACAGGAGCGCATGAGCGGCGATTCGCTCCGATTCTGGTCCGGGCAGCATGGCGCCTAGTTCGTCCCTGAGCGTGAACAGGCAACTCGGCTCCAGTCCGACCACCGGCACGCTGCGGGTGATGAAGGGCTTTAGCGCCGCTGAAAGGCGCGCAGCTTCCGCGCGCGCCTCGGCCACCAGCCCGGTGGCAAGGAAGGTGCGCCCGCAGCAGAGCGGCCCGTCTCCGTGGGAGGCTTGCGCCACATGTACGCGGTAGCCTCCGGCTTCCAGCACCACGACGGCGGCTCGAAGGTTCTCGGGTTCGAAATAGGTGTTGAACGTATCGGCGAAGAGCACGACGTCGAGTCCTGTCTCGGCCTTTCCGGCCGCCTTCACCGGGCGGAATGGATCGGAACGCCAGGTCGGCAGCTTCCGGCGGGAGCTGAAACCGGCAACCTTGTCCGACAGCCAGGCCGCGCGGGGAACGCGGTTTCGAAGATTCATCAGCCAGGGGAGGCGGGCGGCGTAGGGCGCATAGCGCGGCAGATAGCCGACAAGGCGGTCGCGGAGCGTGAGCTTTCCCTTGGCCGCGCGCGCCGCCTGCACCTCGATCTTCATCCTGGCCATGTCGACGCCGGTCGGGCATTCGCGGCTGCACGCCTTGCACGAGACGCAGAGTTTCAGCGTTTCCATCATTTCGTCGGAGGCGAGCGCGTCGGGGCCGAGTTGGCCGGAGAGAGCGAGGCGAAGCGAATTGGCGCGACCGCGCGTCACGTCGCGCTCATTGCGCGTCGCCCGATAGGACGGGCACATGACGCCGGCTTCGAGCGTCCGGCACGCGCCGTTGTTGTTGCACATCTCCACGGCGCTCTGCAGGCCGCCGCCCGCTCCCGGCCAGCCGGACCAGTCGAGCACGGGCTGGAAGGCGGTCGGCTTGTAATCTGGCCCGTAGCGAAACAGCCGGCGGTCATCCATCTTCGGCGAGCGGACGATCTTTCCCGGATTGAGAAGGCCGCTCGGATCGAAGCGGTCCTTGACCGTCTCGAACGTGCGCACCATGCGCGATCCGAACATTTTCTCGTGAAACTCGGAGCGAACGATGCCGTCGCCATGCTCGCCGGAATGCGAGCCCTTAAAGGCGCGCACCATCGCGAAGGCCTCCTCGGCGATGGCCCGCATCGCCTTCACGTCCTTGTCGAGCTTCAGATTGAGGATCGGCCGGACATGCAGGCAGCCGACCGATGCGTGCGCATACCAGGTGCCACGGGTTCCGTGCTTTTCAAAGACCTGGGTAAGTCTGTCGGTGAACTCCGCCAGATGTTCCAGTGGCACTGCGCAATCCTCAACGAAGGAGACCGGCTTGCCCGACTCCCGCATCGACATCATGATGTTGAGGCCGGATTGGCGAACATCGGTGATCGCTGCCTGGAGCGCCGGATCTTCGATTTCCAGCACGCCACCCCAATGGCGACCCTCGCGGTCCCAGCCGAAGCCGAGATCGCCCATGATCTCCACCAGCTGTTTCAAACGCCGCCGGTTCTCCTGCGCATCCTCCTCCGCGAACTCCACCAGCAGCAAGGCGTCAGGTTGGCCGCGGACGAAGCGCTCCACGGTCGGGCGGTACATCGCGATGTCGCGGGCAAGCGCGACCATCGTCCGGTCGATAAGCTCGACCGATACCGGGCTCAGTCTGACGACGTGCTGCGCCGCGTCCATCGCGTCGTAGAAGCGGGCAAAGTGGCAGACTCCGACCGCTTTCCTTGTCCCGAGCAGCGGCGAAAGTTTCAGCTGCAGTCTTGTGGAAAGGGCGAGCGTCCCTTCGGAGCCAACGAGGAGATGGGCAAGGTTGTTCGTCTGTCCGTCGGGAACGAGCGCGTCGATATTGTAGCCGCCGACGCGGCGCAGCACCTTGGGAAACCTGGCGTCGATCTCCGCCGCCTCGCGCTCCCCGAGCGCCAACAGGTCACTAAAGAGCTTGCCGTCCGGCCCGTCGACGTTGCGCATCGCCTCGGAGCGGGTCACCGGGCCGAAATGCAGAGCACGCCCGTCCGCCATCAGCGCGTCAATGGCGATCACATTATCGCGCATCGTGCCGTAGCGGATGGAGCGCGTTCCGCAAGAATTGTTTCCCGCCATGCCGCCGATCGTGGCCCGCGAAGCGGTCGAGACGTCGACGGGAAACCACAGGCCATACGGTTTCAGCGCACGATTGAGTTCGTCGAGGACGACACCAGGCTCCACGACGCAGCGCTGGTTCTGCGGGTCGATCTCGATAATCCGGTTCAGATATTTGGTCGTGTCAAGGACCAGCGCCTCGTTGATCGCCTGGCCCGATTGCGACGTGCCGCCGCCGCGCGCCAGCACGCTGATTTCTTCCTCCCGCGCGATCGACAGCGCCGCCGAAAGATCGCCGCCATCGCGCGGCGCCAGAACGCCGAGCGGCATGATCTGATAGAAGGACGCGTCCGTGGCATATCGCCCGCGCGAAAAGCGGTCGAACAGAACATCGCCCTTGGTCGCCCCTCGCAGGCGGTTCTCCAGCGCCGGGCGCAGCGACATGGCAACCATCAGACTCGTCTCCAATCGGAGCTTGACTGGATAATGAATTTATAATTCAGTTGCAACGATCTTCCCGAGAACGAAGGCGGCTTCAAGGTTAGGGATCAAATGCGCAAGGCCGGACGCCACTTCCTTCAGATTCCCGGGCCGACCAATGTTCCTGACCGCATTTTGCGCGCGATGGACTTGCCGACCATGGACCATCGCAGCCCCGAATTCGCTGAGCTCGGCCGCAAGGTGCTTGACGGCGTGAAAACCGTCTTCAAGACCAAGGGGCCGGTGGTGATCTATCCGGCGTCGGGAACCGGGGCCTGGGAAGCGGCGCTGGTCAATACCCTTTCCCCCGGCGATCAGGTCCTCATGTACGAGACGGGCCATTTCGCGACGTTGTGGAAGGGCATGGCGACGCGGCTTGGCCTGGAAGCGGAGTTCATGCAGGGCGACTGGCGCGCCGGCGTCGATCCCAATGCAATAGAGAGCCGGTTGCGCGAAGACAGGACGCAATCCATCAAGGCTGTTTGCGTCGTCCACAACGAAACGTCGACCGGATGCGCCTCGCGGATCGAGGAGGTGCGGCAGGCGATTGATGCCGCCGGCCATGCCGCTCTGCTGATGGTCGACACGATCTCGTCCCTTGGTTCTATCGACTACCGGCATGACGCATGGGGAGTTGACGTCACGGTGGGAGGATCGCAGAAGGGGCTGATGCTGCCGCCCGGCCTCTCCTTCAACGCGACAAGCGACAAGGCGCTGGCAGCGTCGAAATCGGCCACGCTGCCGAATTCCTTCTGGTCCTGG
>NZ_AHAM01000302.1 GCF_000236565.1 Mesorhizobium alhagi CCNWXJ12-2 | reverse complement strand
GCCGCGCTCGGCGGCATGCCTGCCGTATTGACGCTGGCGATGCCGCTAGGCGCGGCAAACGCCCAGAACACCGCGATCCGCATCGCTTCGGTCAACCCCCCGACCACTGAATCGCTCGTGGTGGTACAGCGCGTCGCCGACCGGATCACCGAAAGAACCGAAGGCCGCGTCACCTTCCAGCTCTTCCCCTCCGGCCAGCTCGGCACCACCAACGATTCGCTGGAGCAGGCCAGCCAGGGGCAACCGATCATCACCTTCACCTCCGCTTCTTTCATGGCCACCTTCGGCGTGCCGGAGCTTGCGATCGTCGAAGGCCCGTTCATCGTCGCCGACAATGAAGAGGGCGAGCGCCTGGCGTTCTCGCCGCTCATGCAAGGTTACTATGACGAACTGGCCGAAAAATCCGGAGTGCGCATCCTGGCGCTGAACTGGTTTGACGGTCCCCGCCACATGATCGGGACGACGCCATATCCCAAGCCGGAGGATCTCAAGGGCATCCTGATGCGCGTGCCGCCGGTCGAAACCTGGATCAAGACCTTCGAACCGCTCGGCGTGGTCGCGACCACGGTCGAGGCCGCGGAAGTCTATTCGGCCCTGTCGCAAGGCGTCGTCACCGCTGCGGAGGCGCCGCTCACCGGCCTGCGCGCCAGCCGGTGGTTCGAAGTCGCCAAGCACATCACGCTGACCGGGCATTTCAACCTGTTCACCGGCTGGGTGACCAGCGAAGCCACCTTCAAGGGGCTGAGCGAAGGCGACCGCGCGATCCTGCTCGAGGAATTCCGAAAGGGCGGACAGGAATTGTCCAAGCTTTCGGAAGACAAGGCGGCCGAAATCCGCAAGGAATTCGAGGCCGCCGGCGTAACCTTCCACGACGCCGACATCGAGGCCTACCGGGCCACAACAGCGGGCTTCTACACCAGCTTCCCGCAATGGCCGGAGGGACTGCTCGAGAAGGTGAGGGCGGAGGCCACAGGCAAGTAGCAGCGCCCGGCAGGAGTAAAACCATGTCCTGGCTCGACAGAATCTTGACGACGATCGGCTCGGTCGTCCCTGCCGCGCTCCTCGGCATCGTGCTCGTCGTGGTGACGGCGAATGTCATTGCCCGCACGGTCCTCGGGGTTCCGTTCCACACCGCGCATGATCTCGCTCTGGTGTCGTTCGCCGGCGTTGTGTGGTTCGGTGTGCTCGGGGCGACGATCAACGGCCAGATGTTCGGCGTCAATTTCTTTGTCGAGCGTCTGCCCGGCCGGCTGCTGCTGGTTGCGCGGCTGCTAGCCCGGATTGTTGTGATCCTGATCGCGATCGCGGTTGTTTATGCCTCCTGGGCCCAGATCGAGACTGCCCGCTTCACAAAGTTCCTGGCATTGGGCTGGCCGAAATGGATCGTGTCGGCCGGACTGTTGGTCTCGATGCTCCTGATGATCGTCGTGCAGATGCGTGAGGCGGCAGCATTAATAGCGGAACATGGCAGCCGGAAGAGGGCGCCTTGATTGCCGCCGCCCTCGTCTTTGCGGTCCTGCTTCTGCTCGGCGTCCCGATAGCATTCATACTTCTCGGCGCATCGATCGCCTATTTCCTCGAGAACCCCATGATGGCGAGCATCGTGGCGCAGCGCATGTCGTCGTCGCTGGAGTCATTCCCCTTGCTCGCCGTGCCGTTCTTCGTGGTCGCCGGCGCGGCCATGGCCAATGGCGGCATTGCCCAGCGCCTTTACGATTTCGCCGACGGGCTGGTGGGTCACTGGCGCGGCGGCCTGGCTCAGGTCGCAGTCCTGAACTCGCTTTTCCTCGGCGCCATGTCCGGTTCGTCCAACGCCGACGCCGCGATCGACGCACGCACCATCGCGCCGATCATGCGTGAGCAGGGCTATTCGAACGGTTTCGCCTCGGTGGTCAGTGCGGCGTCGGGCGTGGTAGCGCCCATCATGCCGCCGAGCATCGGCCTGATCATCTACGGGCTGCTCACCAATACGTCGATCGGCAAGCTCTTTCTCGGCGGTGTCGTTCCTGCGTTCCTGGTTACGATCGCGCTGCTTTTGACCGTGCGCCTCGTTGCAATTCGGCGCGGCTACAAGCCTAACCGCGAACGCCGCCTGCCGGCGCGCGCTATCCTGAAGCGCGGGCGCGCGGCACTGTGGGCGCTGGCGATGCCGGTGCTGCTCATCGTGGGCTTGCGCGGCGGCTGGTTCACCCCGACCGAACTCGGCGCCATCGCTGCAATTTACGCCTTGCTCGTCGGCCTTTTCGTTTATCGCGGGCTCGGCTTCGGCGATCTCTACGCGCTGATGCGCGAATCCGCATTCACCACGGCCAGCGTGATGTTCATCGTGGCCGCTGCGGCGGTGTTCTCCATGATCCTAGCGCTCGAGCAGGTGCCGCAGCAGATCGTCGGCTCGCTGCTGTCCGTGTCCGATGACAAATCCGTCGTTCTGCTCATCGTCATGGTCGCGCTGCTCGTACTCGGAACGGTGCTTGAAGGCTTGGCGCTCCTGGTCATTCTGGCACCGCTCCTGATGCAGCTGACGCAACAGCTCGGCATAGATCCGATCCATTTCGGCGTGCTCCTGGTATTCAACACCACCATCGGTTCGATCACGCCGCCGGTCGGCACCGTGCTCTATACCGTCTGTTCGATCACCAGATGCTCGATCGAGGAGTTCTCGGTGGAGTTGGTGCCGTTCCTGGTGACGCTCGTTGCGGTCCTGCTCCTGATCGCCTTCGTGCCGCCGCTTGTGACGTTTCTCCCAAATCTGCTGTTTTAGCGGCCCGAATGAAGGGCTTTTAGGACCTGCGAATGAAATTGATCGACGCCAACACCGTTCACGAACTGCTGGACTATCCGGGCTTGGTGGCCGCCTTGCACAAGGCGCATCAGGGGCCGATGCCCGAGGCGGCGAACCTGATCCGCGACGAACCCGGCGGCGGCGACAACAAGTTCGTGGCCCTCGTTGGTTGGCAGCGCGATCAGGGAATTGCGGTCAAGATGGTCGGCGTATTCCCGTCGAACCTGGCGCTCCAGCCGCCCCAGGCCTCCGTCCAGGGACTGGTCGCAGTGTTCGATGCCATGACAGGCGCGCCGCGCCTCGTGGCGGACGGCGCCGCGATGACCTTCCGCAAGACGGCAGCCGATTCCGCGCTCGGGGCCAGCCTGTTGGCACGTAAGGACGCAAAGGTGCTGCTGGTGGTCGGCGCCGGCGGCCTCGCGCCGCACATGATCGCAGCCCACGCTTCCGTCAGGCAGTCCATCGAGCGCGTCTTGATCTGGAACCGCACATTCGTCCGCGCCGAGGCGCTCGCAGGCACCTTCGGCAAACCAGGCTTCTCGGTGGTCGCCGTCCGTGACCTGGACGCGGCGGTAGCCGAAGCGGACGTGATCTCCTGCGTCACCATGTCGACTGAACCGCTGGTGCGCGGCGCTTTGTTGAAGCCTGGCACACATCTCGATCTCGTCGGTGCCTATCTTCCCATGATGCGTGAGGCGGACGACGAGGCAATCAGGCGCGGGTCGATCTTCGTCGACACGCGGAATGGAATGGAGGGCGCTGGCGACCTTCGCCAGCCAGTCGATCGCGGCGTGATCACCTGGGAAGCCGTTTCGGCCGATCTCTTCGAGCTTTGCAGCGAAAGAAGCGTCGGCCGGCGCAGCGATACCGAAATCACCATCTTTAAGAACGTCGGCGCAGGCCACCTTGACCTGTTCACGGCACAGCATCTCGCCTCAGTTCTTGCCCATGAGGAGTAGCCGGCGTGACATGCCAGATTTGGAAGCAGGCAACTTGACGGGAAGCAAGCTCTTGCGGTGCAAAGAAAAAGCAGGCACCCGAAGCTGGTGGAACGGATGACCGGCATGCTCGAAACCGATGTAGCAGCGCCGCTCTCGTTGCGGAGGGACAATGGCTCAAAAGCGGCCTGACAAGGCCACCATCGCGGACGTCGCCAAGCTTGCCGGGGTCAGCACGGCGACCGCCGGACGCGTCCTGGGCGATTACGGCTACTCGAGCGCAGAGATCCGCGACAAGGTCCGCAGCAGCGCCGAACAACTGGGTTATCGTCCCAACCTCCTGGCGCGCAGCCTGATAACCGGGCGAACCAAGACCATCGGCGTCGTCACCGGCGACATCCAGAGTCCGTTCTATGCCAGCATAGTGAGGGGAATTTCCGATGTTGCCCGGACCCAGGGCTTCGGCGTGATCGTGACCAACAGCGACGAGCGCCTCGACCGCGAGGTCGAGGCGGTGCAGCTGCTTCTGGAAAAACAGGTCGACGGCCTGATCGTCTCGCCGTTCGACCTGCATGGCTCCGACCATCTCCACGCCGCAGTCGACAGCGGCTGCCCGGTCGTCCAGATCGATCGAATCGTCAAAGGCCTCACCGCCGATTCCGTAACAGTCGACAATCGCGGCGCGTCGAGGGACTGCGTCGCCTTCATTCTCGCTTCCGGCCACCGGCGCATAGGCATGATAGCAGAACTCGTCCGATCCCAGTTCGACAGCGTGGAAGAATTCGCCGACGCGATCAGGCGTTCGGCCGTGGATACCCGCTTCCTCTTTCCGAGCTGGCAGCGGCTTTACGGGTATATCGAGGCGCACATGAATGCCGAGATCGAACTCGACCTCGACCTGGTGCCGCCGGTCCGTGCCTATTCCGCGGAGGCCGGCAAGAAGGAGACAATGAACCTCATGCGCCGGCATGAACCGCCGACTGCCCTTTTCACGGCGGACGGCCTCATGTCGGCGGCCGCGATGGACGCCATCACCTCACTCGGCATGCAGGTACCGTCCGACCTGTCGCTCGCCTGCTTCGACGATCTCGACTGGATGCGGTTTTCGAAGCCGGGCATAACGGCGATCGCGCAGCCCCTGACGGAATTGGGTGAAGCCGCCGCAAACTTCATCCTGGACCGCATCAACGGAGAAACAGGCGAGGCAAAACACGTCGCGCTCCGCCCGACGCTGACCGTTCGCGGCTCGGTCATCCGTCCGGTGCCTGCCTGACCCGCCCCACCCAATTAACGCCTGAAGCCCATCTCTGCCCGGTTGCCGCGTGGGTTGGCGCGGAGCGAACCCAAGGGAGCGCCGTGCCCCGCCGCGCTGGCTTACAGCCAACCGACCGGGAAAAATCATCGGGGAACGCTTGGTTTGACTGCTTGAGGCTTGACGTAGCGACAAATTCGACACACGATGTGAGAACGTTCGCACACAGCTGCGAGCTGTGCTCGAAGATGGAGACCGGGCATCGCTGTAAAGGCGGCAAGGCTGCCCGAACGACCGAACCAACGGCCGTCAAAAAGGTCCGCAATGACTTAACGAAACGGAGGAGTACCGATGATCAATGCAAACAGACGAACCGTCACCCGCTGGGCGGCCGCATTCGCAATAGGCCTGGCCGTGGGCGGCGGAAGCGCAGAAGCGCAGGACAACCCCTACAATCTGATTGACCCCACAATGATCAGCGTCGGCACGATGAGCGACGCGAAGCCTTATGTCTTCACCGATGAGAACGGCAACATCACCGGCTTTGATCCGGAACTGTTTCTCGACGTGGCGCAGCGCCTCGGCTTCGACAAGGATCACGTCACCTTCACCGGCCAGGATTTTGCGGCTCTGATGCCTTCTGTGGCGAATGGCCGATTTGACGTCGCAGCCGCTGCGATCGGCACCACTGATGAGCGAAAGAAGAACGTCGATTTTTCCGATGGCTATCTTGCCGGCTATCTTTCGGTGATCTCGGCGGACGACAAGCTGTCTTCGGACGACGCCCTCAAAGGCAAGCGACTTGGCGTCATTCAGGGGACGCTTCAGGAGATCTACGCAACCAAGACCTACACGAGCACGGATCTGGTTAAATTCCCGGACAACAACGCGGCGGTCGCGGCCTTGAACAACGGGACCATAGACGCGCATTTCACCGACTACGAAAGCGCCAAGCAATATGTCGAGCGCTATTCCGAGCTGAAGATCACCATCAACGTACCATCTTTCGACGCCCCTGCCGGCTTTGTGGTAAAAAAGGGGAACGACGCCTTCCGCGAAGCCCTCAACAAGGCGCTTGCGCAAGCGATGCAGGACGGCACCTGGAAGCGTATCCACGAGAAGTGGTTTCCCGGCACCCCGATGCCTGCGGAATATCTGCCCAAGTAATTATGCGCGGTCTCCGATCGAGATCATCAGTTCCGGCCGTGAGGCCGGAACCCTCGGGCAATGAGGAACCCTGCTGAATGGACTGGCTAGAGACGCTCAGGCGCAGTTTCCTCGACTGGGAATCGATGGCGGCAATTCTGCCGAACATGATCATGGTCGGGCTCAAGAACACACTGATATTGGCGGCGGCATCGACGCTGCTGGGAACAGTGATCGGCATGGTGCTTGCCGTCATGGGCATCTCAGAAAACCGCGCTCTGAAGCTGATGGCGCGCGTCTATACCGATATCTTCCGCGGCCTGCCGGCGATCGTCACCATCCTTTTGATCGGCCAAGGCTTTGCGCGCGTCGGACGCGAGCTGTTCGGCCCGTCGCCCTATCCGCTCGGCATCCTGGCGCTCAGCCTGATTGCCGGAGCCTACATCGGCGAGATTTTTCGGTCCGGGATTCAGAGCGTCGAGCGCGGGCAAATGGACGCCTGCAGGACGCTCGGCCTGACCTATCACCAAGGCATGCGACTGGTCGTCATCCCGCAAGGTATCCGGCGCGTTCTGCCGGCGCTGGTCAACCAGTTCATCGGAAACGTCAAGGATTCCAGCCTCGTCTACTTTCTTGGCCTGCTGTCGTCGGAGCGAGAGCTCTTTCGCGTCGGTCAGGACCAGGCCGTTCTCACCGGCAACCTTTCTCCATTGCTCCTCGCCGGCATTTTCTATCTCATCATTACCGTTCCGCTGACTCACCTCGTCAATCATATCGACAGGCGGCTGCGCGAAGGAAAGCGTATCGCAGTGGCAACCAGCGGCCTCGCCGAGCTGGACGAAATCGACTCGGCGGTCGCCAGGGAGGCTGCCCGGCCTGCTGAGCAGGCTTCTCCGTCGAAGCAATACAAGGGAGGCAGCATCAAGGTTCGCGGGCTCGATATGTTCTACGGTGATCACCAGGTTCTGAGGGGCGTCGATCTCTCCGTTGCACCCGGGACTGTGACCTGCCTCATCGGGCCGTCCGGTTCGGGCAAGTCGACGCTGCTGCGCTGCCTGAACCGGCTGGTGGACGGCCGATCCGGCGACATTTTGCTCGACGGCAGGAGCATCTATCAGGAGAAGCCGGACACTGTGCGCCGGCGCGTCGGCATGGTTTTCCAGCATTTCAACCTGTTTCCGGACAGGACGGCGCTGGACAACTTGACCTTGGCGCTACGCAAGGTCCGGGGCCTCTCTACGGCCGAGGCTAAGCGGGTCGCGGAAGCGCGGTTGGCCGAAGTGGGTCTGCTGGAGCGCAAGGATTTTCGTCCTGCAAATCTATCAGGTGGCCAGCAGCAGCGCGTGGCGATCGCACGCGCCTTGGCCATGGAACCCGAGGTGATGCTATTCGACGAGGTGACCAGCGCGCTCGACCCCGAACTCGTGAAGGGTGTGCTCAACCTGATGGCCGATCTCGGTCGCCGAGGCATGACGATGGTGGTCGTGACCCATGAGATGGCGTTTGCGCGCAAGGTAGCTGACCAGGTGGTGTTCATGGACGAAGGGCGCGTGATCGAAGCCGGCAGCCCGGGCGCGATTTTCGACGATCCGCAAAGTGCTCGCCTGAAACGGTTCCTCGCCGAGGTCCTGTAGCAACCCGCGAAAATAGGCGCCCGGAAGTATAGAGCCGGTACCGCGGACAACCAATCCCAACGTCTGGAGAATGACCTCCCATGAATGCACGCCCGCAAGTCTCGAAAGTCGTCGTTGTCGGCGGCGGCATCTTCGGGGTCTCTTCCGCAGTCAATTTGGTGCGCCTCGGCATCAAGACGGTCCTCGTAAACGACGGTCCGCTCGCCAATGGCGCATCCGGCCGCTCGCTTTCGTGGCTCAATTCGTCGCGCAGGCGATCCGCCGATTATCACCGCCTGCGCATGGCCGGCATCGATCGTTATCGCACTTTGGCGTCAAAGAATCCCAGTCTGCGATGGCTGCGCTTTGACGGCGGACTGACGTGGGACGCGGATGATGAAAATAACGAAATCTCCGACATCTTCAGGCATGAGCGCCATCTGGGCTATGAGGCCCACTTGCTATCGAGCGAAAAAGTAGCCGCCTATACGCCGGGGGTCGATGCCAAAGCCATCACGCCGCAGGGAGCAATATTCAACCCCGGGGAGGGCTGGGTGGACCTTCCCTCCCTGATCGCCTTCCTGTCGAAGGAGTTCGTGGAACGCGGCGGCGAACTGGTCACGGGTGCCGGTCGCGCCGTTGTCACGGTGACCGACGGACGCGCCACGGGGGTGACGACGGAAATTGGTTTGCGGATTGATGCCGACGCTGTGCTGGTAGCGACCGGTGCGGATGTGCCGGAGATGGCCGCTGCTGCGGGTTCGCGAATCGCGGAAGCGACGCCAGTTGCGCTCCTTGTCCGGTCGAAGCCCCTGAGCCTACCTTTGCGGGCAGTGTTGAACACGCCGCGGGTCGCGATCCGGCTGACGCCGACGGGCGCGCTGGTACTCGATTCTGCCTGGTCTGAGGAGGAAGTCATCAGGCACCCGGACGGAAGCTTTGGGGTGAGAGAATCGACTGTCCAGGGACTTCTCGACGAAGCGTCAAAGGTGCTCGAGGGTAATCCAAAACTGGAGCTCGAGACCTACGGGGTCGGGCCGAAGCCGATCCCCGGCGATGGGGAGCCTGTGTTCGGTGAGCTTGCGGAGGCCGGCGGATATTTCGTGGCTTTCAGCCACAGCGGCGCAACGCTGGGTCTCATTGCAGGCGAGTTGCTGGCCGACGAGATCGCCAATGGTGCAAGGAACCCGCTGTTTGATCGCTTCCGACCGGAGCGGTTTTCTTGAGAGGCGCCTGACCTCAGTCGCATGGTTGGGATCGGCCGAATTGCGAACAGCTCCGCTCACATTGTTTGGGCCTTCCTAAAAGTTGCCCGAAGACGCCGGCACAAGCGGTTTGCCGGCGCACGATCGCCAAACCATCCAACAGATGCTGCTCGCTGTCCCAAGTGGTGGGCGACAGCCAAGGCGTTCGAGGGATACCGCTTAGTGGAGAATAGAAGGTCGGTAATGGTGGAAAGGCAGCACATCGGTATCGAGGTCGCGAAGGTGACGAGGCCAAGTATCCGGGCAGGCTGCCCACCGCCATGCGCCAACGGGACGGGGTTAGGAAACTCGACCAACAAGGTATGTCCCGCGCGAACATCGCTGCTACCTTGAGGATCAGCGAACGAAGCGTCTATCGCGCGCTCGCAGGTTGATCGAGGGCATCCACTCCCGCACGAGTTCCGCCCGCACCTTTTGCCTCCGTTGGGCTTGTCCGTGACGGTGCGGAAATGCGGTCAAGCTGCCGCGGTCGCAGACATGACTTCCGTCGCCTAGCTGCTGCCGGGCAACTTCGGTGAGTTCAACAACCTGGACTTCAAGGTCAGTGTGGCCACCGCTGGCAACGCACATAGCTGCGCAATAGGCCGTCCACCGACCTGAAACCTGAGGCCGCTCCATTCGCAAAAGTGGCGGTATGACCCCTTCTTGACGTCTGAAAGGCTCGTCACGCCATCTGCGAGCACGCGCAACGCCCGCAGTGTTGCCGTGTGATTGGTGAAGCGCTTCTTTTCGAGCTTGATCGGATCGGCTTCCTTGAGCGCGATATTGCGCCCTGCCGCCGCACTATTCGGTTGACCGCCTTGCGGTTGAACACCGGGATCCGGAGCGCAGAGATCGCGGACCGTCACTGCTTCGACGACCGCGCGCTTGCCGCCTTTGATCCCCGACCAGTCGCGGCCGCTCGCTTTCAAGATGGCATCGCCCCAAACTTCCATTGCTACGTCGGTTACGTAGCGCTCGGCCGCCTCGTTGACGTTGGCACCCGTCGTGCCTGCGAGGCTGGTACGACCTTGTCGGTCACGAGCCGTTCAACGAACTCGCGCGCGAGGTCCTCCGTCAGCGTGACATTCGTGTGTTGCGCACGTTGTCAGCAGTCACGGAGCGGCCGAAGCCGCCCCGCATTCAAACCCTTGAGCCCGGGTCACTTCTGCCGGTGCAGCTTCCGTCTCGTCTTCGGGAGTTCGAACTGGCGAACGGCGGAGGCCTTGTTGCGCTTCGGAGCGATGAAGGTTTTCACTGGTGCGCGGTCGGGCTTGCCCACGCAGTTTCCGCGAACCAGCTTCTCTCCACGGGCGCAATTCTTGGTCAGCGTCGCGATGCGCAGGCACTTCTTGCCGACAAGCTTCAAGCCCTTTTTGCAGAGGATGCTGACTTCCGGCTTCTTGACGCATTTGCCGTTGACACGCAGTTCGTTGCGCTTGCAGGCCTGCACGATCTCCGGCTTCTTCACGCACATCTTGCCGACCTGCTTGTAACCAGGCAGGCAATGGATGCTGACGCCGGGCTTCTTCACGCATTTGCCGTCGACGCGGATCTGGTCGCGTTTGCAGGCGACGACGATCACGGGCTTCCTCACGCATTTCCTGCCGACGAGATCGAAGCCCGGCTTGCAGAGGATGCTGACATCAGGCTTGCCGACGCACTTGCCGCGGACCAGCTTTTCGCCGCGATCGCATTTCGGCTCAGGCGTCACGATGATCGCGGGGAAGACCGGCCTGGCCGGGTTCGGGCGCGGATCAATGGTCACGTCGTCGACATCCGGATCGATCGCCGGGTTGTTGCAGGTGAAGTCTTCCTTGTCGACGGCAACCGTAACCGGCGCCGGCTGCAATTCCTGCAGCGTGCACTGGATCGAACGCGTCTTGGTGATCGAGAGGTCGTGCGCGCCATAGGCTTCGAACACGCCGCTGCCCTGGTTGTAGCCGGTCGCCGTTCCGGTGAAGAAGGCGCCGTTGGAGCAGCTTATGCGGTAGTTGAAGTCGCCTGGCGCCTGACGGGTCACCTCGAAGAAAACCTGGCTCTTGCGCGGGCAGGATTTGTCGTGGCCGGCGCTGTCGGCGACGATCACTTCGCCCTGCCATTCAGCCTGCGGGGGCGGAAACAGCGGATCGATGTCGTTGGGCACGGTGGTCAAACCGCCGCCGCCCGGGCTGGTGCAGTGGACGGTGATGTCCTTCCAGCCGTCGAACGGCGCGAACGGGTCGTTCTCGACGATCTCTGTCTTGAACTGGAAATGAGAGGTCGTACCGACGTCTTCCCAGCTCTCATAGGTGGCGAAATAGCCGTTCCTGGCGGCGTCGAAGGAGGCCCAGGCCTGCTTGAACTCAGAGGTGATCGGCCCGCCATTCTTCTGCCGCCAGATGCGCATCGAGACCGGCCCGGCCTGGTTTGCCTGGGCGCGGGAAGTCATTTTCAGCGCCGGGCAGAGGGTGCCCGGATTGGAGCCGGATTGCAAGGTCTGGTAGGTGGTCAGGAACAGCTTCACGTTCGTTACGTCGAATTCGCCGTGATCATGCGCGAGATCGTTGGTCGGCGATTTTATCACGGGATCGCAGACCACCTGCACATCGAACTCGCCATGCGCCGAGTGAGTGGCGTAGGTGACGTCGAATGGCCATTCACCGACATTCGCCTCGGTGATGACGTTCTTCATATTGAGGATCTTGTTGGTCTCGGCGACGAAGGTGGCGTTGAACTTCTGCGAGAAGGAATAGGATTTCGTGGGGCCGTCGGGCTGGAGATGCTGGTTGCATTTGGCGATGATCTGGTCGCCATGGGGGACGACCGCAATCCCGCCTGCCGATACCGGAATTTTCGACGTGCTGAAGGTGAAGTTCTGCTGGTGCGTGTAGTCGCGGCTATTGGCAAGATCGCTCCAGATCATCGGGAAGGTCGCGCACTGCTGGGCTCCGCAGACCCCGAGCGCGACACCCACCTCGCCGACATACCCCGGCCATCTGGTGTCGAGCTTCATGTGGCCCCAGAACTGGACGTTGCCGCTTTTTAGCTTGTCCCACTTCTTGCCGTCGGTGGAGATGACATGGATCGTGGTGTTGACGCTCTCGGTATTGAAGGACATCGACTTGATGTTGGCGGGGTCCGGGAGAGCAGGTGTGGCGGAGAGGGCGGCGGCGGCCAGAGCCACGGCCGCGACGGTACATTTCATCGATTTGGTATGGATAGACATTGGTTCCTCCTGGATGATGTGCATTTCCGGAGGTGTGTCTCGCGGCCGTGCGAAATGGTTCACGGGCCGGCCGAACCATACGTGGCAAAACAAAATCCCGCCGGCTGGGCCGGCGGGGTTTCGCTTCAGGCAACTCGCCTGCTTCTATTGAATCGGCTTCTGGTTCTGCCGCTCGCGCCGCGCGGGCAGCGCAGCGGCTGGACGGTGACGCACCGTCCGTTGCGCGGCACCTCGCCGCGTTTGCAGGTCGGCTCACGCAGCATGGTCACGCATTGACCGCGCACCAGCCTTGTCCCCTTCGGGCATTCGACCACGACCGGGCGGCAACGCCCGTTCTGCAGCCTGGTGCCGCGCGGGCACACGCACTGGCCGTCCTGCGTCCGGATCTGGTCGGGCAGCAGTTCGGCACTGTCGCGGCGGCGGCCACCGCGGTTTCGGCGTCGGAGTCGGCGTGGCGCCCTGGTCGGCCGTGCAGCGGCCATTGCGGAACGTCGTCCCTTTCGGGCAGACGCAGCGGCCTGCATCGTTCATCACGAACCCTTCCGAACACTGATCCTTGGGCTGTTCGGGCTTGGAGATCGTGAACGGATGGCAGGCATATTGGCCTTCCTCAAGCGAGCCTTCGACGAGCGACTGGCCGCCGCCTTGCGCACTGGCGTATCGGGGCTTAGCACCGCCACGCAGTTGCGGCCGTTGATCGGGCCGTTCTGGTTGTCGAAGCGGCCGTCGTCCGGGATCACCACGGTGACCTGATGGACCCTGGCTTGGCGGCTCCGAGGCGCGCAAGGCGCGCATAGCCACGCGGTCGCTGCCGAGCGCCTCGGAAAAGTAGAGTTCAAGATCGAGTGCAATGCCGCGGCGCAGGCGGAGTTCAATCGCGCCATGGCGCTTTACCATTCCTTCTGGTGGCCGGCGGCGGCCGAAGCCTTCGGCGCGGTCGCACAGGCCGATCCCACATGCGGCATGGCCCATTGGGGCCGCGCAATGGTCATTCTCGACAATCCGTTCACCTGGCCGGCCAATCTGGCGCCCAAGCTGAAGGACGTATCCGCCGCACTCGAGGCCGCCCGTTCGACGGGCCTGAACAGCCAGCGCGAGAAGGACTATGTCGAGGCGGTCGCGGTGTTCGTGCGAGATCACGAAAAGGTTGATCATCAAGCTCGGCTTCGGGCGTATGAGGAGGCCATGGCCAAGCTCGCTGAGCGCTACCCTGACGACAAGGAAGCCGCGATCCTGTCGGCGCTCATCACGTCAGCAAACTTCAACCCCGCCGACAAGACTTATGCAAATCAGCTGAAGGCAGCGGGCACCCTCGAAAAATTCGTCAGCTCGAATCCCGACCATCCCGGTGTCGCGCACTATATGATCCACAGCTACGACTATCCACCGATCGCGAGGCACGGTGTCGAGGCCGCCCGGAAATACGCGACGATCGCGCCTGACTCGCCGCACGCCTTGCACATGCCGTCGCACATTTTTACGCGTCTCGGGTATTGGCGCGAGTCGATTGAATCGAACCGCGCTTCGTCAACAGCGGCAAGCGACACCACCTTCGATACACATCACGCGCACGATTACCTCGTCTATGCCCATCTGCAGCTTGGCCAAGATCGTGCTGCACGCGAAGCGATGGAGCGCTCGCGCAACATGAAGCTGGTCGATAATTTCGCAGCAGCGTACGCCTATGCTGCGATGCCCGCACGGCTCGCGCTCGAGCGTGGCGACTGGAAGCTAGCCATGGAGCTTACGTTGACCCCGGCCGCTGACGCCTACCCTTGGAAAAAATACCCCCAGGCTGAGGCTGTGAATGCATTCGCCAAGGCGATCGGCGCGGCGCGCAGCGGTAATGCGGTTTTCGCGCGAGAACAGCAAGCACGGCTGTTCACGCTGCGCGATGCTGCCCATGAGGCAAAGCTCGCTTACTGGATCGAGCAGATCGACATCCAGGCGGAGATAGCGGGCAGTCTTGCACTTTGTGCGGAAGGCAAGTCCGACGAGTGCATTGAGGGCATGAGAAAGGCCGCCGCCCGTGAGGACGCTGCCGAAAAGCACGTCGTGACACCGGGGCCGATTACTCCCGCCCGTGAGTTGCTCGCCGATCTCTTGCTCGCGTCAGGACTGGCCGGCGAAGCGCTGCAGGAGTACGAGGCGGTTCTGAATAAGGAGCCGAACCGCTATCGAACCGTTCTCGGCGCCGCGAGGGCTGCAACCCGCTCAGGCGACGAGAGCCGAGCCCGAGACCTGTTCAAGCAGCTCGCCGAACTCGGCAAGGACGCGGATTCCGACCGCGACGGCCTCGAAGAAGCACGTCAGTCCCTCAGACGAGGTTGAGGCGCTTCGCCCTTGCCGGACAATCCGGCAAGGGCCTGCGAGTTCGGCGATGCTCCCCGAAAAGCGGCCGCATCACCGGCCACAGCACGACCAAAACAGGCCGATTGCCGGCCTGACGAGCACACATGCCGCCAAGAGCTTCCACCCCGCGGCAGTTCTCTCTCTTCACGTATGTTCTGAGCCTCTATCGACCGGATCGCAAGAACCTTTACGTCTCAAGAGACCAGCTGCAGAACTGGCTCGCAAAATGCCAAGACCAACAGCCAAGTCCGCTTTCAGTTAGTGGCAAGGCTGACGTCGATGGCCGACATTGGGGCGTATTTTGGCGAATGCGTTTCGAATCCCGCCCGGTTCGCCAGCTCTGCCTATTGCGCAGGCGATCGCTGTCATAGGCGGCGTCGGCCATGACGAAGTCGGCGATCAGGGCATCGGCTTGCGGGATCGCCTTTCTGGCCAGCCGAGAGCGCGAAACGAACAGGCATCCCAGCCCGCGCACGGCCATCTGGATCTTAGTGCTCAGGCCCCCCCGCGGGAACGGTCAAGGGACTGATCTTGAGCCCCATCTTTGCGCCGGCGGCGTGCTGGTGGGCGCGGATGATCGTGGGTCGACGATCAGGTACTCAACGTCGGGATGGTCCGACATCGCCGCGAAGATGCGCCACCAGAGTCCCTTGTGGTTCCAGCGGCTGAAGCGTGCAATCGTCGCCGATGATGTGGGGCCGACATCCGCTCCCATTGGTCGTCGCGAAGGATCAGCGGATCCAGAATTCCCATGGCTGCTGCTGCCGCTCCTCTCTGGCGACGGCGGCGTCGACAGCCGCTGCCAGTTCCAAGGTTGTGCTCACGCCTGTTCGGGAAAGCGTCTGAGGTAGCTGGCGTGTTCATGCTCTGGGCTTCGAGGCGCCCGGATCTCTCCATCCTCGACGGCATATTCTTGAACAACTCACGACCATCACGCATGCCGAGGCTCTGCTCAAAGGCGGCGTGTGCCCCTCTGTTCGAGGGGAATGCGCTTACTTCTTGGGAGCGACTTCAGCAGGGAGATACCGCGAGATTTCGAAGCCTGCGGCGACCTCACACATAGTCGGTTTTGTCCAGTTCTTCTTCATTCGTC
>NZ_AHAM01000303.1 GCF_000236565.1 Mesorhizobium alhagi CCNWXJ12-2 | reverse complement strand
GGCCTTGTTGGCCAGAGGGCGGCGCCCGTCGATCTGACCTACCTGTGCGATGCGGTGCTGTTGCTGCGCTTCTTCGAAAACGCTGGCCGTGTGAGGCGGGCGATTTCGGTGATCAAGAAGCGTGTGGGTGCGCACGAGGACACCATTCGGGAGTTCAGGATCAGCGCCGAAGGGGTTGCGGTGGGCCAGCCGCTCGACGAGTTCCGCGGCATTCTGACCGGCGCACCGGTTTTCGAAGGCAAACACTCCGACCTGCTCAGCGGATAGAGAAATGAATCTGGAAGAGCCGGCAGTGCTTGTGCTCGCGCCAGTTGGACGGGACGCCCCCATCGTGGCATCGATCCTCGCCAAGGCGCTTGTCAAAACCCGCATTTGCGCAAACCTCGAAGAGGTTCTGCCCCTTCTCGATCGCGCCCAGTGCCTGGTCGTTGCCGAAGAGGGCCTGACGAACTCAGACCGGGGCGCGTTTGCCAGCTGGATCGCAAATCAGCCGGCATGGTCTGATTTCCCAATAGTTCTCCTGGTCATGAGGGGGGCAGAGTACGACAAGCGACTGGCGTTCCTCGACCGATACCTGATCGTTCTGGAGAGGCCGTTCCTGGCGTCGAGCCTGGTGAATTCGGTCCGTGCAGCCCTACGTGCCCGGTCGCGTCAGCTTGAAGTCAAGACTTACATCGAGCAAATGCAGGAACTCGCGGATCGCCAGAAGCTGCTCATCAGGGAACTTCACCACCGCGTCAAGAATACACTGTCCAATGTTCGGGCCATGATGGGTGCCACTGCCCGGTCAAGTCAAAGCGTAGACGATTTCATGCGTAATTTTTCGGCCAGGATCGTGTCGCTGGCAGATACGCATTCGATGCTGACGGACGACTACTGGCAAACGGCGTCGCTGCAAAAACTGCTGCACAGGGAGTTGCTGCATTACGAGACGCTCGACCGGCCGCGTATTGTCATTGACGGGCCGGACGTTTCGCTGGTCGCCGACATTGCAATCCCGGTCGGAATGGCGTTCCATGAACTGGCGTCGAATTCGGCCAAGTTCGGGGCGCTCTCGCTTCCGCATGGTCGGCTCGAAGTGCATTGGCAGTTGACAGGCACCGGTTCGGCGCGGGTCGTCAATCTTGACTGGCAGGAGTGCAACGGACCAAGGGTGGAGCCGCCCTGGCACACTGGGTTTGGAACGACGTTGCTGGAGAAGGTCGTGGCAGTGCAATGCGACGCCAAGATCCAACTCTGCTACGATCCAGGCGGCTTGCGCTTTACCATGGAGTTTCCACTGCGGGATACGCGGCTTGTGCCGTCCTACTCCTGAATTCAGCTGCCAGGACTTGTAGCCTTGATCAGATGGCGGGCGTATAACTTCACTGCAACTGCTGTCGCTACACGGCGAAAAGGACAGGCTTAACGGATGACATCCGACGAAGATCGGCACGAGCCCGTTGAACAATTGCTCGACACCCCTGAACTTGCGACTGCGCTCGAAAGCGAACAGTTCAAGAAGTTCCTCGACCAAGTTCCTATCGCCATTGCGGTATCGGATCTGAGAGATGACGAGACGGTGGTCTACGCCAATCCAGAGTTCGAGAAGCTTTCCGGGCTTACCGCCGCTCGCCTTGAGCAGGAGAATTGGCAGGGGCTTTCGGGGAGTGCGGTGAAGGCGGCATCCGATCGGCGGATCGATGAAGCGATTGTCACGCAAACCGATTGCGTAGGAACTTTTCGCCTCGAGCGCGAAGCCCCAGATTCAGCGATCGTAGATGTTTACTCGAATGTCATCGAGGACGACAATGGCAAACTCTGCTTCCGTCTTGTCGCCCTGGTTGATGTATCTGCCCATGGCGATGCGGATAAACTATCCATTGAGGAGCGTATCCGGGAAAAGGATACGCTCCTGCGCGAGCTTCAGCACAGGGTCAAGAACAACCTGCAAATGATCACTGCGCTCATCCGAATGGAAACCCGGAACGCGGTCGAACCAGACAAGAAGCGCTTTGAACGTCTGGCGGGGCGCGTTGACGCACTCGCGATCCTTTATCAGGCGCTGTCTGCTGAGGATGACAAGGACGAGATCGATTTGGGGGTGTATCTGAGCCAGATAGCCTCCGCCGTCATGACCTCTCACGCAGTGGAGGGCATCCGCCTCGACATGAAGGTCGACACCTATCCGGTTTCGATAAATGTCGCCATGCCCACTGGGCTGGTTGTGAACGAGCTTCTCACAAACTCGCTGAAGCATGCCTTCAAAGGTCGGGAGGGCGGGACAATCACGCTGCGCAGCATGGTCGACGGCAATGGTTGCCGGGTCGTGATCGCAGACGACGGCATTGGCCTGCCTGAAGGTGTGACATGGCCTGCGCCCGGCAAACTCGGAGCCCTCATAGCGCGGTCGCTGACCGAAAATGCCAAGGCGCAGTTCGATGTCACCTCAGCCGTCGGTGAAGGAACCAAGGTGACCATCATGTTCAAGCGGTCGGCTGCGGTCGCCTGCTGAATAGATCGAGCCCGCTCGACCGGGAATGCAACTACAGGCATAAACCGCTCGCGGCAGGACAGGATTATGGATTTATCGTCGGGCCGCCCGCCGTGGGCTTGTAGGCAATCATCTCATAACGTTCGACTGTCGTAGGCCCAGTGAAGCAATGCCTGACGCTGGCGTCTGCGGCACCACACGTCCAAAGGCTCGCAGTTGGAAATAATCTGTGCGACGTGCCGCCGCATCGCCCACCACCGCCCAATTTGCCGCGCGTCCTCTCCCAGTAGGCGTCGCCCCAAGTAGTATCGGCAGTACCACTGGAACCATCCCCGAGGATCATCAGGGTTGATCCATCCCTTCGCCCTCCAAACGGAGAGTGGCTGACTTGCATCCACTCCGAAACAGTTGAGAGTGGGGTTTCGCTTGCCAGGCGATAATTTCGCCCCTGCGAACCAATCCTCCGGGAATTCCGATGTTGTGTCGGTCATGTATTTGCCGCCAAAGACACCCAGACGAAGCATTTGGCCGGGCGTCAGGTCGGGCTTGAACCCGGGATCGAAATCGGCCCCAACGGAGGCCGAAAGGGCATAGCGGTAGCCCCTTTGCATTTTATCATTTACCTCGATTATTCTCATCGCTGAAATGCCGTCTCTTTCCTGCCTTCCGTGGTTTTGGTCACGACCAGTCAGTTTAACCGATCGATCTCCCAGTTCAGAGCGGCCGCGAAGCTGACCCACACCAGGTACGGAGCGAGCAACATGGACGCCGTGCGGTCGATCTGCCAGAAGGCAACGATGGTAAGAATAATAGCGAGCCAGAGAGCCGCTATGACGACCAGCCCGCCGCGAGGACTGTGGAAAGAAAAGAACACCCAGGACCAGGCAGCGTTCAAGGCGATCTGGATCAGGAAAATCGCTACCGCGAAGCTCATCCAATCCGAGCCTGAGTTGAGCACGCGGTAGAACGCGTACGCCATCATCAGGTACAATGTCGTCCAGACCGGCGCGAAAACCCAGTTGGGCGGGTTGAACGAAGGCTTTGCCAGATGAACGTACCAGGTGGGTATATTGGGGACGGTTGCAAGATTACCGGCAATGGCGGCGGCTGCTACCGGCGCGATAGCAGTGAGTACGAGAAGCAAAGTGGTTGTTGCGTCATGGGTCATAAGGTCCCTCTCCCTTCACGTGACGCAGTAACGGCGCGAGGTCCGGCAAAGTTTCACCGCTCAATGGGGAAAACGAGCTCTTGGGGCGTTAGCCGGCTTCTCTGACCGCTGGCCAACGTGGTCTCTCGGCAGGGGCGCGTTGTCGACCCCCTTTCGCGGACTGGCTGAACGCACTGATAAGCGGGCGACAAAAGAAGAAGCCGCTCAGCGAACTACAATCCAAAGCCCGACGAAACTCAGCCGGTTGCAAATCATCCTCAAATCCATAATTTGGCGGCGATGACGCCGCAGGACATTACGAAGTTGATCGTCCGTACCTCTATGGGGGATCGCGCGGCGTTCGATCTGCTTTACCGGCAGACCAGCGCGAAACTTTTCGGGGTCTGCCTCCGTGTCTTGAACGATCGTGCCGAGGCCGAGGAGGCGCTGCAGGAGGTGTTCGTCAAGATTTGGACGAAGGCCGACCGCTTCGCGGTTTCGGAACTCAGCCCGATTTCGTGGCTGGTGGCGATCGCGCGCAATCATTCCATCGACCGAATCCGCTCGCGCCGGCCGCCGGCCGTCGACGTTGACGCCGCCTTGGACATTGCGGACCCGACGGCCGGGCCCGAGGCGATGGCGGTGGCGAGTGGGGAAAGCGAGCGCGTTCACCGCTGTCTCGAAGAACTGGAGCCGGACCGGGCGGCCGCTGTGCGCGGCGCCTATATGTCCGGCGAAAGCTATGTCGAACTGGCTGCGCGCCATGGCGTGCCGCTCAACACGATGCGAACATGGCTGCGTCGCAGCCTAATGAAACTGAGGGAATGCCTCGAGCGATGAGCATCGCCGACGATAGCGGACCGGAACCCGGAAGCGACGAGATGATCGCCGCCGAATACGTTCTCGGCGTCCTGCCGGCGGCCGAGCGCCAGGCGGCAACCCGGCGCATCGAGGCCGAACCTGATTTCGCGCGCCTTGTCGACCAGTGGGAAGCCCGGCTTTCGCCGATGGCCGCGGCCTATCCGGCGGCCGAGCCGCCGGCCTCGGTGAAGGCAGCGATCGACGGACGGCTGTTTGCCGGGAACCGGGTCCAAGCCCGCGGCGTCTCCTGGTGGTCGAGCCTCGCGCTGTGGCGGGGCCTGGCCATCGCCTCGCTCGCCGCGCTAGCGCTATACATCGCCGTTCCCTACCTGTCGCCGCAGGCGGAAGTCTCGGCAGAACGCTACGTCGCATCGCTGGCTCCCACTGGATCTGACGTGCACTATTTCGTGGTTTATGACGCGCGGAGTCAGGATGTCGGACTTTCGCATGTAACGGGCGCGCGCCCAGAAGGGCGTGATTTTGAACTGTGGGTGATTGAGCGCAGCAATCCGCCGCAGTCGCTCGGCGTTATTCCCGTTGGGCAGAGCGTCCATCTGGATGTCGCAGACGCCGTTCGAAACAAGATCGAGGCCGGCGCTCAGCTGGCCATTAGCCTGGAGCCAGCCGGTGGCTCGCCAACCGGGCAGCCGACCGGACCTGTGGTGGCGGCCGGCGATCTGAACAGCATCTGACAACCTAAGGGTTGGCTGATTGGCTGATAGGTCGGAAGCGTCTGCGAATATGGATGGCTCCCGACGCCTATCCGTAGCGATCAGAAATTTCTTCCCCGTCTGAAACTTCCGCATACAGCGTCCGTATCTCCCTAGGTCCCCCGATTGCGGGATCCAAACCAAGGAGTTCTTCACATGCGCAAATACTTTATCGGTGTCGCCATCCTTTCAGTGCTCGCCACCGCCGCCTATGCCGAAAACCCGATTGTCGGCGGGGCGCCCATGCTGGCCGACAAGAACATCGTCGAGAACGCCGTCAACTCCAAGGACCACACCACGCTGGTCGCAGCCGTGAAGGCGGCCGGCCTTGTCGAGACGCTGCAAGGCTCCGGCCCGTTCACCGTTTTCGCGCCGACCAACGCCGCCTTCGAAGCTCTGCCGGCCGGCACGGTCGAAACGCTGCTGAAGGCTGAGAACAAGGATCAGCTGACGAAAATCCTATCCTGCCATGTCGTCGGCGCGAAAGCTTTCGGCAAGGACATCATGAAGATGGTGGACGACGACAAGGGCGCGCATCCGGTCAAGTCCGTGGGCGGTTGCACCTGGACCGCCAAGTACGAAGGCGACAAATTGATGGTCGAGGACGAGAACGGCAACGTTGCCAACGTCACCATCGCCGACGTCGACCAGTCCAACGGCGTCATCCATGTGATCGACAAGGTTCTCCTACCGAAGATGTAGCTCCGAGCCGTCGCGGGATATCGATCACCGGGCGCCAAGCGTCGGGTGATCGATATTGGATTCACTCCCCGTCTCACCGAATTCGTGATCGCCTTATGCTGCGCTCCTGCGTTCGATGGACAGGCAGCGATCTTTGTCAACCGGGACGTGTCGAATGCCTCCCTGGAAGCGCAAGCCGGCTCCGTTTCGGTTGCACCGGACACAAGACGGCGTGGATGGCCCCGGCCGTGCTAGTCTGGAACCTGTTTGCCCTTCAGCCGCTTGATGTGATCGATTACTGCCTTCGGCTCGTATGGCTTTGCCAGCGCCGGGCCTTGCTCACACAGATCGCCAGCCAACTGAGCGGCTCTCTCGACGGCCGATGAAAGAACGATGGGAATCCCGGGCCTGTTTTGCCGCATCCACTGAGCCAAGTCGAAGCCGCTCAGCTCACCCGGCAGCTCCACGTCTGACAGGACCGCGTTCACATTGAACTTCTCGTGCTGCAACGCCTGCAGGGCCTCTTCCCCGCTGTTGGCCTCGATTACCCTGTAGCCACAGTGTCGAAGATAATCGGAAATCACGGTGCGGGCGATCACGTCGCCATCGACCACCAGAATTGTCTCGCTTGAATGGTCGTGTTCGTCGGACATGCAGCCCAACTGCTAATCGGCCCCCGTGTTCCCGACAAGGAGCGAACGGAGCTGTTCCCCCAGCTCTCTCTCGTCGAATGGCTTTGCAACGAAGATGTCAAAGAGGCGCTCACTGCGGTCCTGCGGCCGGGCGTGGCCGGACATGATGACCACCTTCACCCATGGCCTCTCTCGGATGACGAACGCCGCCAGATCAAACCCGTTCGCTCTGCCAGGCATGTTCACGTCAGCTACTACCAAGTCGACCTCGATAGCCGTCTGGAGAACCTCTATCGCGTCGTCCGCAGTAGCAACTTCGATGATGTCCCAACCGAACCCGCGAAGTTCGTCCGCCAAGGCCCACCTGATCAGTATCTCGTCCTCTGCGATAAGCACGACCAACGGGCGCTTTAAGTTGCCCGCCTGAACTTCGATTGCTGCTGCCATCCCCCTGCACCATCTGTGTCTCACAGTCTTGTATAACCTCTCGGTAACGCATTGGTTCCGAACCAAATTTTCAGGATTGAATCGCCGCCGGCACTGGCCCGTTCCTGCTCGCCACGTTGATCCAGCTGCGCGAGGACTAGGATGCCGCAGATCAATTGATCGGCTCAATCTGGCTGAGAGAGGTATTGTTTCTCTACAATGCAAGGGAGTGGGTTTGAGTAGTGAGCGTCAGCTGCGAATTTTTCGCGGAACCTGCCGCATTGCCAGAATGTTGAAGCGGAAAGGTGCAGATATGACAGGCCGATCAAGCCTCAGACATACTTTGCGGCAGGCGCGAGACGTTTTGCATGAGCTAAGACGAAAGGTGGCAGCTGCTGGACATGCCGAAAGCATGCAGGAGATCGATTCTCTGGTCGCCGTTGCCGAAATAGAAGCGGATCGAAAGCTGAAGGAAAGTGAAAGGGCACAGCCGAAGCCTCCTCGATCGTGACACTTTTTACCAAGACATCCGCGGTGAATCGCACTTCTCTCTGGCCAAATGTCGGTTCGGTACAGAGGCCATTGTTGCGTAAGCTCGATGCCGATATTATTTTCCCTCATGGCATTGCCATCGTCGGTCCGCTGCTTCAGAGGCGGGAGGATTATGTCCAAGTTGGGCACAAAAACTGTTTTGCTGCTTGAAGACACCGCGCTTGCCGCCTGGGAGATCGAGGACGAGCTGCGCGAGGCCGGCTATGACGTGGCAGGAAGCTTTTCCAGCTGCGCCAAAGCCGAGCAATGGCTGCAAAATAACAGTCCGGATGCAGCTATCCTTGACCTGAGGCTCGGAGACGGCACTTGCGTTGCTGTTGCGAGGATCCTGAACGCAAGGGGCATTCCCTTCCTGTTGCAATCAGCCGTGGACCCGAAGCTAGGCGAATTGGACGATCCCTCTCTGCGCGGCGCTCCACTGGTCGGAAAGCCGATTGATACTGCGACGATGCTGAACATCCTGAAGGGCTTGGTGCGACCGATGAAGGCCGCCGAATAGAATGAAGCTGCTTCAGCTGCTTTCCAGACGAATGGCCGAGAAGCTGAACGAAGACGAATGGGGGCTGACCGCCGCCTCGGATAATGGTGCCCAATTTCCGCTCGTAGCGCCGAGCGCTCGGCGTCCTTGTCAGTGGTTGGGCGGTTCTGGGTCGTCTGAGGCAAGGACCTCGATGACCAAGACCAGCACGGCTTTCAAGAGCGGCTGCCTGTGTTCGTCGCGTACCTCAACGGAAAGGCGGCGGCGAATGATGGTGGGTGTTACTTCCCGTGCATAGTCTGTCAGCGCGGAAAAAGCCTCGGTTCTGACGGCATCCATGCCACCGGCCAACCATGTTCCTTCAGTGTCGGAAAAGAGCCGGTCATTGCTGCGTACGTCAAAATAATAGCGGGCTAGTGCCATGCGGGTGATCTCCTACGGGCTCACTGCTGTCGAGGTCGCCACAACCTTGAACCGGACTGGACTGCTGCCGAGCAGCTTTTCGTACTCGGCTTCCGGTGCGCCATAGCTGCCATCAGCGAGCGCGATCAGCCCCTCCCGGTCACGGATGACGATCTTGCCGCGCATGGCGCGGATCAACCCATTGCCCTCCAGGATCTGGACAGCGACGGTTACGCCCGGCCGCCTCACCCCAAGCATGATCGACAGAAATTCGTGCGTGATGTTCAGTTCGGTGCCGGCGCGATCCTCACACATCAGGAGCCAGCGGGCGAGACGGCCTTCGAGCCTGAGGCGGGCGTTCGCGAGAGCGGTGTAGCTGGTCTGCATCATCAAACACTGGACGAACTGTAGAAGAAACCGCTGCAGGGTCGGACTTTGCTCGAATGCATCGCGAAACGGAGCTATCGGAATGCGCATCGCCGCTCCGGCGGCCTGGACGAAGCACTCATGCGGCGCAAGATCGCCGCCGAGGACGGCAACCGTTCCTGTCATGCCTTCATGGCCCAGAAGGCCCACTTCGGTATCCCGGCCGTGCGCCATCCTGGCGACGATCGAGCCGATGCCTTCCTCGATGAAGTACACGAACTTGATCGGCATGCCCCGCTGTTCGAGGCGGTCTCGCAGTCCAAGCTCGACTCGCTCCAGATGGGGCGAGAGCAAGGACATGTCCTGCGGGTCGAGCAGGCCGAGAAGTCTGTTTTTATATCGGGAATTTGCGGAGTGCGGCACAAGCTCTCCCCTTCGTCTAGGGCAAGAGCTCGCGTATCTCTCGGCCGGCTGCGCCCGTAACATCGTGCAGCCGATAAGTATCAATATAGGGCGCACCGACAATCCGTGGGTGGTCCGTACGAAACCGACACCGAAGCGGCCGAAGCCGAAACACTCCGCATTGTCAGCCATTCGGGATGGGCGCACCGGTTAGGCGTTAGCGTGCCGAAAGTGAAGGCAAGTCCGAGGCCGCGATAAGTCGCGCGTGAGGCCACTCTCACGTCCAGTTTCCGGAACGCCTGGTGCTTCGTAAGCCGAAATTCAAGCTGACACGATTTCAGACCAGCGCACGAAATGATATGTACCGGTCATGATACGTGTGTAGGCCGTTAGGAGCGCGAGAAGATCTGCGCCGGGCGCGAGGAACGCTTCGGCCGTAGCGAGTCTTGGTGGTTCTCCAGCAGGTCTGTGAGGGCGGCAATCAACCGATCATGGCCGCCTGCCGTCAGGACAAGCCGACGCCGAAGTTCGATCGTCGCATCCTTGTCGGCGGCCAACCAATCGTCAGGTTTCGCAGCAAAGCTCGAAGCAGCGGATGCGCGCCGAGGTCGACAGATTTGTGAGGGTCTTTTCCGACGTTAGATCGGCAGCGACTGGCGCTCGCAGGAGACGCGATACCAAACCGCCGATCGTCGGTGACCCCTTGGCCACCTCCACGCGACAGATATCGTCGATCGGGCGCTCCAGTCGCCGTGCCGCTGCCTTCACAAAGGCCTTCGGGCCCCGCACAGATCGACGCCGCATCGAGCGCAGAAATGCTGCGGGATCAGCTCCGTCTGATCGAAGGCGGCAATCCCGCTACGGCAGGCGGGACATCGGTCCCAAAATCCGCAACCGTGTACGAAGCAGGAAACACGCGATGCCAGTCGCCACTGCCGACAAAAAATACGGAGCCCCGTCATCAGCAAGACATAAAGGGCAATACTGAATCCAGCTCGAACGGTTACGCTTGAGGTGTTCGCGCAGCGGCAGCAAGAGCGCTGGCGGAACCCGACCGGACATCGCCACCGCCGAGATTGTTTCCTGCGAGATGTCTGTCTGGCGGCCGAGCAGAGTGGCGACGTCGCACGGAAGCCGAAGGTCAAGGCGGGCCGACCACATTCCCTCGCCAAGCCCGAGGAGGCCTGCGAACGATCTCGGTGCCATACCATTCGCGAAAGCAAGGCGATGGAGCCAGTGGACACCAGCTCATCCAGCTGCGGTTCAATGCACACGGGCCACCGATCCCGAACGACGTCCCGGTATCGCTCGCGGACTTCGATGGCAAAGCCCGAGCCGGTCACTTCGCCACGCACCGGCGCCCGGCGGCGCATCGACACCGAATGTAGCGCAGCTCGTCAAGGCTGCCATCGTGATCCGCTCTGTACCGCACCTGGCCGCGGCGGCTGCCGCCGTCGTGACGATCGCGATGATCTCGCCGATCAATCCCTCGGAAAGCTGGAAGATCTTTCGCGCAAGCTTCTCATCGAAAAGATCGGAACAGCGGGCGAGCGGCAAGGCGCCTTCGAGGCTGTCGAGGAGCGTGAGAAACTCGTCGCCATAGTGCCACCGCGGCACCGCGAGCAGGTCGAACCGGCTTACCATTTCGCTGGTCGCGTTGACGAGGTCGAAGACGGCGACCTCGCCGATCAGAACCTGAGAGACGTCAAATTGACGGCCGATCCGCCTGAGAAACGCAAGAACCGCCTCGACGTCCCGGGACCGGCCGCGCAACGCATTGTGGAATTCGTCGAAGATCAGGATCTTGGGCTTCAGGATGCCGAACAGATGATCGATCTGTTCAGCCTTCCGGCCGACATCTCGGCCATTGCCGACCGGCGCTCGCAATGCGTGCAGAATGCTTACCATAGAAATGAACGAGACCGGTGCCCTCCCGCGTCTGCACCATCCACACCCTTTGCCTCCCGGCCGTTCTCAAATGCTCGACCGCAAACCGTTCCGCGATCATTGTTTTGCCGTTGGCATAGGGTCCGACCAGCATCAAACCAATGGTCCGTAACGCCGGAGGCCGGGACAGCAATTCGGAAAGACGCTCATGTGCCTGCTTCGCAACGTGATGTCCGATCCGTCGCGGTGCCCGGATGTGGGCGATCCGGTCTTCCCACTGCGATGGGGCAGCCGAATTTGACAGAGGCCGGGGTGGTGAAGGCGGCGGGGACGTCTCTCCGGAAGAGAAGAGGCATTGTCCGCGGAATTCGCCGCGATCGATGCGGTTCTGGAGCGCTCCCGGCGCGGCCCCTTGCTGGTCAGCGGCTGGTTTCGATCTCGGCGTAAGATCGCTTCTCATCAATTTTGCCTCAATGTCGGGCTGAAGATGATCCCGCGCGAACGCCGACGATCGCGGAGCAAGATGATGCGTTTACTTGCCGCGCTCGACGCCATGTCGGCCGCAGGCCAGGCCGGTATGAAGGAAATTGTCCGGCTGACCCAAGCGCGGGAGCAAATGCAGCGCCGGCTGCGGTCCAGGCGATCGTCGAGCAGTCTGCCTGGTGTGACTGATCTGGTTCTATCGCGGCCGATCGTGTCTGCGGCAATGATCGCCAAGGAGGTAAAGGTGACGCCACGCGGCGCGCTTAACCTCATTGCTGAGCTTTGGCGTTCGGGAGATGACGGGCAGGGGACGGTATCGCGCATGGGGAATTCTTTGAAAACGTGCGCCAACGGATTCCGCTGAGCCATGGCATCTGCATAGTGGTTAGTTGGTTGACGTTGGCGCGATGATATCTATATTCTCCCTAAGACAACCAGCGAGGTTATTATGGCCCGTACCGCGCCAAACCCGAGCAGCAGCCGTTCTGATTCCCTGCAGGCGGCCTTTCTTCGGCGCGCCACATCAGCGCTTGAGCGCATGGCAGCCACTGCCTCGCCGAAGGCTCTGTCCGACGCTTTGGCTGCACCAACCGATGCGGGTTCGCTAGCATGGCTCCTCAGTCGGTCCGAGATTGTCGGTCCAGCCGTCATCGAACTCGACCCGCTCGTTCCCGCCTTGGCAAGGAACGTCGAACACCGAAAGCGTCTGATTGAGCGCGGTGGCGGCACTTTGTCGGCTGAAAATGCAGGTCGCCTTCTCGGCATCTCGCGTCAGGCTGTCGACAAGCGCCGGCGAGCCGGAGCGTTGCTTGCGGTTCGCGAGGGAAGCGACTGGCGCTATCCCGCCTGTCAATTCGGTGAGACGGACGTCCACGCCGGTATCGCGGATGTCATTCGGGCCTACGCTTCGGCCGGGCCGTGGGTGGCGCTCGATTTCCTGCTCGCGCCCGACTCGGCGCTTGGAGGGCGCTCGGCCCTTGAAGCGCTGAAGTCAGGCGATCGGGGCGCGGTCCTGCGCCTCCTGCGTAGTGAGGCGCAGGACGGGTTTGCATGACCTCGGGGAAGCGGGCCGCGCCCCGCGGTCCATCCGGTCTGGCGCCTCCTCCTCCCGAATGGCTCGCTGACATATCGCTGCCTATCGACGAGATTCAGGCCGGACAGGTGTTGCACCGTGTCCACCGTTCGTCACTCGCCCCTATCTTCTTCGGCCTGGGCTCGAACGTGCCGCCGACGAACCGCTTTGATAGTGCAAGCGGTCGGTTCGGAGCTCTATACGCCGGACTGACCCTTCGCGGCGCCCTAGCCGAAACCCTTGTGCGCAATCCGCAACGTCTCATGGTGGCCATGACCGATATCGTTGGGCGCTCCGTATCCGGGCTCGTCTCTGACCGACGCTTACGGATTGTGCGCCTGTATGGATCGGGACTGCAGACTGTCGGCACGGACAACTCGATTTCGACCGGACCCTATGAGCCCTGCGGCCTCTGGTCGGACGCCCTCTGGGATCACCCAGACCGTCCGGATGGCTTGGCCTACCAGTCGCGCCATGACTCGAGCGAGATTTGTCTCGCGATCTTTGAAAAGGCCGACATCCGACTTAAAGCTAAGGGAACCCACCCTCTGTCGCGCATGCTTGGCGACGTGGCGGCAGTGCTCGACAGCTATGGGAAGTCCGTTTCCCCGCCCCTCGAATAACCCGTTCGGCAGCCAACCATCCAGTCTCTTCGCTGGATGGGAAACAACGGGATCGACCCGTTGCCGTCCTTTGGCGAAAGGGCTCAATGGAGAAGGCAAGGGTAGCGGGAGCGGGGTTGCAAAAATGGTCGGTCTGGTCGACACCTTGTACTTGGCCACGCCTTTCGCATTCGGCGCGGTTTTTGGGGTGGGTCTCTTGATTTCCCTGCTTCAGGAACCAGAGCGGGTCATCGACAAACTTCGATCGTGGTGGCCGCTGCTCCGCATTCTCGCCCTGATAGGCAAAAAGCCTGCTCGGAAGGGCACGGGCTCTTCGATCTTCAAGTTTTGATGTGATTTCACGTTGCGGCTGACCGACAGGAAATGCGCATCGGATGGAGCGGGCAGGAGAAGGACTACTGATCGCGGTTTTGACGTTCCGTTGCTCTACAGTCGGGAATGCGGCGTTGATCAGGCAGGGCAGGGAACCAAAACAAGAAAAGCAGGCCCGACCGAACGGGGCATTGTCGGCCGGGCCTTTTAGTTGACGCATATTAGGCAGAGCGAATGTAGGAGACTGCCGGAAGTCCCGTCATTTAAGAATGACATATCGCGTGTCGCTGTCTGATTTCGGACAGAAATGTCGCTGAAGGTCACCTTAGCGGGTCAAGGTCTTCGGGCTGATGGACCTCGGCGCAGCGCTCGCTGGCATCTTCTCGACAATGATCAACTTCACATGGTGGCCCACCTCCGGTGACGGCTATCTGCTTCCGGCCATCACGTCGGTGTTCGTCGGTGGCACGCCGCCTTGGGGCGGGATCGGCACCGTGGTTGGCGGCGCAATCGGAGCGCTCACCGTTTCGTTCATCCAGACGGGTGTCGTCGGAGTTGGTCTGTCCGGATTCTACGTACAGTTCTTCTATGGATTAACCATCATCCTAGGGGCTGTGGATAGTTAGGAATTGGGGCCTGATATCAGGTAAAATCGTTCAGCTCAGTTCAGGAGCGGAGCCGAAGGCGGAGTTGCCGTCGGTCGATGCTTCGCGACGCCGAAATGGACTATTGGCCATATGCATTCGGCACGCGCCTGAAACCTGCCCGTCCCGGCCCTGGCGGGCGGCGCGCTGACCTGCTGAATCGAGCCCGCAACATCACATCGCCAACGATCGCAAGAGCGTGTTGCGAGCTGATCGCAAGTGTTTTCGGCACGCGAATTCGATGCTGCGACGGTTTCTCGACTGGAGCGCTTCCATATAGGCCAGGTGTTCGACGATCGCGGCCTTGTTGCGCTCCTTCTCGTCCGCCTTGTTCCACTGGTAGTGGTAGTGGAAGATGAGGGTAATGATATCGGAAAAGTCGTCGATGAACCGGTTTGGCGAGCTTTCGTTGACCAGCCGGTGAAAGCGGTTATCGAGACTTGAAAAGTCATGGTAGCGCACCTCGATGTTATCCAGCAAGTCGATATGCTGGTGCTTCAGCGCTTCCAGACGCGCCCACAAGGGCGATTCCAGCGGCAGCTTGGCAAACAGGCGCGCCGACCGCAGCTCAAACATCACGCGGATCTCGAACAACTCCAGCGCGAAGTCTTCCGTGAAGCCCTCGAAAAGCCAGCCCGAGTTCCTTTTCTTCTCGACAAGGCCGAAACGGCTGAAGCGGATCAGAAATTCCCGGATGCCGTTGGTCGCGACGTGGAACTGGCGGGCAAGTTCGAGCTCGTTGATGAGCGTGCCAGGCTTGATGCCGCCGCGCAGCAACCACTCCATGAACTGCTGTTCGACATGCTCGTTGCGCGATGTCGTTTCCGGCCCACTATAAAGATCGTCCTTGCCGACCGGCCGGCCGGGAACGTTAGCGCCGTCCTCCTGAACAACGATGCCGCGCCTGGTGAGTTCGCGCAGCACCTTGCGCACCGTCGTGCGGCTGACGCCGATCTGGCACCGAAGTTGATTCTCGGACGGTAGTCCGGCAGCAAACTCGCCGTTGCCGAGCAATTGCAAGGTTGCGTTGAGCGCACTCTTGTAAACCGTGTCGGATTTCACGAACGCCTCTCCGCAGGTGTCTTTTTCATCCGATTTTTAAGCATAAAAAACAACTTGACGCAAACTGCTCCATGCGTTGTTCTTTATCGATAAGAAAGCAGGCTTAAAAAGACCCTGCGGCACATTCTGCTGGTTTTTTCCTACAGGAAACAGCCTGCCGCAAAAGACTTCGGCTCGGCCACGGGAGGAAAATTATGGTCACGAGCGAACACAGCCCGTTTCCGTCCGAACCCGATCACGGTGAACCGTGAGTGCGATTCTCGAAGTCGTCGGCCTGCACAAGAGCTTCGGTCCGGTCGAGGCGCTACGCGGCGCTGATCTGCAACTCCAAACCGGAGAGGTGCTGGCGATCGTCGGCGATAACGGAGCCGGCAAGTCTACGCTGATCAAGCACATCTCCGGCGTCTACAAGCCCGATGCCGGCCAGATCCTGCTGGCCGGCGAGCCGCTGGACCTTTCCTCACCGCGCGAGGCGCGCGAGCGCGGCGTTGAAACCGTCTATCAGGACCTGGCCCTTGCCGATGACCTTTCCATCGGCGCCAATATCTTCTTGGGCCGTGAGCCTATGCGGCGCCTGTTCGGCTTTCTGCCTTATGTGGATGACCGGACAATCCGCCGAGAAACCGCGGAACTCCTGCGCCGGATAAGAAGCGAGATTCCGACGGCTGCTCGCACGGTTGCCCGACTTTCAGGCGGCCAGCGCCAGGCGGTGGCCATTGCGCGCGCCATCTACTGGCAGGCAAAGGTGGTGCTGCTCGACGAGCCTACCGCCGCGCTCGCAGTCATGGAGCGTGAACGCGTCATCCATCACGCACGCGACCTCGCGGCGCATGGGGTCGGCGTTATCTATATCGGACACAATCTCACCGAGATCCTGCAAGTCGCAGATCGGATTGTCGTGATGTTCCGCGGCCGCACGGTTCATGTCACAGCGGCGGGAGATACCAACCAGGAGACCCTCATCAAGTACATGACCGGCTACACCGATTCGGCGAAAGCAGCATAGGCGCTGCACAACACGGGAGGAAACGATGCAACGGAAGGCAATATTGGCCGCCTCGCTAGCGGTATCTGCTCTGATGAGCCAAAACGCGGCTCATGCGGAAGACACCGTAGCAGTAATCGTTAAGGCGACGACCTCGGAATACTGGCAATGGGTGTTTAAGGGCGCGGAGGATGCCGGTAAGAAGCTCGGCGTCAAGGTCGAAAAACTGGGAACACCGAAGGATGATGCCGCCGGTCAGATCGGCGTGCTCGAAACTGCGATAGCTTCAAAACCCGCGGCGGTGGTGATCTCGCCGACGATCTTCGAGGCTCTCGGCGATCCGATCGCCGCAGTCACCGATGCCGGAATTCCGGTGATCGTGATCGATTCGGGAGCGAAGACGGACAAATACGCATCTTTCCTCACCACAAACAACGAAGCGGGCGGCAGGGCGGCAGCTGAAGCATTGGCGGCCTGCCTCAAGGAACGCACGGGAAAGGTCGCAGGCAAGGTCGGCTATTTGACGGCGATGGCCGGGCACGAGTCTCTTGATTCTCGCGACCGGGGCTTCCTGGAGGGCATGAAAGCCTATCCGGATGTCACTGTTGTCGGCAATCGGGTTGCCAACAATGAGGAGGCCCAGGGCATGAGCCTCACCGCGGACATGCTGACGAAGGATCCGGATCTGGTCGGCCTGTTCGCGGACAATGCCCAAATGGGGACGGGCGCGGGAGCGTCGATTAGCGAGCAGAAGCTCGGTGACAAGTTCTGCCTGGTCGCCTTCGATTCTGACGCCGGCGAGCTCGAGCATCTGAAGGGCGGGTCGATTTACGCTCTGGTCATCCAAGACCCCTACATGATGGGCTATGCCGGGGTTTGGTACGGCTACGCAGCCGCGCATGGCGTTCGGCTGCCGAAGAACGTCGATACCGGCGTGGGGACGGTAACGAAAGCTACGATGGACGACCCGAACCTTGTCGGCCTTCTTGACGTTACCAAACGCCAGCTGAGCCCGTTCGTCGGCAACTGACGTTCCCACAAACATCCGGCCGGGACGCGCGACACCCGGCCGGGCCTTTCTTGCGGATATACAATGACGGATCAAATTCTGCGCCGCGCTGGCGCCGGGTCGAGTTTCCCCGGAGCAGAAGGCTTCATGCATAGCTGGCTGCGGCGGCTGCCGATCGAGACTTATGTCATCGTCTTCACTGTCGCGCTGTGGATTGTGCTTTCATTGGCGACGCCCAACTTTCTCACGGAAAACAACATCAGCAACATCATGCGGCAAACCTCGATCGCCGCCATCATCGCGATCGGCGTGATGTGCACGATCGTGATCGCCGGGATCGATCTGTCTGTCGGATCGGTTGCCGCTTTCTGCGGTGTTGCCTTCGCCCAGTTGTGCGGCTACGGACTGGACTTGCTGCCTGCCGCCGCCCTGACATTGGTCGCCGGCCTTGGCGTCGGCATGATCAACGCCGTGGCGATTGGCCGTCTGGGCATTCCAGCTTTCATCGTCACCCTGGCCGGCCTGCAGGTCTATCGAGGCCTTGCGCTGCTGCTCGCCGGCGGCATGACCGTTGGAGGCCTGCCGCCCGAGGTAAAGGATTTCGCGCGGGGCACGACGGGGCTGCCGAACCTCTTTTGGGCAATGATCGCGGTCGGCATCGCCGTACACTATGTGCTGCGTTTCACGCGAACCGGACGCTACATGTATGCGATGGGCTCAAATGCGGAGGCAGCGCGCCGGCAGGGCATTAATACCTTTCGCATCACCGCGATCGCCTATCTGATGAGCTCCGGGCTGGCCGCACTTGCCGGACTCTTGCTGGTGTCTCGGCTCAGCATCGCCTCGCCTTCTATGGCGAATGCCTACGAGTTGCAGGCAATCGCCGCAGCGGTGGTCGGTGGCGCGAGTCTATTCGGCGGCAGGGGCAGCGTGCTTGGTACGGTCTGTGGCGCCGTGCTGTTTACGACGATGGCCAATGCCGCCGTGCTGCTTGGCATCGATCCCTTCTGGGAAATGGTGCTGGTAGGCCTGCTGATCGCGTTGGTGGTTTATCTCGACAACATGCAGAAGCGGCGGCAGGCCGGCGTCTGACCTGGCTGGCCGGCAGACCGGCGCGAATATCGGAAGTTGCTATGCGAGCCGTAGTATGTCGGAAGCCAGGGGAACTGGCGCTTGAGGAACGGCCTCAGCCGAAGCGGGGCGGGGCCGAGGTGCTGGTCGGCGTGAGCCATGTCGGCATATGCGGTACGGATTTCCACATCTACGAAGGCAAGCACCCGTTCCTCGCCTACCCCAGAGTCATGGGACACGAATTTTCGGGCACCGTTCTCGACGCGGCCCCGGGCGTAGCCTCCCCTGGCCAACCCGTGATCGTAAACCCCTATCTTTCGTGCGGGCGCTGCATCGCCTGTCGGAACGGCAAGGCGAACTGCTGCGTCGCCATCGAGGTTCTCGGCGTGCACCGCGACGGCGCCATGTGCGAGCAGATCCTTGTGCCCGCGGAAAACCTGCTTCCCGCCGATGGCCTGTCGCTGGTCGAGGCGGCGACCGTCGAGTTTCTGGCCGTGGGTGCTCACGCCGTTCGTCGATCCATGGCCCTTGGCGGCAATCGAGCGCTGGTGATCGGCGCTGGACCCATAGGCCTCGCCACTGCCTTGTTCGCACGAATTGCGAAACAGAACGTAACGATCATGGACGTCAGCGCCGAACGCCTGGCTTTTGCCGCGCGGCAACTCGGGTTCCTCGTGATTGACGGTTCGAAGGGACGGATCATCGAGAAGATATCGGAACGAACCGCGGGAACGGGTTTCGACGTCGTCTACGACGCCACAGGAAACAGCCATTCGATGCAATCTGCCTTCGCCTACGTCGCGCATGGCGGCGTCATGGTAATGGTCAGCGTCGTCCAGGACGACATTACCTTCTCCGATCCCGAATTCCACAAACGGGAGATGATGCTGATCGGCAGTCGCAACGCAACGCGCGCCGACTTCGAGCATGTCATCATTTCGATCCGGGCGGGGAAAATACCCGTAGACCGACTTGTCACTCACCGCACGACCTTGCGCGACAGCCCGGGCAACATTGCGCTCTGGGCTCATGAGAAATCCGGCCTGATCAAGGCCATGATCGATGTGCGGGGTCGGACATGACGCGCACGGGTAACCCTCGAGGCAACCACAATCGGGAGGAAAGCATGAAAGACGACTTGGGCCGTCAAAAGCGGACGTCGGGGTTTCCTGAAGACCGTGTGCTTGGCACCGCTGTGGCCGGTGCGGAGACGACCTTCTTCGGCGACGTGGAGAGCGGCAGCCTCGGCGTATCGAGGCAGTTGCTGCTGCATTGCTTACCAAAAGAGATGGCGTTCATCCAGTGGCAGCCGTACACCGTGCCGGCGGCCCGGTCGGAGGAATCGAGGAGGTGCTGAAGAACCAGCAGACCATCGACTACGAGTTGCTCAACGGCCAGAACAAGGTCGAGGTGCAGGTGAGCCTCATCGAGACCCTGGTCGAACAGGGCGCCTCGGTGATTTCCGCGGCCGATCGACAGCGTGGCGCTCGCGCCGTCGATTGCCAACGCAAAGCGTGCCGGACTCAGCGTCATCACGCTAACATCGACGCGCCACGGAGCCGCACGCAGCGCACGTCGAGATGAACACTATTAACGGCGCGATGGCCTGGCGCAGATCCCGCTCAGATTGTCGGCCGTCCGGTCGAGAACGAGGGCCGTGCATCGCGCCAGATGATTACACTACAGCGCATGCCACGCGGGGACTCCACTCCTTCTTGGTGCTACGTCTCGCCTTTGCTTTGTAACTACGGAGATCGGAGGCAATAATCCAATGGACCTTTTCAGACTGGATGGCGAGGTGGCGCTTGTCACGGGCGCAGGCAGCGGTATAGGGCAAGCGATCGCAATCGGGTTGGCCGAGGCCGGCGCCGACGTCGCCTGTTTTGGTCATTCAACAAAGGGTGGGCTGGAGGAGACAAAAGACAGAATCAGCGCGCTCGGTCGGAAGGCGATTGCCGTCACCGGTTCGGTCAATTCGGAGGCCGACTTGGCAGGAACAGTCGAGCGCATCGAAAAGGAACTCGGTGCGCTCACCGTCGCCGTCAACAATGCGGGGATTGGCGGCGCGCATTCAGCCGAGACCATGCCGCTGGAAATTTGGGAGAAGCTCTACGCCGTAAATGTAAGCGGCGTGTTCCTGTCCTGCCAGGCCGAGGCGAGAGTGATGCTGCCGCGCGGCAAGGGGACCGTCATCAACGTCGCCTCGATTTCCGGCTCGATCGTCAACCGTGGCCTTCTGCAGACGCACTACAACTCGTCGAAAGCAGCCGTCATCCACATGTCGAGGAGTCTGGCGATGGAGTGGTCGGACCGCGGTCTGCGCGTGAACGTGATCAGCCCAGGCTATACGCTGACGCCGATGAACCGCCGGCCCGAAGTGGCTGATCAAGTGAAGATCTTCGAGAGAGATACGCCTATGGGTCGCTTGGCGAAGCCGCAGGAGATGGTCGGCCCGGCGGTGTTCTTGGCAAGCCGCGCGTCGTCCTTCGTTACCGGCATCGATCTGATCGTCGACGGCGGATTTGTGTGCTGGTGACATCTGGGACTACGATGGGCGTGGCACCGTGGCGAGATCGACGATCAGGTTGACCAGCCATTGGGCCAGGCAGTCATCGCCGACCGCGTTACCGAAGGCCGGCGAGACGCATGTCGGCATCTGTTTGTTGAGCCTTCGGACTGGAGAAAGTTTAAAAGCGCATCAATCTCGGCGAGCAGGGACCGGAGGATATCGACGGAAAAACGAGGCTTCTCACCGAGCGCGTATTGGCCCGCAGCTTCGTGTGTCATCCACGCCGGGATGCAGGCGAGTGAGCTGTCGGGTTGCACGATAACCACCAGCTCAACGCCGCGTACCCGATTGCGGGTCGAACTCACGATCGCGGATCGGATCTCCCGTGAGTTCGAGCAGCCATTTGGGGAGAATATGCTCACGATTCTTATTCGCCGCCGGTTAACCGCAGAAAACACAATGCCGTCTTTTCCCACTCAATTCCGACCCTCGTGTTCCGAGCTTCTCTTCCTGGTCGCCCCGGCTGACGATCCCTGGCAGATCCAGGCGGTGCGATAGCGAGAAACTGGCGCACTTTGCCGCGATCATGCCTGTTACCTGTTACGCTAGACGAACCCTGTCAGTCTGAGTCCTATCAGCGCGAGCGATGGATAACGAGCGGGAGTGACGCGGTAGGCTGATCCGGCTCCATGGTGTATCTTGGACACCGCGCACTGATCCAAGCCATCTCAGGTGATGCGTTGTCGGGTGCGGGTACCTGCCATGATGTCAGGGCAAAGTTCGTCGAAGCCACCCGTGAGGCCGGCGTGCTGCTGGGCGACGGCTGAGGCTGCCCCAGTCGTCAAAATGGCGCGGGTCGCTATTCTCTTGCTTGCCCGATGCCAGCCTGCCGCTGTAGCGTCAAATCGCGCAGCGGATTTGAGACGGTTTCTATGGCTACGCTTGAGGACAGGCCTTTCGACCAGGGGGTGTGCGTGCATGGACTTCGCGCGGGCGATGTCTGCAACATCAGCAGCGCGCGGGAAGCCGCCGAATGGCTTGTGTACGAATGGCCGGCAGAGACCAAAAACAGCGACAAGGCTCGCGATGCGCGACAGGCATGCCTGGCCGCGCTTGAGGGTGCCGGCGAAACGGAAGATGCCCGCCTCGCGTTCCGCGCGGCGGCGAAGGAAGCTGGCATTTTCATCGGCGACGTGGATCGCGTGCCCGCCCGGGACATGAAGCGCAAGAGATAAGCCTCCGCTGGCGGTGATATTTGGAACTTCGATACGCGGAAGATGTTCGGCGCAGTGATGAAACATATCCACTTCGATCGGCCGGTTCGCGTCACCTTCGACAAAACCGGCGAAACTCGCCTGATCCACACCGTTTGGGAGGCATCGGGATGCCTTGCGGACGGCAAATGGCCGGACCGCAGCGGCCCGATATTCGAGATGGCGGCGCGAGCATTGCGAGGCGCTGCCCAAGGACAAGTGACCGCTCAAGAGGCCCGTCAGGCGTTTGTTGACGCCGCGCTTGAGGCGCGAACCCTTGTGGTGTCTGGCCGTCGAAAAAGAAACCATGGCGGTCAAGCCACCTCGTCCAGATCTTCGTCCTCGCTCTCGTCGAAGTCAGGATAGAGAGGTTGCGCTGCGATCGCCTTGGGCGCCTCCCCCAACCCCGAATAGGTCGCGCAGCGGAGCTCCGGCGGAAGCCAGCCGGTCGGAGCAAGTTCGTGACCGCGAACTCGACGAGCTCCTTCTTTTTCAGCTTCTCGGCCTTCTTCATCCTCGTTGACGGCTTCACAGATCGCAGTGATGACGAAGCGTTTCGCGACGCCGTTGAAGTAGTCGACGGCGTCAAAGGCTCCACGCAGCGTGATACGGTCCGCGTCGATCGCGGCGGCGAGGACCTCGGCTCCCTTCGAGAGAGGGGCTCGTAAGGCGTTCTGCGATTGCATGTCGAGCGCCTGGCCTGCAATGCCGGCGGCGACGCGGAACAGTTCTTCATCGGACATCACTTGAGCCGTTCGAACGCTACCGTGAAGTGTAAGGACTCCCGATCCCCGTAGTTGCCGCCCATACCAGGGTGTGGACCCTGACCGGCCCGTCCGACCGTGTGGAGAACCCAGCCAGCAACGCGACAAGGCCGACACGTGGTTCCTCGGTAATCGCCTTCTGGGTGGCCTAGGTCATGCTCGCCAGGAATTCACCGCGCTTGCGAAGCAACCCTGAGATTGTGTCTTGGTAGCCGGTCTCCATGGTACCATTCCCTTGCATGGTCCCTTTGAATTTCTCCTCCCGGGGACGACCGTGCGGGGCTGGCGCTCTTGGGGACAAATTGGGTAGCGTCAGCCGCCGGACCTCAGAGGCTCGACCTGGTGAAGCTGCGCTGGAGGCTGGGCCCGGATCATTCGATCCTGCACGGTGACCTCGCGCCAAAGCTGAAATGCTTCAATGCGGCGGCAAAAAAGTCGGCATGATCCTTACCCCGCCAACAAGCTCGAGAGGCTGGGTCAATCCCTACATCAAGACGAAGGGTCGGTAGCACGACAGATCACCTCGACATCGCGTTCAGCTTCCGTGCTTCCTTCGGGTACTGCGGAAAAGCCCGCCGCAGGTTTCAAGGAGGCGGCGGGCTTCCGGCCCGGAGTTTTGCAACTGGGCCTTACCGTGGAGACGATTGGGACGCCCACGGTCAGCGAATCGAACTGAACTCGACCGTGAATGTTCCCGATATAGGCGCATCTCGTCTCCTCTTTGAGTGGGGTTTAGGCGATGGAGGGGCGCTTGCTGGCAAGCAGGGCTGGTGCTTTTCTTGCGGCCATAGAATGGGAGGCAGCGATGATTATTATGTTGACGGACTACAATGGCATCGAAGTTGGCGTTAACGCGGACAACGTGCTCTTTTTTATTCGTTACCCTAATAACCGAAGCACAACAGTCCAGTTTGTAGGCTCCGGAGGGCAAAACCCCACCATGCTCATGGTCCAAGAGACTGTTGACGAGATCAGCGACCTTATCAATCGGTTCGAATAAAGACGAAAAAGCACAGCCGGCATTTCATCCGTCTACGACTCTCCATGCTCGGCAGATCACCTCGTCGAAGATAGTTCCTTTCTCGTTGAACCGTTTGAGGTCCGCCAAGACTGCCTCGTCGGTCAGCGTGGCCCCGTCGGAGCCGACGGTGGCGAGCGGTTCCGGACGGGCGCCGAGCTTCTCCGAGGCCTTGTAGATCTCGGCCGCGATCTCCGGCTTGAGGCCGGCAGAGGGCACAACCAGCTCGACACAGCCATCTTCTCGCCTGCGCCATTCGTTGGCCGTGATGGATGGACCTTCGGCGTCTCGACCTCAACGAACCGACAATGGTCGTCGGGTCCGGGAAGGTCAGTGAATACGATATGCAGCGGGGCCATCGGGCTTTTCCTCCTTCATGCACAATGCGCGGAGAGGGATCCGGATTTCAACTTCGCCCGCTGGGGTGCCGGCGCTCAGGCATTGGCCAGAACATCGTCGCAAGTGGCGAGAGGCCTCAGTTTCCCGCTGCTTGTCGCCAGCGCTCCCGCGCCTGGGCTCTTCGACGGCATTCGGAGTGGCGCCGAGACATTCACTCGGCAGCGAGGCGCAAGCCAATTATCGCTCGCCCTTTATCGGTCAGCCGATGATTTGGCCCTTCGGTGCAATACCCTTCTTGGCTGAGTGACTTCAGGCAGGTCTTCACCCACGTCTCTGACTTGCGTGGTCTGAGCCCGACGAGCATTTCAAGGACTTCGCGCTCTTGCGGGAAGATGTAGCTCACAGCAGCCTATTTTCTGATCCGACCTGGCGGGCCGGCCCGCCATCAAAAAAGCCGGCGTCCAGTTTTGAGGAGAGGGAACGGACGCCGGCCCCTGAGCCGCATGGGGATGTGGCAATGATCAGAGTGTACCGCCGTGAGCCGTGGACTTCACCTTGCCCAATCGTATGGGATTCACTCCTTTGGGAGAGAACTTGACGGCCCGACTTCTCCTCGAAAGCGAGGCTGCTCGCCACATCGTTGATGCCTCGTCGCCTATTGACCGAGGGCATTGCACCGCATTGCCAAGTCGCGCGCGGCAGGCGGTCCACTATAAGTTGCCTATCGCCCGTTCGGCGCAGGCCTTTGGAGGTCCCGATGGAAAACAACAATTTTCCCCACCCGTGCCGATCTTCGACGGGCTCGACTTTCCACATGGCGTAGCAACTTTATGGGAAGCCTTTGCGATGTTGAACGAATGGCCCTCCTACGGTCGCGATGCGACGCACGAGGCGGCGCTCGATGCTTGTCGAGACGCAATGGCAGACGAATGCGATGTCGAAACAGCACGGGCCAAAGTCCTGGCCTTTGCTCTATCTACCGGCATTCTGGCTTATGAGGCGCGGGCCGCCCACACGACGCTGCGTGTGGAATTGATGTAGACGCACGCCGTCGATGGGAGGCGCGTCTATCCGCTGCCGGGGCAGACGAGAGCACCCGCCTCGATCGAGATCGGCCGCCAGTTGCTCGCCAAGAAGGCTGCGCTACCCTCAGGCCATTTCGGGCCGTGGCTGCGGGAATCGGGTCTCGGTCACCACATGGCGCATTGGTGCATGAATCTCGCCTTTGAAAAAACGGCCCGCCTCCCGTTGCAGTCTGTTACGAACCGTCAAGGAACGCCTCCTACAAGCCGTCGTTGACGCCTCGATCTTAGGAGGCTCCAATGGACAAAAGTATTTATGAAGCGCGCTGATTGCTCGCACCGACTGTCGGTCTTTGGATCGTCGTGGCAGTCGCTGGAGCTACGCTGAGTTGACGGGCCTGATGCGACACCTCCCAAGTCACAGTGACCGCTCAACAGCAAATGTCGGTGCGTCGTCTCCCTTGCCGGCATGGAGGAATTCAACCAGGGTCGACATAAGCCGCTCGGCGACGATGCGGTTCATTGCCAGTTCGATCTGACGGTTTCGGTCTCAAGCTCCAGCAAATCCAATCAGTGGGTCAGCCGAGAGCAGCGTGGCATCACTTCCAAGCAGTTTGGAGGAAACCGCCTTTGCTGAGCTTACGTTTCATTGGTGGCTCGTGAGCTTCTGTGTGGGGCAGGACCGGCGGCGCGTTGCTAGTAGGACAGCGGCCGAGGCCAGAACGGGCGCTGGCAGCGCCTGTGTGGCGCCCCTGTGGCGAAGCTCAACCTCGAACATGCGATCAACAATGCGCGACATCCATTCCATAATTCCTACTCGTGCATATCTCAGAAAGAACCTAGGAGAACCGCATGCCCAGGTCACTCTTTCGGATCGCGAAGACGACGCTGCTGGCATTGACTGCAGCTGCAATTCTGGCTTGTCCCGGTCATGCCGATCCGTTGAACCCGGGTCAGCGCAACAAGATCATCCAGAGCGCGGGCAAGCTCGACTTGGCACTGCAGCAGACGCTGGTTGCGATCCAGCGCCGGCGGGAATTTCAGCAGCAGCAGCAGCGGTTTCGCGAGCAGGACCGCCAATCGAACCAGCAGCCGCAGCGGCTGAAAGTCCCGCTGATGCAGCCAAGCAACCCATCAGCAGTACACCTATTGCGGTAAACAGGTCGTCGAGGGTGGCGGAAAGGAAACGCCTGCCTTCAGAACTTCTGCCGGATTCCGCGGGGTGCTCGAAGTCGAGCACGGCTTGGCAAAGCCACTTCACGCATCCGCCCTTTTTTGGGTGGCAAAGATCGCGTTCTTCTCGCCTTTCAGCCGCGCGATTTCCTTCTCACGGACATCGTTGTTGCTGCTCGTCATAGAGCCGACGGGAATGCCCGGAGGCGGCTGGCGTGTTGAAGCGCGCGCGTCAGGATTGGACAATTGAGGCCAGCACAGCGCTAGCGACCCCAGACTTGATGTATGGGGTGGGTCGGCCAGTTGATGATCGCCAGACGCTGCGGATGCTGCGCTATCTTAACAGCACCGGCTCGATGTATAGGGAAAACATCTGCCGGCTATGAAAGCGCGATGGACTTAGTCCTCAAGCGCCTCGGTAGGCTGGCATGCCACAAGCCGCCTTCGGCCTGCTGCGGAAATGATCGCCGTGGGACCACGTCTCCGAGTATAAAAGCAAGTCTGGTTTCGGTCCGGACAGAAAATATCCAATGCGACCACTGGGCCCCGCTCACAAGCTCGATCAGACGAATGTCGACCTTCCCGTTCGATGGTCCGGACCTTCGCCATCAATCAGTCGTTCGCTTCGATCCGATTTAATCCCTAATCATCAGAGTTCCGGTTCACAGACGTGAGTTCGGCAACTCGACCGGCGACCCATTGCCGACGGCTCCGAGGTAGGTGCATGTCTGGGCAGCCGCGTCGGCCGCCTCCTGCAGCACGGCCTGCGGCGGCTCGTTGTCAAGTAGACCGACCAGTACACGAGCAATGAAGGTGTCGCCCGCACCGAGCGTGTCCACGATGTCCACTAGCGTTGCTGCGACTGAAAAAATTTCTTGTCCGTTGGAAAGCATCGCTCCATGGCTGCCGCGGGTCGCAAGGACCCATGACGGCCCGTGTGCGGCGACCGACTTCATCAGGCTAACAGTGTCGCCCGGCGGCAGATCGCTTGCCGAAATCGACGCCAGCCAGCAATGCGGCGCCACTCTTTCCCGGTGCTCAGCCTCCCGCTTGGTCGAAAAATCGTAGGATAGCTTCGTTCGCGCGGCGAAGCGCTCCAGCCAGCCGTCGAGGCCGCAGGATTGGTAGACATGGGCGGCGTCGCACTCCGCGATCAAGGACAGATCGCCGGCGTCCGGCGTAAATCGGGACACGCCGAAATCGTTGGACAGAAAAACGCGGTCGGAGCTTTCGTGCCCGATAATGCAATAGGCGGTGATGCCGTCGACGACCCGCAGCCGCCGTGTATCCACACCCTCCTGTTCCAGCGTGCCGCGGATGAGGCGTCCCGCCGGATCATCGGCGATCGCACCTATGAACGCCGACTGGGCGCCAAAGCGGCTCGCGAACACGGAGACATTGAAGCAGTTGCCGCCCGGATACATCAATCCGTCGGACTGATAACAGTCGACGTCATTATCTCCCACCGCAACGATGCGAACCACTGTACTTCACCCGGTTGACAAGTTGTGAGAACGTTCCCACAATGTCTGTCAGCTGTCAATCAGGGACTCTGACATCGCGGTGGCTGCAACGTGTGCAGGGGAAAGCAATGAAGACTGAACTCAACGAAGATGTGCGCAAGGCGCTCTCGGCTGTTTCCGACAGGCAGCTATCGCACATTTTTCTCGTCGCCTGCGGCGGATCGCTTTCGATCATGCACCCCGGCAAATACTTGCTGGACCGGCACGCGCTGACGCTGACCTCCGATGTCTATAATGCCGACGAGTTCATTTGCCGCCGGCCGCGCCAGCTGGGCGAAAAGGCGCTGGTCATTTTGTGCTCGCAGACAGGCACGACAAAGGAGACGGCGGCGGCCGCCCGCTTCGCTCGCGAAGCCGGTGCGACCACGATCGCCATGACGCTCGACCCGAAGTCGCCGCTGGCGTCGGCGGCGGAGGTCGTCGTTGCCTACCAGGCGCACTACACGACCGGCGCCAAAATCGACGCGGCCAACAGCAATTACGCGGTCCTCTACATGCTCCTGTCGGGCTTGCTGGCGCAGCGTGGGGATGTCGATCTCGTTCCCCAACTTCTACCGAGCCTGTCAAATCTCCAGCACGCGATCGACAAGGCGAAGGCATTCTACGAGCCTTCGTTCGACCGCTACGCCGATCGTTATCGCGACAGACCGGTGATCTATACGACCGCGGCGGGCGCCAACTATGGCGCGGCCTATTCCTACGCCATCTGCGTCCTGATGGAGATGCAGTGGATCAACTCGCAGGCGATACACGCCAATGAATTCTTCCACGGCCCGTTCGAGGTCGTCGACCGCTCGGCGTGCTTCATAGCCCTTCTTGGCTGTGATGGGACGCGCCGCATCGAAGAGCGGGCGCGCGATTTCCTGCTGCGTTTCGGCGATCGCGACAATGTCATGGTGCTCGATGCCGCCGAACTGGACCTTTCCGGCCTCGAACAACCGTTTCGCGGCCTATTCGCTCCCCTTATTTTCTTCGACGTCCTGTGGGTTTTCGCCTATCGCCTTGCAGCGATGCGTGGCCAGGCCATGCTCGAAGGGCGCCGTTACATGAAGAAGATCACCGACTACTGAAACAAACAGACCAGAGGGAGGAACCTATGGGAACGCTCAGGAATATCGCGCGCTGGGCC
>NZ_AHAM01000304.1 GCF_000236565.1 Mesorhizobium alhagi CCNWXJ12-2 | reverse complement strand
AAGGGAATCTCTGATTGGATTCTTATGTCAGGCGGGAACCACTAGGCAACGGTCTGGAGCGCGGCACAAGCACCCTGTTGATGGGACCCTCGGGGGTTGGCAAATCGACGATTGCCAGTTCCTATGCTCATGCAGCCCTCAATCGTGGGGAGCGAGTGCTCGTTCTGCTCTTTGACGAGACGAGACGGATCTTCCTCGACAGAGCTGCTGGCCTGAACATGGCGCTCGACACCTATTGGAAGAGCGACATGCTGCTTTTGGACAAGATAGAGCCGGCGGAGATCTCCGCTGGCGAATTGTCGTCGCGTATCCAGTCAGCCGTGGAGCGGTCAGGTACCAGGATCGTCATC
>NZ_AHAM01000305.1 GCF_000236565.1 Mesorhizobium alhagi CCNWXJ12-2 | reverse complement strand
CGCACCCGGGATCGCCGGATAACATCTTTGGCTGGTGGATCTCGCGTTGGCACTTCGGCCTAAACGAAGGCCCCATCGTCCTGATGATCGAAAACGAACGCAGCAGCCTGTTGTGGCGATTGATGCGCTCATGCCCGTACATCCGCAGCGGCTTGCAAGGGGCGGGGTTCGAAGGCGGCTGGCTGACGGAGCTCCCGCAGGTAACGAGCCCACCGTCTTGAGCTGCAGCCACAGGTAACGGTCTCCGGCTCGATGACGTCTCGACGCGCTCCAGATGCGCGGGGAACGCCTTGCGCGGTCGCGCAGCACGTTGCCGCTCGCCTGCCGACCTCGCCGCCTCGAGCCGGTCTGGACCTCGTCGAAGGCAAAGTCCTGCTGGTCGGCATCGAGCTTCTCGGAGCGCGCGTCGTCCTGCTGACAATAACATCCAGCTTCCACGTGATTGGCGAGACTTTCGACCGCGCCTACCAATTGGCGTCGCTTTCGAGCGAACCACTCCAGGACGTCCAGACGATCTCGGTGCCGCCGTGGTTGATCTCAAGCTTGAGGTTCCGGGGGAATATGCCTTGGTAGACCATGCGCTGTCTCGCGTGGCGCGAGGTCTCGTCGGCAAGCTGAAGGTCCACGGTTCCGAGAGGCCTGAT
>NZ_AHAM01000306.1 GCF_000236565.1 Mesorhizobium alhagi CCNWXJ12-2 | reverse complement strand
TCGCGCCGGCGCCAAGCATATCATGGAAGAATGACAGAGCCCCTGACCAAACTCGTCTACTTCGCCTGGGTGCGGGAACGGATCGGCCGCGCCTGGAACGCCCTGCTCCAGTGCTAAAGACGCATTACTCGACGGGCACGGCATCTCACGCCGATTGATCGGAGCCGAAAGTCTTGCAAATCGCCGCGCGGCCGGTAACCACGAGGCTAGATTATTAGCCGGCAAAATACACGCTACAAAGCGCCGCCTGTGACAGGAGCTGGCGAGGCGGTTGTGGAACAGGCACCACGCGTCGTAAGACGAGCAAATTGTCGATCCCGGCCAGGCCGGTGTGATCCAGGACGGCAAGAAACCCTCAAGCAGTGAAGCTGGCGCAGTAGGGCAATGCGTCCTCGTCACGACGCATTTGCCTTGTAACCGTGGGGGAACTGTTGTTCTTGTTTCGCTTGGACGGCCCAGTGAAAATGCGCAAGAGGGTTGAATTTCAGCCCCCGCTTGTCACTGTGTGTGTTCCTGGCCTTGTCTAACGTGGTCTTCGCACAGGATTCGGTTGGCAACATGACCGAAGGAGAATCGGCTCGGCAGGCCGCGGCCGAAGTCTCCGAGGCTGATCGCCTCGCGCACCTTGTTGCCGAGAATGCGAATAATGCAAGCTCGTTGCGCAAGATGTTTGTCGTCAACGAGGTTCGCGTGAAGAACATCAGGAAGGAGTTCCCGAAGCGTGAACGAGAGGTCATTCGCGAGGCGGTGACGCTCAACCAGGAAGAGGTCGATGAATTGCGCAACGCTGTGCAGTCAAATTCCCCTGTTTTTAGACGCGCTAGCGAGCAGCTTGTTGATGTCTCAAAAGTAATCGCAGCTGAAATGACCGAATCAGACGTGGTTCTCTACGTGGACGAGTGACGCCGTCGCTTTGCTACCTGCACTCAACCGGTTGCGCCCCGCTCATTCTACTTGAATTCGGTGTTGACAGTCCGCTACGGCGATCAAGAAACGACGCCGACATGCAGGATGACGAGCGCGGTTCGGTTGCAGGACTCGCATGTTGTCACTTAAATGGGTCAAACGAATTCCGTGTGTTCTTGAGGCGAATGTTATCGGGAGCCATCGCGCCGCCGGAGACGATGAACGCAATGGCGTCGTTCTTGGTCCAGTCAAGCCATACGAGGCGCGATGTGGGGACGATCTCAACGAAGCCGGACGTCGGGTTTGGTGTGGTCGCGACATACACCGCCGCAAGCTCTTCCCGATCCTCCGTCGCGGGAAAGATACGCGTCACGATGCCGACGGCACGCATCTCGGGCGTTGGAAACTCGATTAGCACCACTCGCTGCCCGCCGGGCGTTGCCGCGTTGGTGCAAAGGGAGGCTCCACGTTTGGAAAGAGTCGCGTCCACCCGCAGGTCAGAACTTCCAGGCATGCCAGCCGCAGCATCGTCGGCAACGCCCACAGTTCGGCAATGGTGAGGGGTGCGCCCTGCTGATAAGCCTGTACGAACCGAACCGCCGTCATCAGCGAAAGCTGGAGATGCGATGTATGGAGCAGACCGTATGCGATCGCCAAAATACGCGGCACGCCTTCATCGCCGGGACCCTTCAGGATAGGCAGGCGCTTATAGAATCCTGTCGGCAGGTCCTGCTCGATCTGCACCACGGCGCGCTGCACTTGGTAGTCGTTGTCGAGCAGCCACTCGGCCGCCTTGGTGGCCTCCGGCGAAGGATTCGCGGCGGCGGCTCTCGCCCGATGGAGCCAGCTCGATATTCGGCGCAGTCGCGACCAAGGCGCACCCGGCCGAGGCCTGTGCGTGGAAACTGCGTGGCGTCCCTGCAAATCCCGCGCCGCGACCGCCAGCGGATCGGGTTGAAGGTCCTTGACCTGTGCTATCATAGCAGGGCGCGGCCCGGAGGTCGTCCCTTCGTGTCATCCTGCGCGACCTGATTGCGAACCTGCTTCTGCGAACGGTACAGAACAATCAGCAACGGCGTCGTGGCGTGCGTCAGCAGATAGGACGCCACGCTTCCGCATGACACGTCTGCGTGAGCGCCACGACCGTGCGCGGATAGAACGACCAGATCCACAGCTTCATCGATGGCAATGCGGGCAAGGCCACCACAAACGTCTCCGTCGCGCAGGGTCACGTTGACAGAAATGCCCTGTTGCGCGATGCGGACGCGGATTAGCTCGAGATATTGACGCGCGACTCGTTCATTGCGGCTGCGCACCTGTTCTTTCAGTGTGAGGTCCTCGGCCTCAAGGGGCCCGACCTCGGTCAACTCCGGGGCGGGAATAACATGGGCCAGTAACAGCTCCGCGTCTCCCGCCTTGGCAAGAAGCGTCGCAAGCGGAAGGACGCTTTCGGCACGGCACGAACCGTCAAGCGGCACCAGGATACGTCGGTAATGCACGATGGGCACATCTGGAACGGAGGACGGGACCAGCAGAAGTGCACCCGACATTTTCTCGACCAGCTTGCGCGCGGTGTCGCCCAGCGCCCAGTCGGCTGCTCCGCTATCGCCATGGGTGCCCACCGCTATGAGGTTGATCCCTTGGTTGCGAGCCCAAAGCCAGATTTGTTCGGCCGGACGTCCTTCGATGACGACCGTGTCGATGCGGAAGCTCTCGTCGCCCCTCTCGCTCGCCAGCCGCTTTAAGTGTTCATGCACCTCGCGGCGCCGAATGTCCCATTCAACGGGATCGGGAGGAGCGTCGGTCTTGGACGCCACTTCGAGAACCTGAAGCAGAGTGAGCGAAGCACGAAAGGCCCGTGCAATGGCGGCTGCGTAGGGAATGACTTTGTGTGAAATCGCCGATGCATCCAGGCAGGCGACGACTCGACCGTTGGCCTGGGCGTCCTGAAAATCGGTATCGGCCTCACCGCTGGAGCTGCCGCCGGCCGCGACGATGGATACGGGCATGTTCACCTCCTTCATTTACTAGACCCTGCGACCTCATCTCCCGAGGTCGTCAAAGCAGATGCGGGCCTGTCGCTTGCAAGGGCAACGTCTCTCCTGGTTGCGGTTCTTTCGGTGGAAGCACGAGTGAATTGTGTGTTCCGGATCCAGCGCAGAGATACTTTACCGAACTGCCGGCAATGTGCATGAACCCTTGGCTGGCTCGGCTTGTCAGCGTGGGCGAGAAAGGCGAGCTTGAATGCTTCCTGCAAGATAAACTGCGGGCCAATTGAGTAAGAAGGGTCTTGCCGATGGCGGCCGGTCGGCGTTGGGTCGCGCAGGACATCAGGCACTCCGAATCGACAAATGCGCACGAGCATTTCCCTTCTCGCGCATACCGACATTGATTTTCATCAAGACGTAAGCGACGCCCGCTCGTTAAGGCCACCAAACGATCACCGTCGGAGCGGGTGCGCGGTGTTCGGCCTCAGATTACATGTTGCGAATCTGGAGCGGGTAAAGTGTTATCCGCGTTATCCGCGGCAAGCACTTTGCTATTCATCTCGGCTTGGATGCAACATCGGTTCGTCGAGCAGCTTTCCTGCAATCTCGAGATCAGGTCCAACTGGTTGCACAACAGCAGAAGGACAAATATGCGCTTGAACGGCTGGTCTGGGAATCGCCCCGGCGGCGCCTACGATGGCGAATGGCAAATTCCTGTTTGCTATGGCTCGCCTGCAGGGTGGCGCGTTCAATGCGTTGATGCGCCATCAGATCGAGGCGCTGTCCTTTCTCTAGCATGACTACGAGCAGAACGTGAAGCTGGTCGGCTAGTCGTTGTCGTTGAAGGGGAAGAAATGGATCGCCTTCAGCGTTATTGGAATGTCATAGCCCTCGATCAGCACCGTGGCCCACTGGTCCCCTACATCATCCTGCCAGGTGTTGGTGACGCGGCACCTCACGGCCAGATCCATGCCAATCTCGATTTTTTCCGTTCTCTTCGCCATCATGAACTCCCCTTTAAGCTTCGTCCCGGCGCTGCATATCGATTCTTGCGCTGCAGCGTCAGTGGCCAGTTCGAAAGCAATCAGTAATCGCCCCTTGCTTCAGCAGGGACCGGGTCATGCTGCCAAACGCCCATTCAGGGGGTCTCCGGCGGCGCCCTGTCTTCGAAGTAGATGCCACGGATGAGAACGCAATTGCCCCGACAGATCTGCCATTTCTTCGATCGAGAGCCAATCCCGAAGGGTATGACGGACTGATCTTGGAAGCCGGCAGGCGCGCCATTCCTGGAATTGAGGTCGTCGGCCAGTTCGTTGACGCATTGCTGGGTCTGCTGTGCGGTATGCGAGAAATTGGAAATGGCGGGGTCGCTCATAAAAGCTCCGATCTCCGATCAGAGTGTTTTCGTCGACTGGAGTCTGGTGAGCGTCATCGCCGCGCTATTCTCCTACGAGCACCGCGTCGGGCGACCGCTTCCCTCAGTTCACTAAGAAACTGGCGGCTGTGAAGCTTGGCAATGGTGGTGAGAAGACGAGATCGCCGCGCTCGCCTGCCCGGTCGCGGAATAGCTTGCCCTTGTCCGTATTCATGCCTCTAACGGGTGTGCCATCTCAAAGTCCTGGGAGGAAGCAGTGAGGCGGTCCGTCGCAGCGCAAGCGCCTTCGTCCTCTTGGCCGGGGGATTGCCCGGATAGTCGAATTGTAACGATCGGGCCGACCCACTTCGATCAAAACTGTGCGATCGGAGACCCCGCGTCTGTATGCATCCAATATCGCACGCGCTATCGCCTCTGCTTGTCTCTGGTTCAAGGCAAAGGCGCAAGCCCTGAGGCTTTCGTGCGCCACCCGCCTCAGAAAGGCTACCTGACAAGCCGAAAAGACGCCGCTATGCGGCGCGGAGACATTCTCGCTCATTGCTCTATCCCAGCATCGGTCCTATCTGCAGATAACGCGACCTGGTCCATTTCGTCATTGATACAGATCAACTGGCCTTCGCCGACTGTTCTAGGTGCGAACTCCTGACCCGGTGGGCACCGATGAATGCCGTGTCGTCCGTGACGGCTACGTCATCACTGGCGGCAGCGTCACCGCCGGCATCGACTTCGCTCTCGTCGTCGTTGCCGAAATCTTCGGTCGCGCCCCGCCGGGCCCTCCAACTCGGCTATAAATAAGCTCCCGCTCCACCAGACTGACCGCGCAAGTGATGTTGGAGAATCGCGTCAGCAGCTTGCTGGTCCTCGGTGACGAGCGCGAACTTGTCGGGATCGTTAGCGACGGTGATCTCCTCAGTTAGAAGGATCGAACTTCAGACGGCAGATCCTCGCCTACAGAACTGGCGCGTATATCTATCAAGCAACTCGTGTCGGCGAGCATGGGGAGCGGCGCGGCGACGGCTTTTATCGGCGACGCCTATGAAAGCAATGGGCAGGCTTCAGTTGGACATCAGCCTATTGAGAGAGGACCCGCCGCTACGAGTTGATCCGCCTATTGCCGAGCGAAAAGATGCTGCAGCTGGAGTTCGAGCCCTCGCATTGTAAGCCGGCGAGCGACGCCGATCGAGCGGGCCTGGACGGAAGAAGTCGAGCAGATAACCGGATTTCAACCACGAGGCGCATCACCCTTGTCTCCGGCCTGCAGTTGCCTATCTGTGACCGGCTGCCGAGAGAGAACATCGTGTCTACCGGCTGCAGGCCTGACGGCGAGCGCATGATTGGTCGACTCGTCACGAGCGAGCAGCTGGCTGAGTGCTCGAAGCGATCACCCAGCGCCGTGCGGTCATCTAGCGCATTTTGGTCGGGGACGATCCTACCATCTCCACCCGCGGCTGGAGGTCGCACCGGCTCCAAGACACGAGACGTTCGGGGATGCGACAATTGCAGCGGGTTGCCGAATGTGTTTCATTTGCTTCAGTGTTTCCGGGATGTCCTGACGAATCTCTGCGACGTGCGGCCGTAAAGCTGGGTCCGAGCGGCGCTGCAATCAGCGAGTCCCCCGAATGACGTTGTGGCTCATTGCCCTTATTCCCGTCTTCGGTGCAGTGTTTCCGTCGCTGCTAGAGCGCTCGGGACGAAACGCCTGCGCGGCTGCGACCGGCGTGGTCACCCTTGCGGCGCTGGTGCTTCTGCTCTCGCGGGCGCCCGCGGTTTACCGTGGCGAGGTCCTGCAGACGCACATTGAATGGCTGCCGCAGATCGGCCTGTCGTTTTCGTTCTTTCTGGATGGACTTGGATTCTTCTTCGCCGCGCTTATCCTCGGCATCGGGCTCTTGATCATCATCTATGCGCGCTTCTACCTCGGCCGGAACGACCCGATCGGGCGCTTTTACGCCTATCTGCTGCTGTTCCAAGGCGCGATGGTCGGGATCGTGCTAAGCGATAACGTCCTTGTCCTGCTCGTCTTCTGGGAACTGACTAGCCTCACGTCGTTTCTGCTGATCGGGTACTGGCGGCATCTGCCCGAGGCCCGCCAAGGAGCCCGAATGGCTCTGATCATCACGGGCGGAGGCGGACTGTCGCTGATCGCCGGCATGCTGCTGCTCGGTCACATTGCAGGCTCCTACCAGCTCACCGAAATCCTGGCGCGCGGAGCGCAAATCAAGGCTTCACCCCTATATGTGCCGGCGCTTCTGCTGATATTGGGTGGCGCCTTCACCAAGTCGGCGCAGTTCCCGTTCCACTTCTGGCTTCCGCACGCCATGGCGGCTCCGACGCCGGTTTCAGCCTACCTGCACTCGGCCACCATGGTGAAGGCCGGTGTGTTTCTGCTCGCGCGTCTGTGGCCTGCCCTGGCGGGCACCGATGCGTGGTTCATGATCGTGGCGCCGGTCGGGATGGCAACGATGCTGATTGCGGCGTGGATCGCAATTTTCAAGAACGATCTGAAACAGGTGCTTGCGTTCTCGACCGTGAGCCATCTCGGCATGATGACCATGCTGTTGGGGCTTGGCACGCCGATGGCGGCTGTCGCGGCAGTCTTCCACATTCTCAATCACGCAACCTTCAAGGCGGCCCTGTTCATGAGCGCCGGCGTCGTCGATCACGAGGCCGGCACGCGCGACATTCGCCGACTCGGGGGGCTGCTCACGCTGATGCCGATCACGGCGACGCTGTCGCTGATCGCGACGGCCTCGATGGCAGGGATTCCGCTGCTCAACGGATTTCTCTCGAAGGAAATGATGCTCGAACAAGTCGCGCTGACGTCCTATCTGGGGACACCCTGGCTGTTCCCGGCGCTGGCCGGGCTGGCGACCTTGCTCTCGGTCGCTTATTCGGCGCGATTCGGCATCCGTACGTTTCTCGGGCCCAAGCGACACGATTACCCGGCCCGTCCGCACGATCCGCCCGCGGGCATGTGGCTGCCGATCGCCGTATTGGTCTTTCCGGTGCTTGCGATCGGGCTCATGCCGGCGACATTCGCCGGGGCGGTCGTCGAACGCACCGCGCTCGCGGTAGTGGGCGGGCCGTTGCCCGAATACCACCTCGCCTTGTGGCACGGCATCACGCCGGCACTGCTCATGAGTCTCGTAGCGCTCGCCGGAGGCGCTGCCGTTTTCTCCGCCTACAACCGGTTCGACGGCATCCGGCTCGCTCTGCTGCGTCCGGATGCGAAGACCATGTTCGAGGTAACAATCGGCGCCGTCACGCTGACGGCCCGGCGCTGGATTGATGCCACGCATAACGGGTCGCTGCAGCGCTATGTCGGCATCATTGTCGGTGTCATTGTGGTTCTCGGCGCGGTTGGGTTCTGGAGCGTCAACCATGGCGCGGGCACGCGTTCGACGCTGCCGATGACCGTGCCCGCCGTCATCGCCTGGATCGCGCTGATCGGCGCCAGCATCGCGGTCGCGCTGCGGCACTACGATCGCGTTCTGGCCCTGATCCTGACCAGCATCGTCGGCCTGGTGGTTTCTCTCGGCTTCACGCAGTTCTCGGCACCGGATCTGGCGCTCACGCAGATTTCCGTGGAGGTGGTGACAACCATCCTTTTGCTGCTCGCGCTCAATCTCCTGCCGAGGACGAGTGCGCGCGAGACGCGGCCGCTGGCCCGCTGGCGCGACGCCGGCATAGCGTCGGTCGCGGGCATCGGAATCGCGGGTCTGGCATATGCGGCGATGACCCGCGGCTTTGATTCGATCTCGGCCTATCATCTGGCCGAGGCGAAACCAGGCGGAGGCGGCACCAATGTCGTCAATGTCATTTTGGTGGATTTCCGCGGCTTCGACACATTCGGCGAAATTATCGTGCTGGGAATCGCGGCCATCACGATCTTTGCGCTGCTCGACAAGTCGCTGAAGGGCGCCGCAGCGCGCCGGCTCGCAGCCACGCGGCGGGTCGAGGAGGCCAAGGACGCGCATCCGATGGTCCTGGTGGTTGTGACCCGCGTGCTCCTGCCGCTTGCGCTCACCGTCGGCGCCTACATATTCATGCGCGGCCACAACCAGCCCGGCGGCGGCTTCGTTGCCGGCCTGATCGTCGCCATCGCGCTGATCACCCAATACATGGCCAGCGGCTACGTCTGGGCGGCCGAACGCAGGCGGTTCGATGCGCACGCGCTGATCGGCGGCGGCATCGCGATCGCCGGCCTGACCGGCATTGTCTCCTGGGTGTTCGGGCGCCCGTTCCTGACCAGCGCCTACGACTACGTGCATTTGCCGGTGCTGGGTGAATTCGAGATCGCATCGGCCGTGGCCTTCGACCTCGGCGTATTCCTGACCGTTGTCGGCGTGACAATCCTCTCGCTCGCCCAGATTTCGCGGATCGCGCAGCGCGCGGAACGTTCCCCCGACACCGACAGTCCAATGGACATCCGGTTCGCGACCGAGTCAGACGGCCCGGTTGCCATCGCAGACCCAGTCCGGCAGGAGAAGTGACTTGGAGCTGCTTGTTGCCAGTGCTACAGGCGTCCTTGTCGCGGTCGGCGTGTACCTGTTGCTGCGCGGCCGGACGTTCCCGGTGATAGTGGGCCTGACGTTCCTGTCATATGCGGCGAACGTCTTCCTGTTCGCGATCGGGCGCCTCGCGATCAACCGCCCGCCGATCATCAGTCCGAATGCTTCCGGCTATACTGATCCACTGCCGCAGGCCCTGGTGCTGACGGCGATCGTGATCTCGTTTGGCATGACGGCGCTTATTGTGGTCCTCGCCCTGCGCGGCTTTCTGGAAACCGGTTCGGACCGGGTCGATCTCGACACGCTGGACGACGCGCGGGCTCCGCGCAAAAAGCCGGACCCGGGACGCGGGGACTGGCCGGCATGAGCAACTTGATCGTCGTTCCCACTGTCCTGCCTGCGATGACCGCAGCGCTTCTGATACTGGCACTGCGCCACGACCTAGCGCGTCAACGCATCGCATCCGTTGCGGCGACCGCGGCGCTGCTCGCAATCACCATTGGACTGTTCATGCTGGCGAGTGACGGGCAGCCTCGCGCATACCTGCTCGGAAACTGGCCCGCGCCGTTCGGAATCGTGCTGGTGCTCGACGGACTTTCAGCCACTATGCTGGTGCTGACGTCGGCGCTCGCGTTTTTGATCCTTCCCTATGCCATCAAGGGCTGGGATGCCCAGGGACGGCATTTTCACGCACTGTTCCAGTTTCAGCTGCTGGGCATAAACGGCGCCTTTCTGACCGGAGACCTGTTCAATCTGTTCGTGTTCTTCGAGGTCATGCTGATCGCCTCATATGGATTGATGCTGCACGGCGGCGGCGCGCCTCGGCTGAAGGCGGGCTTTCAGTACGTGGCGATCAACCTGGTCGCTTCGACGCTGTTCCTGTTTGCGGTCGGCCTGATCTACGCGGTGACAGGAACACTCAACATGGCGGATCTCGCCGGGAAGGTGGCGCAAATTGCCGCTGGCGATCAGGCGCTGTTGAAAAGCGGCGCATTGATGCTGCTGATCGTATTTGCCATCAAGGCCGCGCTGGTGCCGCTGCACTGGTGGCTGCCGGCCACCTATGCCGCGACATCGGCGCCGTCGGCAGCGTTGTTCATGATCATGACCAAGGTCGGCGCCTATTCGATTCTGCGCGTCTATGCACTGATCTTCGGCGCCGAGGCCGGCGCGCTGGCGCAACTGGCCAATCCCTGGATTCCGCCGGCGGCGATCGTCACCCTCGTCTTCGGCTCGGTCGGCATGCTGGCGAGCCGGACGTTGCGCGATCTCGTCTGCTTCTGGGTCGTCGCCTCGATGGGCACGCTGCTGATTGCGCTCGGGACCTTCGATCTCCCTGGGGTGACGGCCGCGCTCTATTACCTCATCCACAGCACGTTGACCGGCGCGGCGCTGTTCCTGCTCGCCGATTTGGTGGCCGAGCGGCGCGCGCAATGGCTCGATCGCCTGATCCCGGCGCCCGAGATCCAGCGTGCGACGCTGATCGGCGGGTTGTTCTTTCTGGCCGCCATTGCGGCGGTCGGCATGCCTCCGCTATCCGGATTCATCGGCAAGCTGATGGTCCTGGAAGCGCTGCGCGGCGCGCCAGGCTGGCCGCTGATCTGGTTTGCCATTCTCGGCACCAGCCTGTTGATGATCGTCGGCTTTGCGCACGCCGGCTCGACCCTGTTCTGGAAAAGCCGTGACGCGAACAAGATCGTCGAGGAATCGGATCGCCGTTCTTTCCTGCCGATCGTGGTGGTTGCGCTGTTGCTGGCGGGAACCGCTGGACTGTCGGTGGCGGCTGGCCCTGCTACGCGGTCGCTCGAAGGGATCGCCCGGCAGGCGCTCGATCCCAATCCCTATGTCCGGGCCGTACTCGGTACGGATGCACGCGTCCGTGCGGCGGGGAGGTAGTCATGCTGACACGTCTTGTGCCGCACCCTTTGCTGACACTGCTGATCGCCGTGGTCTGGGTGCTGCTGAACAACGATGTGTCCATTGCGCAGGCAGTGATCGGCCTCGTGCTTGGGCTTCTCATTCCGAAAGCCACGAGCGCATACTGGCCCGGGCGCCCGCGGATGCGTGCTCCACTTGTCGTCATCGAGTACCTGCTGATCGTGCTCTGGGACATCGTCGTGTCGAACGTGCAGGTCGCTTATCTGATACTCTTCCGCCGCGGCGACCGGTTGCGAACACGCTACATTTCCGTGCCGCTGGTCCTGACGACGCCTGAGGCGATCACCGTACTGGCCGGAACGATAACCATGACGCCCGGCACGGTTACCGCCGACGTCAGCGCCGATGGCTGCGCGCTGCTGGTACATTGCCTCGAAACGGATGATCCCGAAGCGACAATCGCCCGGATCAAGACGCGCTACGAACAACGGCTCAAGAGGATTTTCGAATGATCGCCACCGCCTGCACCATCGCCCTTGGGGTGATCGGCGTCGCCCAGCTGATGAACCTTTACCGCCTGGCCGTCGGCCCGGACGTGACGGATCGCGTGCTGGCTCTCGACACGATGGTGATCAATGCGATCGCGCTGATCGTTCTGGTGGGAATCCTTTACGGCACCACCATGTATTTTGAGGCCGCCTTGCTCTTTGCCATGGTGGGTTTTGTGACGACCGTGGCCTTCTGCAAGTATCTCCTACGCGGCAACGTGATTGAATAAGGACGCTGTGATGCCATTCCTGTCAGAAGTGCTCATCGCCAGCCTCATCCTGATCGGTGCGTTCTTCCTGTTTGTCGGATCGCTCGGGCTGGCCAAGCTGCCCGACTTGATGCGCCGGCTGCATGGGCCGACCAAGGCGACCACGCTCGGCATCGGATCGATGCTGGTTGCATCGATGCTGTATTTCCTCCTCGTCGGCGGCCACTTTTCGGTACATGAGCTGCTGATCACGATCTTTCTTTTCCTAACCGCACCGGTGAGCGCCCACATGATCGCGAAGGCGCATATCCTCCGTTCCCGGCGCGAGCGCAGCGCGCTGCCTGTAACGGGTGGCAAGGTCGGGTGGGCTACCCTCGACGAGAATGGCTCCTAGCGTCCACCTCTCTCGACCCGCCATGAGGCTAGGTAGGGAACGAGGCCCTTTATGTGGCTGCTTTCGCAAGTGAGGCGTGCAGGAATAGCGGAGGTCGCTCCTACATGTCCGACCCTGTCGATCGGCTCGCGGGCCGTGGCCTTGATCGGAAGGCACGCACCTTGGTCTCATTAGCCGACGGCTTGGCCAGCAATCGAAGAGTCGTCACACTCTGGGTGCGTTCATCGACCCGTTCATGCTTTCCTCAGTCGCGAACTTGGATGAAGTGACCGGCTCAGTTGGCCGTGATCTCGTGGCAATGGATGTCGATGCTTGCCGCATAGAGCGCTCAAGGGGATGCGGTTAGCTTGTTGGCGAGCGCAGTGTTGCAGTCCTTCGCATCCATTGGTGGCCCGCTCAGCTTTATCGTGGTTGTTGTGGACCCGCAGCCAAATGTCAGTGAGAAAGTAGAACAGGGAGCAATGGATCGTTGAGGACGCCTTGCGTGGCGCCACCAAGAACGAAGTCGCGCACCCGCGAATGTCCATAGCCGCCCATGACCAGCAGTTTGCAGCCTCTTTCTATGGCGCTTCGCTGCAGCGTCTCCGCGATTGGGCAGTCCTCTGCATTGACTCGAGCAGCTTCGGCCTTGAGACCGTGTCGGCCAAGCGCTTCCACAAGCCGGTCGCCCGCATCTTTATCTCTCAGTGGCTTCTCGTCCAGCACCGTCAAGATCGAAACGCGCTCAGCTCTCTCCAGAACAAACCGCGCGTCCGCGACTGCGCGCGCGGCGACTCGGCTACCATCCCAGGCGATTGCGATGTGGTTGATTGTCTCAACGGTAGATCGTTCGGGCAGCAGGATCGTCGGCCGGCCGGAACCAAAGACAACGGCCTCCGCCGTCATCCGTGAGGTGGGATTGCCAGCTTCCAAGCCAACCAAACTCAGATCAAAGTATCGGGCATGCATAGCCGCAGCATCACCGAGCAGCGCAAGCGGCGCGGCAAGGCGGTCCGCCGTGGCGTTGACGCCGGCAGCTGAGGCCTTTGTATTGACAGTGGCAAGCAGATGCTCGCCGCGATCACGGCTCCCTCCCTCCGCCTGCCGGATCAATGTGGCCGTATCGAGCATGACTCTGGACAACGCGTTGGAAAGGTTGGGAATATTGACATTGATGGCGAGAGCATGGATTGCAGCGCCGAGCTCCGATGCAAGCGAAACGACCTGCGTGGCGGTCCCATCAGAGTTTGCAACGGGATAGGTTACGAAAGGGACGAAGACCTGAAGCTGCATGGCAAAGTTCTCCTCTAAGGGCGTTAGCGGATGATAGAACGGACACCGCCGATAGTCTCATCCCCAATGCCGCGAAACGCATTCCTGCTCTTTGATCTCCCTCAACTGCGATCACGGTTTCTGCTCCGGCGGGTCGCTTGCGTTCCTGCTGGAGGTGGCTGGTTTCGCCGTTCACATGACCACCTGATTGCCGGTCGTGCCACAACACTATCACCTGCGCGTTCGTGAACGGCTTCAAATCCGCCGGGCTACACCCCTGTTGGAAAACCTCGTCGCTCACTCCAAATTCGAGCCTAAATTTCGCCTGCCTGATTTAACAGGTTCTACGTCTAGGCGATTGACGTTGATCAAATCGTTCAGGCGGGCTCGATGGTACGGAAGTGCTCGTTAACTACCATGGAGATCACCAATGCTACGCAGTATCCTGGTAGCCCTAGACGGATCGCCCTCCAGTGTCGAAGCTGGGCTGTTGGCGCTTGAACTTGGCAAACGCCACCGCGCTCATGTTGAGGGCCTTGGCATCGTCAATTCCGCATGGATCCAGCGTCCTGAGCCGGTTCCGATCGGCGGCATGGCATACAAAAAGGCGCTCGACCTGACATTGCTCAAGACTGCGTCCGATCGCGTCAACGCCGTTCTCAGGACCTTCGGTGAGCGTGCAAAGGATGCAGACTTCGCCGCCTTTGAAACGAAGAGAGTGGATGGCGATCCACGGATCCAGATCGAGTTTCAAGCAACCGCTCACGATTTGGTGGTGCTCGGTCGCAACAGCCTGTTCGACGTGGACGGAGAGCTTTATGAAATGCCGCTGCACATTGATAAGGTCATTCGAGGCGAACCTCGGCCGGTGCTCCTCGTACCCCCCGGCGGCAAGCCAGATGACGATCTGGCCGCGCCAGTGCTGATTGCCTTCGATGGGAGTCCCGCGGCATCACGGACGCTACATATGTTCGCGTTGCTCGGGCTCCCTGTAGAACGGGAGGTTCATGTGCTCACCGTCGACAACAGTTCAGAGGATGCCGCAGCCGCAGCCGCGGGCCGCGCCTGTGCTCTCCTGCGACGGCACGGCGCCAAACAGGTTCATGGAATTGGATTGGGAGATCTTCAAGCCGGCACACCGGCAGAAGCGATTCTTGGGACAGCAAAAGCTTTGGGCGCGGGCATGATCGCGATGGGTGCGTACGGGCACAGAGGAATCCGCGAGATCTTTGGCTCCTGTACCCGAGACGTCCTGGCAAATTCCTCAAAGCCCCTGTTTCTGTACCATTAGGACAGCTTGGCTCCGGTACCATAGATCCGGCGGTTCTTGTCAGGCGTCGAGGCGACGACTTTCGTAAGCGCCTTGCCGATCGCCTATGCGTCTTGGCCTGACGCTTTCGGAAGTTTCAGGGCACGAACTCCTCGATTCGGCTTTAATGATGGCCACCGACAATCGCCTGCAGGGTTTCGGCGATGTAGGCGACCGGATTGACATCGCCCAGTTTGCAGGTCGCCTCGATGGAGGTCAGCAAGAGTGCACGGAAATTGTTTTAAATGCCTCGACGATCTCGCCATCCTGCGCGGGGTCACGCGGTCGGGCGCTCATGTGCGAGAAGCCCAGCTTCTTCAGCAGTGTCGACACCTCCCGCTCATGATAATCGACGCCGAAGCGCTCCTTGATGACCAGCTTGAGATCGACGCGCCACCGCACGACGCCATCAACGGCAGGATCAGGGCGTGTTCGACTGTCAATCAGCACGGAATGGGGACCCTGGATCGGCGCGCAAAAGGCCATGCCGAAACACACGGCGGATCACAATATTGAGCCCATAACCAAGGTCGAGGCGTCCGAAGTGCGCGCAGGCGATCTGCTGGACACCTTCAGCCGCATGCCGCGGCTCGCCACCGCCGTGCTATGGGTTGCCTCGCGGGATGAGGCAACGGTCGTCGAGCACCTGGTGGGTATCGGGCGGCGCGATGCCAGGGAGCGCACGGCGCATTTTCTGTTGGAACTCGGCGCGAGACTGAAGCTTGTTGGTCTCGGTTCCGCCGCCGGATATGCCTGCCCTTTATCGCAATCCATGCTCGCCGATGCGATTGGCCTGAGCGCCGTCCACGTCAACCGTGTGCTACGCGAACTGCGCGAGGCGGGTCAGGTCACCTTCGACGATTTCGAGGGGCTGGTGCGCCTCGCGGATTTCTACAGGACCTATCTCGATCACGACGGCCCTTTGTTGAAATGATCAGGCGGCGGTCATCCCGCCATCGACTGCATAAGCTCCGCCATTGACGTAGCCTGCATCATCCGAGCCGAGGAAGGCGACAAGTCCCGCTACTTCTTCGGGCGCACCATAACGTTTCATCGGGATCGAGGCGGCGAACCTTCCCGCACCGTCGCGGATGCACCGGCGCTGGCGCCTTCCTCGATCGAGGCCATCATACGGCTCTCTATCGGGCCAGGATTGATGCAGTTCACCCGAATGAACCACGGTTGGTCGGCGACCAGCATACCGACACTATTATCCACCCACGTGTCTGCGTCCTGCGCGAGCGAAGACTTGGCGCGAGGCGGACATCCAGAAACTGGCAATCGGCCGTTTTTCAGATCGAAGCCGATGTGGCTGCTCTTCAGTTGGCGAGGCCTTTTCTATTGATGCCGTAACTCACGGTACTCGTCTACTGTGAGAGTCCCAGCCTGATCTGCTTCTCGATCTCGATCACCGCGAAGAATGCGACTCCGACACCCACGATGAGAATGCCATCCCACAGGGGCACGGCCCGTGTGCCGAGGATTGCCTGCGCGGGTATGAAATAGGTCACGGCGAACTGCGCGGCGGTGATGGCGACAACCACGGCCCAGACAATTTTCGTTCCGCGCGCGGCTGCCCAGGTCAGCGAGGTCCCGTGGATGTTGCGGATGAAGAAGAGGTGGAAGATCTCGAGGACGACGAGAGTGTTCATCGCCATGGTCTGCGCCAGTTCCAGCGGATAGCCCCTGTCGATCGCGTAGGTGAAGATGCCGAATACCGCCGCCAGGAACAGCAGCGCCACCAGCGCCACATGCCAGACGAGTTCGCCGGAAAGGATCGAAGCGTCGCGCCGCCGCGGGGGGCGAGCCATGGTCCCCGTTTCTGTCGGCTCGAAGGCAAGCGCGATCCCCAGGGTGATCCCGGTGATGAGGTTGATCCAGAGGATCTGGATCGCGGTGATCGGAAGCGCGAAACCCGCCAGCAGGGCCAGGATCACCACCATCGACTCGCCCGCATTGGTCGGCAGCGTCCAGCTGATCACCTTCTTGAGATTGTCGTAGACAGTCCGCCCCTCCCGCACCGCCGCGGCGATGGATGCGAAATTGTCGTCAGCCAGCACCAGATCGGCAGCCTCCTTGGCGGCTTCAGAGCCCTTCAGCCCCATGGCGATGCCCGCGTCGGCGCGCTTCAGCGCGGGCGCGTCGTTGACCCCGTCGCCCGTCATGGCGACGGACAGTCCATTCGCTTGAAGGGCGGTCACGAGCCGCAATTTGTGTTCGGGGCTCGTGCGGGCAAACACGTCGACGCTTGCAACCTCCAGCGCGAGCTGGGCGTCATCGAGCTTGTCGAGTTCTGCGCCGGTCAGCACCCGCCCGGGGTTGGCGAGACCCACCTGCGCCGCGATGGCGGCAGCGGTTCCGGCATGGTCGCCTGTGATCATCTTGACACGGATTCCTGCCGCCCGGCATTCGGCCACGGCCGCGATCGCCTCCGGTCGGGGCGGGTCGATCAGCCCGACGAGACCGAGAAAGACGAGTTGTCCTTCTAGCGAGTTTGCGTCAATCTTCCCGCTGGCCTCGGTTGTTTCGGCGAGCGCGAGCACGCGCAGTCCGCGGCGAGCAAGGGCTTCCGCCCGATCATGCCAATGCTTGAGGTCGATGTCGCGACACATGCGCAGCACCCGCTCGGGCGCGCCCTTGACGGAAGTCACGCGGCCCTCCGGTCCTTCGGTGAGGACGGCCATGTAGCGGTGGCGGGCATCGAAGGGGATAGCATCGAGCCGTCGCGCTCCGGTCCTCGGATCCTTCATCACCTTGCCCGCGAAGGCGAGCAGCGCTCCTTCCATCGGATCGCCTTCGACAGTCCAGTGGCCGTCGCGCAGCCGCAGTTCCGCGTCGTTGCAAAGCGCGGCCGCGCGCGCGAGGTCTTCGAGGCTTCCGGCAGGCGTGATCTCACCCTCAGGCGCATATCCTTCACCGGAGATTTCGAACACGCCTTCCGGAGTTTCCGCGGCCGCCACGACCATCTCGTTACGGGTCAGCGTCCCGGTCTTGTCGGTGCAGATCACGGAGACCGAGCCGATCGCCTCGATGGCGGGCAGGCGGCGAATGATGGCATTGCGACGCGCCATGGCCTGCACACCGATGGCCAGCGCAATGGTCATCACCGCGGGCAGGCCCTCGGGGATCGCCGCAACAGCGACGCCCACCACGGCTATGAACAACTCGGAAAACTCGTAATGGCGGACATAGTAGCCGTAGGCGAGCAGCAGCCCTGCGAAGAGCAGGATCAGGAGCGACAGCCAGCGCGCAAAATGGTCCATCTGCGCGACCAGAGGCGTCTTCAGCTGCTCGACGCCAGCGAGCAGCCCGCCGATGCGGCCGATCTCCGTGGCAGCGCCGGTCGCAACCACCAGCCCGCGCGCGGTTCCCTGCGTGATCAGGGTACCTGACCATAGCATCGACCGGCGGTCTCCGAGGGCTGCGTCGGGCGCGACGGGATCCACTGTCTTCTCGACGGGGACGGATTCGCCCGTCAGGATTGCTTCCTGCGCCGCAAGGCCACGCGCTTCAAGGACGCGCAGGTCGGCGGGAACCTTGTCGCCGGCCTCCAGCAGCACGATATCCCCCGGCACCAGGTCTGCGCCGTCGACAGACAGCCGGGCACCATCGCGCAGCACCGCCGCGCGCGGCGCCAGCATCCCCCGGATCGCCGCCATCGCAGCTTCGGCCTTGCCTTCCTGGATGAAGCCGATCACGGCATTGGCCAGCACGACCGCCAGGATGACGCCCGTGTCCACCCAGTGTTGGAGCGCACCGGTGACCACAGCCGCCGCGATCAGCACGTAGATCAGGACGTTGTGAAACTGGGCGACGAAACGGCGGACCGGACCGCGTGAATGAGCCTTGGGCAATCGATTGGGGCCATGCTGCGCCAGCCGCCGCTCCGCTTCGGTGCTGGTCAATCCGCCGAGCACGGATTCGACGGCGACGAGGCACCTCTCGGTAGGCTGGCTGTGCGGATCGGTTGGGGTCAAAAGCATCACATTCCCGTTATGCGTTGAGGCTGAGAAAATGGAAGGAGCCGGGGGCGACTGAGATCCTGTGCAGATGAGCGGCCGCCCGGGTGACAGGCCGAAGCGGATCGAACGGCAGTCATACGACTTCGCGCCCTTCCGCGTCTATCTCCGGGATGGCGGCGCGGTCCTCTGCTCGACTGCCACACAAAAGTTTGACGGCTCGGTCAGCCGCGTCCTGGAAGGGTTCGAGCAAGATATCGACGCCGGAAGCCAGCAGCGCGGCCGTCTCTTGCGAGTTCTGGGAGGTCACGGCGATACGCCCGTCTACCCCGGCCGCCCGAACCAGCTGAAGCAGGGTGCTACGCGCGTCTTCGTGGCTGAGTCCGACCGCCTGCTGTGGCACGGATAGAACAACCTAGGCTGCCCAACTCTGTTTTACAGAAGAGGACCTGCCAGCCGCGCCAGGTTCTCGGAGATCTTTTGGGCGATCGTGCGCTTTTTCCAACCGTCGAGGGTGAGCGTCTCGCCGGCGCCGAAGCAGCGGATTTGCTCACGTCGCAGTTGCGCCGTGACGCCACGGTCAAAAGCGACAAAGCTTATTTCAGCGTTCAGGACAAAGGAGCGGATGTCGACATTGCTGGAGCCCAGCAGTGCGATCTCGTCATCAAATGTGACATGCTTGGCATGCAGGAAGCGTCCCTTGTAGAGGTGCACTTGGATACCGGCCAGGAGAAGTTCGGAATAATAGGATCGCTGCGCGAACTTCACCAGAATGTGATCCGTGAGATACGAAACTACCAGGTGGACTTCGACTCCGCGCAACACCGCGGTCTTGAGCGCCTGCAGGAAGGCCTCGTCTGGGACGAAATAGGGGGTAGTGATGACGACACGTTCGCGCGCGCCGTGAACCAGCGCGGCCATGAGGTGTCCAACGCCGGCATCGGGGTAATCGGGGCCGCTTGGCAGGACCTGCGCGACGACCCCGGCGTCGGGATGATGGTGCGGAAACAAGGCGGGCATGGCCAGTTCCTCGTCGGAGATGAGCTAACTCTCATTGTCGCCGACGGCCTGGTGCATGTATCGGGAGCGGTCTCCTCGCAGAGTGAGCGAGATGCCGTCCGCGTGGTTGTCGAGGGCGTAAGGGGCGTCAAGGGTGTCTTCGACCAACTGTCCCTTGCCTAGCTCCACACAGGCGGCCGATGCTAGGCGAAAGCATCCCATGAAATCCTGTCAGGTGACATCGTGAGCAACTCCGAGATACAAGACGACCTCGAGACGTTGCAGCGGGAGACATTCGACTACTTCATCCATGAAGCGAACCCTGCCAACGGCCTGATCCTCGACAAGACGGAAGCAAACTGGCCCGCAAGCATCGCCGCCACCGGCCTTGCGCTGGCCTGCTATCCGGTGGGCGTCGAACGCGGATTCATGAGCCGGAGCGCCGCCACGGAACGCACTTTGGCAACGCTGCGCTTCTTCTGGAACAGCCCGCATGGGCCGGAACCGGACGCCACGGGATATCGCGGTTTTTACTATCACTTCCTGGATATGCAGACCGGCCGGCGAGCCTGGCAGTGCGAGCTGTCGACCATCGACAGCACCTTTTTGTTGGCCGGCGCGCTGGCCGCGGCGGCGTTTTTCAGTGCGAACACGCAGGACGAGGTCGAGATCCGTACTTTGGCCGATGCGCTCTATCGCCGAGCCGATTGGCGCTGGGCGCAGGATGGGGGAGAGACCGTCAGCCACGGTTGGACACCCGAGCGCGGATTCCTGACTTACCGCTGGGAAGGATATGACGAGGCGCTCTTGCTCTATGTCCTGGGGCTCGGCTCGCCGACGCATCCTCTACCCCCGACCAGCTACGCC
>NZ_AHAM01000307.1 GCF_000236565.1 Mesorhizobium alhagi CCNWXJ12-2 | reverse complement strand
ACATCAGGATCAGCGCCAGCATGAAATTGGGAATGGCGATGCCGAGCAGGCCCAGGAAGGTCAGGCCGTAATCGCCCCAGCTGTACTGATGGGTCGCCGAGTACATGCCGATCGGGAAGGCGATTACCCAGGTGAAGACGATCGTCACGAACGACACCAGGACGGTCAACCACAGCCGGTCGCCGACAACGTCGCTGACCGGCAGCTGATATTCGAATGAATAGCCGAAGTCGCCCTGCAGCATGCCCGCGAGCCAAAGGAAGTAGCGAACCACCGGCGGCTTGTCGAAGCCGTACTCTGCCCGCAGGGCCTCAATCTCGGCCATGTTAACGCCTTCGCCCACGGCCCGCAGTTCAGCAATGTAGCTCTCAAAAAAATCGCCCGGCGGCAATTCGATGATGATGAAGATCACTGCCGATATCAGAAGCAGCGTCGGGATCATAATGGCAATGCGCCACAAGATGTAGCGAAACAACATACTTTAAAACTCCTCCCAAGCCAGGGTATCCGAAATATGGACACCGAGATAGCAATTAGAACTGAAACCGGAGAGAGGGTTCGGAGACGTGGCACAGTCCGGTGTTGGTGCTCTTCGCAAGACGGCCACGCACGAACCCCAGGCGATCACCATGAAGGACGCTTTCATCGTCGGGCTTGCAGTGCCTCGCCGTCATTCCTGGCGTCAGTCGGTCCGGCATTTGCAATGACGGGCGGCCGGGTTCTCGGTTTCGACCGCCCGCTTTCGGCACGCCCTGCACTGCTGCTCGCGCTGCCGACTGTCGTCGGCGCCGGGCTGCTTGCACCTACCACCCTTTTTCTCTAGTAGCCCGCATCAGAAACACGTGGTGGTCTTCGAGATGCTTTCGAGCGCTAAAAAGGGTCCGGGAGATCGAGACACGAAATGCGCCTGATCGCGGCGGTATCGGTGAAGTCTTAAAATCAAAATGTTCCGTGTTTGATTTTGTACTATCCGGATCGAGCGACTATCGGCAATCTGCGCATGCAGGTGACATGGGGCAAGCCGAAGCTCATCGTGATACGTTCCCTGCCATGGGCCGGATCATAGACGCCCTCGCTTTACTCATCTCAGCCGCCGCAGCCGCCGTGGTCGTCGCCCTGTGGGTCGGCGTCGTCGCGCCGACGGTCGCGATCAAATTGGTCGCAGCACTGGCCGTCGCGGCCGGCATCCTCATCGCCTTAGCCTTCATCCTCCACAGGAAAAGGTGAGCCGGCGTCGCTTTGTGTCCAAAGAAAAAGCCCGCCAGGGCGAACCGTGGCGGGCTGGTTTGGAACGGGCTCGCTGATGCGAACAGGTGTTCGGCATTGATGTTCCTCATTGTGCTATATGCACAATGATGGGGACGTATGCACTACATAGGAATTGATGATGATGACAAGTGCACAATTGCGAGCCGCACGAGGACTTCTGAACTGGACCGTGCGCGACCTCGCAGAGCGATCGGGTGTACACAGGAATACGGTGACCAGGATTGAATCTGGCGCAACTGGCGCGGGTCACGCGATCGAGACGCTTCGCCATGCCTTGGAAGCCGCCGGCGTGGAGTTCATCCCCGAGAACGGCGGCGGCGCCGGCGTGCGGCTTCGCAAGGCTGACAGACCGTCATCTGCACCAAGCGAGGGCGAAGCCGGCATAATCGAAAGCAGTGACATGTGAGCCCTTCGCCAGGGCGAGCCGGCTCCCGTTGATTTCCAAGGGTTTCCTGCGACACTCGGCAGGTCCATGCGACATGGAGGGGCGCGATGTCCGATGTCAGGAAAGAGCAAATCAAACTTCGGGCTGCGTACTACAATGGTGTGGCCATTGCGATTGTGGCGATCGGCGGGCTAGGCGTAGCCCTCGCCACGTTTCGTGAGCGATCCGATCTGTGGACATTTGGCGTCGCAGTATTTGGCCTTATAGGAGCTGCTGTCCTTAGTATCGCGCTGCGAGAGATCGCCATTAGCAGCCTTGCTGCGCTGGACGACGAATAGTCCGTTCAGACATTACTCGGGCTCATCAGCCGCAGATATGCCCAACGGATCTCTTGCTGCTTCTCGGCCGGCAGGCGCTTGAACTGCTTGATCGACATGCAGGCTGCGGCGGCAAATCTGGCGATCTCGCGGTCCGGCCCGCGAACAGGGTTGAGGCTGGCTTGCTGCCACATGTTCGGCAGCCGCACGGTGCCGATGTCCTCGACCTCGATCTCTGTTAGCGGCGTTCTGGCGGGAATGCGGGATATTTTGCGTGAAATTGTTCCTAAGCAAGAATATTGCGTATGCGGTAGTGTCTTCGCTTGATTGTCGGCTTAGGCGTAAGGGGCTTTATCGAATTTGCCCCGATAGGCGTGGCGCCAATATGCTTGAGCGGACAGCATAGGAGCCCCCCATGCAACGCGGGGTGGGAATTTCGTTTCGCTGACAGGGTCTATTTTGTCGGTGCACGCGACGTTGAGGCCGCCCGGTATCTAGTGTTGCAACATCTCAGAAGTGAAGGGGATGTCCGACCCGAAGAAATGCCGGAGAGCGCCGTACGCTTTCTCAAATTAGCCGAGGGAACACTGATCGAGGCGAGAGTGTTCGATTTTAATGAGATGCTGAATGACAACCGGACCTACAGGCCAGAAGCGCCCAGCCGACGAGGCCGCCCGCGAACTGGAAACGGATGACTCCGAAGAATGCTTTGACCGCATATTGAAGAAGGTCGCTAGATCCAACCCACGAGAGGCGGCAGACAGACGCGCGGTTGAGGAGGCCAAGGCGGCGCGCGCAAGGAAGATCGCGAACGCGCCGCCGAAGAATGGCAGGCGAAAGCAGGTGGCGAAGTGAGCGAGCCGGCCTTCTTCCTAGTGCTTTTGCTGGCGGGCTTGGTGTAGGTCAGGTGCGACAGGGCGGTTGTCCTGTTCGGGGGCCGGCTCGATCCTCAGTTCCTGGGCCTCGACAATCACCGGCACGTTTCCAGGCCAGTTGCGAGAGCAGACTAGACGTAGATCGGCACGGATCAGCAGGTTGTCCAGGATTTTGTCGGCTTCCGCGTAGCCTTCTCGGATGAGGGTGGCGACGATAGTGATGGGTTCAAGGTGCAAACCGGTCGCCGCTAGCTCGTACGCCCGGCGATAGATATGATCCGCGTCCTGGTCGCGACCCATGACCAATCCCCTACGTCAATCGACTTGCTGACACAGCCCGCACTGTGCGGGCTGTTCCTTAAAATTTTATTGTTGTGCTCGGGGCCGGCGGTTGTGACACGCACCAAAACGAAGGAATAATGTCCTAGTGCGGCGATTCTGAATCCATCGGAGATAGCCATGTCAGGACGTCGGAAGAAACTCACCCACCTCACCCATGAACGGCTGGCCGCACTCGGCCTGACCGGAATGGCCAAAGCCTTCGAGGAGCAACGACGATCACCGGATCTCGATGCCCTGTCATTCGAGGAACGCATCGGGCTGCTTGTCGACCGCGAAGCCGCCGAGCGCGACACCAAACGGCTCACGACGCGCCTCAAATTCGCTGCGCTGCGCCAGAGCGCATGCGTGGAAGATGTCGATTTGCGCACCCCGCGCGGCATCGACCGCGCTGTCTTCGCCAGGCTCGTCAACGGCGACTGGATCAACCGCCACGAGAATCTCCTGGTCACCGGCGCAACCGGCCTGGGCAAGAGTTGGATCGCCTGCGCGCTCGGCCACAAAGCCTGCCGCGACAATCGCTCGGTGCTCTGCGGAAGATATGGGTAAGCGCGCATTCAATCTTCCCAATATGCTGACCTACGCGCGAATCCTTGCCGTGCCTATGGTGGTGCTGTGCTTTTTTCTGGAAGGCCGGCTGCAGTCGAGCGACTTCGCCCGCTGGAGCGCGCTTGCGATTTTCATCGCTGCCAGCGTGACCGACTATCTCGACGGCTACCTCGCCCGCGT
>NZ_AHAM01000308.1 GCF_000236565.1 Mesorhizobium alhagi CCNWXJ12-2 | reverse complement strand
TCCGCTCGCTCACAAGCCGCCCTGGCGATCCGCCGCGACGCGTAGATGCCGCTTGCGTAGCCATGCAGAAGCAGCGCCGTCATCATGCGCGGATCGAACGGTGGTTGCCCCAGCACGCTCCTGTAGCTGCCGGCAATCGCGGAAAGATCAAGCTCTTCCCGCACCAGCGCCACGATCAGCCGAGACAGGTGATCCCTCGGCACGTAATCCTGCACGCTCGGCGGCAGAAGCTGTGCCTCATCGATCTTCCAGGGGCGAAAGTCCTTGCTCACAACCCAGCAAGGAATCAGACTCGCACCCGCTTGACCAGTGACTACTCAGACACGCTCTTAGTCGAAAACAACCGGCTGCTTTAATTTGGCCATTGCTAACATTGCGCTAGTTTTGATGGACACTCGTTAACGCCTGCGTGACACCCTTTCTGAAATTAAACGGGTGGTTGTTCCGGCGATGACAAAACCTTCTCACCATCATTTCCACTTTGACGATCCATTGGCCAAAGAAAAACCTTTCATCTCGACGAGGGCGGTGGACTTTGTAATGCCGATCGTCTTGGGCATTCTCGGCCTTGCGGTTGGTTATTTTTTCTTCTGATTATGCAGACGGCCGCTTCGAGCGCCGTGTGCGTTCGGGGAATGCACGGCGTAACCACCGGCAGAGCGCGAGGTGATCTGGGGAGCGCGCTCGACGAGGCGGCGGCCGGCCAGATCGGCGACGAAATCCAGTCGCTTGCTGGCGCGGTCGGCAAGGCAGTCGCAGGCGATGGATATTGCGGCCGAGCTGGGCCGCCGCGCCGACCGTCTGCTGGCTGTCGCCCCAAAGCTTGCGGGCGAAAGGGTCGGACGCCTTCGTCGAGCGGTTGCTCTCCGACGACGCACTCGTGGTTTCGTGCGAGGACAAAAAAACCGGCATGAGCGATCGCGGCCTGCGCCGCCTGTTCGACCGCCTTGTCGACCTCGGCGCCGTGCGTGAGCTGTCGGGCCGCACCACGCTGGCGACCTCAATTAGGCACCGTGCTTTTGAGCTCGCTTCACCTGCGGACAGGCGCGCATTGCTCCAGCCGCCGACAAGCCGCCCTTTCGACTTGGACGTAGTCGCCACACTCGATCGGCCCTTTTTCAAACGCTGTAGCCATGGGACAGAGCGCAACACGGATACAACAATACAGCCGTTGTGGCGCCAGAGGCATTCCCTCCGACCTTGTCGCCGAAGCGAATGGCCGTCGACGGTCGGCACCGAGAGTACCGCTCCCACACCGTGCTGACGGCTTCAGCCCTAACGTTCCGGCCGCCGCGCTCTGGCTAGGGAAAGCTTTCAATCGCCGGCGGCTTCCAACGGCCGTCGAGCGCTTCGGGCTTCGGCAGATAGAGCCGCATTACCGCGTAGAAATCTTCGTCGGGCGCGGGCAGCCAGTTCGATGCCAGCTCAGGGCCGGGGCTTTCATTCTGCAGGTAGACGACGATCTCGCCCTTCTCATTCTTCTTGAGACCGGAGAGCATCGACGAGTTTATCAGGTAGCGATCGATCGGGTTGGCTACCAGCAACTGCTTTGGCTTGTCATACATGGTCACCGACCAGAAAGCCCCGACAGGCGGCAACGTCGCCGCCGTAAAGCGCAGGGCGTATTTTTTGGTCTTGCTATCGAGGGGAGCACCCTTGGTGTCGGCGCCGTAGATGACATAGAGTGCCTCTTCCACCGAGTTGCCGTAGATTCCGCCCAGTGCCGCCGCCGCCCTGTCCATGTAGCGGCCTTTCATGAATTCGGGCGTGCCGAAGATCTTGCTTGAATCGGTAAGCGCCCAGGATGTTTCGCGGATCTCCTGCTCGGTCGGGCCGACAAGCTCTCGCATCATGGTGACGGTCTTTGCCGGCAGCTCCTTCGGGGGCCAGGTTTCGCCGGCCTTCAGACCAAGCCGGTCAAAACGGGCGCGCAGCCCATCTTCACCCTGCAAGGGCGGGGCAAACTCCAGCAGGAAGGCGGCAAGCGGCCAAAAGTCCGTGGTCACCTTCTCATCCGAGATGGCCGGCCATTCGAGCGCGGCTGGCGCCGGCGGAGCCTCCGTCCCGGCATAGACGGAAAGGGGTGATGCCTTGTATCCCGCCTGGATCTCCTTGACCTTGTCGAGATCGTCGGGTGAGAGAAGCTGCGTGCGGACGAGGCCGATGGCAAGCTTCGTCGGCATTGCCACGACGCGCTTGATGCCCGGCGGGACGTCGCCTTTCCAGCCCGGGCCGGTGATCAGGAAGTCACCCCCGTCGTTGCCGTCCACCCGCGTGCCGAGATAGTCGACATTGTGAGTGTAGAGATCAACAAGCTGCAGCGAGTAATATCGATCCTTCTCGATCGGCGGCATCGTCACCACGACAGGCTCCGCCCTGAGGTCGAAAACGATGAAGGAATATGGAGTGTCAGAATTCGGCGTGATGATTGCCGTATCTTCAGGCGTATAGACGCGGGCGACGTTGACTATGGTGTTGAACGGCCCCTTGTACTGATCGCCGCTCGGCTCCAGCGCATATTGGTACATGGTGAGGTAATTCTTCACCATCGGATAGGTGTAGATGTAGGCTTCGTGAGCCAACGCTTTCATATCATCCTGTGCGAAAGCGGGAAGCGACGGCGAAGCCATGAATGCTGCCGTGATCTTCAGGAGCGCGCGACGGTTCATTTCACTTCCTCCGCAGCCGGAAATTCCCAGCTTCCATCGAGAATCTGCGACTCGGGGCGGTAGAGCCGTACCATCCAGTTCCAACCCTCGGGCGTAGGCAGGCAGTTCGGGATCTTGCCGTCGCAGCCGCCGAACTGAACGGTCACGCCGCCATTTGCGTCCTTGGCGGCGGTCAGGTTGTTGATCGTGTAGGCGTTCAACTCGTTGGGCTCATAAAACCCTTCAGCGTTGTAGATGCTGATCGACCAGAACGCCTTGACCGGCACCTCGCCGACATTGAGGCGATACACGGTCTTACCGTCGTTCTTGGCCACCGTGCGGTTCAGATACAGGGCATCGGCTTCGGGATTGCCGCCCCAGGCCATAGCCGTGCCGATGAAATGGCGGACAGGGTGGACCTGGTGCTTGGCTCCGAACATGCCGCGCGTATCGGGCAGCGGCTCGGCCAGCTGCAGAATGATCGCGCGGGTCTTGTCGCGGCTGGCGCTGTCCCAATCGGGGATCTCGAACTTACCGGGACCGCCGGTCTGTTCAGCCGTGATCTTATCCTGCAGCGCATGCACCGCCTTCATGTCCTCCGGGTCCTCAGGATTGGCGAGGATGCGAATGCCCGGGAAGACGTAGCGTGTGCCGATCTCATCCCGGGTGAAGGTATATGTGCCAGGTTCGTAGTAGACGCCGTGGGTGTAATGATCCTGATCGAAGACCTGCATCGACATGAACCGCCCACCGGTATCGGGTAGCGTGACCGTGACCGGTCCGGCGTCAAGGTCGAACACGGCAGAGGAATAGAGCGTGTCGCGGTTCAGGCGGATGATCGCCTGCTTGTCCAGCGGCGTCATCTCGCGGTCATGATCGAACTTGCCGAAACGGTTGCGTGCAATCACGGCCGAGAAATAGAGATCGCTCTCGGCACGAATGAAATTGTCGCTGGTTACTGGGATCGGGTCGGCTGCGGCCGGCAAGGCGGCAACAATGGCTATGAGAGCCGCTGCAGAAACGGCTGATCTGATGTGCGACATCGAAACCTCCTCAGCTTTTAATCCAAAGAAGCAGCGGAAGCCAGCCGTAGATGTGTAGCCAGCGGCAATCGGTGTTCGAAGCTTGGGCTTCGACCGCTCGGCAAATAGCACGAAATCGGGACGCCCGTCAGCACGCTCATCCAAATTTACCGACCGCGTTCCGCGCCCCTGTACTGCCCGCTTATCGGTAGCATGTCTCTGCCAATGCAACTTGGCAAGCGGGATTTCTTCGGCTGGCCAATGACGTGGCGAGCTGGTTCGCAACTGGTGGGGCGGGTATATCACCAACAACGATCCCTCAGGAATGCCTCGGGATCTTCTGTCGATGGGCCTGCTTCGGCCGCGGGGACGCGGACGTCCCATTCTCCTTCCGGACTTTCTCCATTTGACCGCCGCTCCCCCTTTCGCGGGTGGGCGGCGCCAGCAGCCGCAGGCCGTTCAGGACGACGAGGACGGTGCCCCCCTCGTGACCGACCACCGCAAGGGGAAGCGGCAACTCGAAGAACAGGCCGCCGACGACCAGAACCGCCATAGCAATCAGCGCGAATGCCAGATTCTGCCGGATGATCCTCGCCGTGCGACGCGCGAGATCATGGGCCTTGGCAAGCTGCTCCATGTCTTCCGATAGAAGCGCCACGTCGGCCGCCTGCAGCGCGACATCCGATCCCGCTGCACCCATGGCTATCCCGACATCGGCGCGCGCAAGGGCAGCCGCATCGTTGACGCCATCTCCGACGAACGCGACTTTGCCCGAGGCGGCCAACTCTCCGACCATGCGAACCTTTTCTTCGGGCAGCATGTCGGCATGGATGTCCTCCGGCGGCAGGCCGAGTTCCTCGCCGATCCTCAATGCGACCGGCCGACGGTCTCCCGTCATCATCACGATCCGCTTGACGCCGCTAAGGCGGAGCGCGCTGAGCGCCGCCGCCGACGTCGTTCGCACCCCGTCCGCGACGGTGACGGCACCCAGAACGCGGGAATCCTTGCCGAGATAGATGACGGTCTGATTGTCGCCTGCGAGAGTCCGGAGCGCCGGGTGATCTATCGAGGCATTCATCTCCGATGCCAGGCGCGGATTGCCCGCCCACAGCAGGCTTTCCCCGTGATGGCCCACGACGCCGGCGCTCGGCCTGGTGGCCACATCTGTCACATTGTCAACCGCTACAGACCGGCTCGCAGCCTCGTGCCTGATGGCGTCGGCGCTGTGGTGTTCGGACTGTGCCTCGATGCCTGCCAGCAGGGAAAGGAACCCCTCTTCGTCCCCATCGAGCGCCACGACTTGGGTCACGACTGCCTTGCCGGTGGTCAGGGTGCCTGTCTTGTCGAAAGCGAAGGTGTCGACCGCCGCCAGCGTTTCCAGTGCAGCGCCGCCCTTGAAGAGCACGCCCCTCCGGGCTGCAGCCGAAAGAGCCGAGAGGATCGCTGCCGGGACCGATATAACAATGGCGCAGGGGCTGGCGGCGACCAGCAGGGTCGCGGATCGATAGAGAGCGTCCTCCCAGTCACGTCCGAGCCAGTGGAAGGCGGCGAAGGCAAGAGCCGCTCCCGCCATGACGGCGATCGTGTAGCGCTGACCGAACCACGCGCTGAACTGTTCCGAGGGAGCCTTGGCAGCCTGGGCCTCCGTGACCAGGGCTATCGTGCGGGCGACGGTGCTGTCCTCGATCGTCTTGGTCACCCTGACTTCGAGAACTCCGTCCAGATTGAGGGTCGCCTCGAACACCTGCGCGCCGGCCTCCTTTGCCACGGGCATGGATTCACCGGTGATGTTTGCCTCATCCAGCGAACCGCGACCGCTGACGATCATCCCGTCTGCGGGCACGCGAGCGCCGGGCCGGAGAACGACAGTGTCGCCCACCCGCAGGTCGGCGGCGGCGACCTCGACAACTGAACCGTCGGAGGCCTTGCGCAGTGCCGTTTTGGGCCGGAGCGCCATCAGGGATTCCACGGCGCGGCGGGCGCGGCCGAGCGCCTGCTCTTCCAAGGTGGTGGAAACGCTGAACAGGGTCAGCAGGACCGCGCCCTCGAACGGCGCTCCCACGGCCGCGGCGGCGCCCGCCGCCACAACCATCAGCAGATCGATATCGAGGATGTGTTCCTTCCACAGGGCGTCAAGCGCGCGCCAGGCGGCGGGCAGTCCTCCCGCCATGTAAACGAGGCCAAGTCCGACCAGCGAAGATCGATCGGCGAGCACACCCTCGAGTGACCATATGGCCACGAGGGCCAACAGCATGCCCAGTACGGTCAGCACCGTCAGGACCGTCGAAGCGTCGAACGCGAACCGTCTCGGCATATGATCTCCCTTCCAGACAGCGCCTTAATTGTGACACTTGCACTGTTCTGCACCTATCGTTTCTGCGTTTTCGCCGACTGCGCGCGATCGGAAACCAGAGCAGCACGAACCCGAAGGTGCGGTTCAGCGAAGCCACCTATTGGTCCGAAGAGGGCTCTTCCAGTGATTTCAGGAACGCGATGAGGTCGCCAATCTGGTCCGGCTCCAGCCGGAATTCCGGCATGCCCGGATGTCCTGTCCGGATTCCTTCCGCCAGGGCCTCTTCCAGCGTCTCGACGGGGTATCTTTCATGCAGGGTCCGAAAGGGGGGCGCGTCCGAAAGGGGGCTCGGCCCCACAGGATCGATGGAATGGCATTGCGCGCAATTCGTACGCGCGATGACGCGTCCGCGCTGCTCAGCCGGATTGCTCTGCGCCACTGACGCCTCGACCGTGAACACAGCGAGGAGAAGCGCAATGCCAGGTACGAACTTCATAGGTGACCTCCCGATTACATCCCGTACCCTAGAATCGCGGCCGGTTTGCAGCTATCACCCGCAAGAGACCGGAACGTGGCTCTCGTCTGACCCCACGATCTCTGGCGCGCTTAGCGTGCCATAAGGATGGGCAGGGGCGGTTCCTCGATCATCGATTTCGTGACGCCGCCGAAAATCAGTTGGGCTGGACCCTGATGGCATTAGCAAGGCGGAGGCATTGAGCGCGATACATGATCAGGACCTAACCCGAACCTGCATTCTGCCACTCTTGTGGTGGATTTAGGCATCACGGCTGTCGGGCGCTGATCCAGGGCCGAGTATCGGACTTGATCGATTCTGGTTGACCTTCCAGCAACTGGAAGGATTATCTCTCCCGCATCAAACACGAGGAGACATGAATGAACATCGGAACCGCGTCCGAAAAGTCCGGCTTGCCGCCCAAAACTATCCGTTACTATGAGGAAATCGGTCTCCTCAAGGCGGATCGGGCGGGAAACGGATACCGCGACTATTCAATGTCTGACGTGCATCGGCTACGTTTCCTGCAGCGGTCCCGCAGCCTCGGCTTCTCGGTTGAGGAGTGCCGCCAGCTTCTTTCGCTCTACGGTGACAAGGAGCGCGAGAGTGCTGACGTGAAGGCGATCGCCGAGGTCAAGCTCGCCGAAATTGACCGAAAGATTGCGGAGCTTGCGAGCCTGCGCGACGCGCTCAGGCATCTCGTTCACAACTGCCACGGCGACGAACGCCCGGACTGCCCGATTATCGACGGCCTTGCGGGAAATGGTACGGTTCAGTGAGGCGCATCCCGGTCATTGCGGCAGTCCTTGTCATCGCCGGGTTCGCCGCCGGGGCGGCGTTCTCGGTAAACGCTGTCGATTCGGTCGTCGCCAAGCGCCAAGATTCGATGAAGGAGAGCAGGAAAAAGTGTGGGATGTTTCCGGTAGTCCGAGCGAGAGAGCGGCGATAGACTTGTCGCGATAGCACTTTTCCGCCGGACTGAATTAGAACATGCTTGACGACGAGATCGACTCATCGGGTGGAGCCAACGGTTCGATCCTGCAACTGAAGGTTCGCCTGCTCGATGTGAGCCCGATGGTCTGGAGGCGCGTCGTGGTGCCGGCAGCCATGACGTTGAAGGACCTGCATGGCGTCTTTCAGGTGGTGCTGGGGTGGCACAGCCTTCACCTTTATCGGTTTCGCATCCATGCTGTGCACTATGGTTCCTGGGGGCTGGGAGCGGAAAATCCGGACCGAACGCTTTGCAGCTTCAATTTCCGCCGCAGTGACAAGTTCGTCTATGAATACGACATGACGGACTACTGGAAGCACGAGGTCCGGATCGATGCCTGGCTTGAGCCGCAGCCCCGCAATGGCTACCCGGCCTGCATCGGCGGCAAGGGTGGTTGCCCGCCCGAGGAATGCGGCGGTCCGGCCGGCTACGACGAATTCCGCATCGAAGCACTCGGCCTCGATGCCCACGAAGATCTCGACACCATGGTCGAGATTCTGGATCGAATCGTGCTGCAGAACCAGCCACATCTGCTGGATGACGACGAAATCCGCGGTCGGCTCGAGCGCGCTGTGGAGCGAAACCGAGCTCGGTTTGACCGGCGCGCAGTGAACACCCGGTTGCGCGCCGGCGAGCACCATGTTCTCAAGCATCAGCAGCTTTGCTGAGCCGGCGGGTTCGCCAGACCAAAACCGGGAGAGCGCGGCCACGGGTTTTCCTCTCCCTGTCTTGTGACAAACTCATGCAGGAGGAGGGAAGCCATGCGTGTCGAGGTGCGATTGCGGGTTGTTGGCGACGCCGGCGAAATCATCTGCGATGACGCCAATGTGCTGGTGATCGATAAGCGCCACGATCGGCTGGAGGCAATCGGCCTTTCGCTCGATGAAGCCAAGGAGTTTCTGGCCGGCGTTCAGCAGCACCTCGTCGCGGCCCAGGCTGCCGCCTTCGCCGCCGGTCGTCGATGCTGCACACATTGTGGTCGCTCCCTTCGGCGCAAGGGCCGCGCCACGCTGACGTTTCGCACCCCGTTCGGCAATGTGCCAATCGACAGTCCGCGCCTTCATCGGTGTCGCTGCGCGGCTTCGGCAGCCGAAGAAGGACCGCAGACCTTCAGCCCATTGACCTCGCTGTTGACCAGCCACATCGCGCCCGAGCTGCTCTATCTTGAAAGCAAATGGGCCTCGCTCGTCTCCTATGGCATGACCGTCGACCTGCTCAGGGACGTGCTGCCGATCGACGCCAGGCTCAACCCGAAAACCGTGCGCAATCATCTGCACCGTATGGCGGAGCGCCTCGAATCCGTACTTGGCGATGAGCGGCCGAACTTCATCGACAGCTGTCCACGCGACTGGAAGGCGCTGCCGCAGCCGGAAGGCGAGATCGTCGTCGGCATCGATGGCGGCTATGTGCGCGACTGGACCGACAGGAAAAGTCATTTCGGGATTCTGGTCGGCAAGTCATTGCCGCGGGATCGCAACGATCGCTATCTCGGCCTGGTCCAGAGTTTTGATACCAAGCCGAAACGCCGACTGTGGGAACTCCTGTGTTCGCAAGGCCTGCAGCTGAACCAAGCCGTCACCTTCCTGACCGACGGCGGCGATGACGTTCGCAACCTGGCGGCCGAGATGGCGCCCTACGCGGAGCATCATCTGGATTGGTTCCATATCACCATGCGCCTGACGGTGCTTGGCCAGTATGCCAAAGGTCTCATCCATCACGACCAGGAAGCCGGCGAGCGGATTGCCCGCAATCTGCTGCGGATCAAGCGGTACCTCTGGCATGGCAATTCCCGCGCCGCCCTGTTCTGGAGCCAGGACCTAGCGGATGACCTCTATGGGCTCGAAGAAGACTGCACCTATCCCAAGCTGAAGGCGTTCTCCCAGGCGCTCGCGGAATTCGTCACCTATATCGAGCGCAACGCCCACGCGATCCCGAATTACGGAGAACGCTATCGCAACGACGAGCGCATCGCTACGTCGTTCGTGGAGTCCGCCGTCAATGTCGTCATCGCCAAGCGCTTTACCAAGAAACAACAGATGCAGTGGTCGCGATGCGGCGCCCATATGCTCCTGCAGATCCGCACGCGAACCCTGGATGGCACGCTCCGCGGCCAATTCGAAACGTGGTATCCCGGGCTCGCGGCAAATGAGAACCAGACATCAACTCAAGCTGCGGCCGCCTGAATGCCCCCACAGATTTTCCTGCTCTCGATCTATTCATTGGGTCGGATCGCATTGTGCGTCGGTGGGATTCTCTTGTTGTTGTTTCCCGCGGCGGCGCTGCGCGCTCAATCCGAGACCGCCGGGTCAGTGATCGTCAATACCGGCATCTATTCCCTTTCGGACGAGCTTGGCGGTTTTCGGCTGCGATCGGCATCGGGAAGCGGAACAAGGACCGACCCGCTGAAAATCAACGTTGAATTGACGTCTGCCAGCCCAGTAACGCTGGTCATTCGCTCCATCGTTCCCTTCAAGGTATCGGCATGGAAGACCCGATGGGATTGATTTATGTCCGCTTGTCCACATTCAACAACAGTGGACTTGCCTGGATCGAGTTCGAGCTCGAGTTGCAGGAGAACCTGGGAAAAGCGAGCACCTTCGGCGATGGCCTGTCTTTCGACCAGCGCCGTTCAGATTCAGACGCCATCTCCTCGGATAGCTTTGCCGAATACAGCCGCGAGTTCGAGCCCTATGACCGGCTGCTCTTCCGCAACGGTAAGGTCGACCCGCTCGAAGCGGTTTCGTTTTCGTTCCTGGTTACGGATTTCACGCCGACCGACGAGTTCTATCTGGTGCTCGACCCGCGTATTCCCTCATCGTGATATTCGAATGCACTGGCTTCTTCCCTGATGCCGACGGTGAGCGGTCCCTATGCCCATTCGCAGGTGCTAAGCTTGTAGATCTCTTTGTCGGCGAGGAGCGCGCTGTCGCGCGAGAAGATCATGTCCAGTTCCGATGGCAATATTCTCGGCCTTCTGGGGATATTAGCCGTATTCATCCTTGTCTTTGCCAACGGTTTTTTCGTCGCATCGGAGTTCTCGCTGGTTGCCGTCCGCAGAAGCCGGGTCGCGGAACTGGTAGCGGTTCGGCGACCGAACGCCAAGGCGCTGCAGCGCGCCGTCGATCGTCTCGACGCCAACCTGGCAGCCACACAGCTCGGGATCACCATCTCGTCGCTTGCCCTCGGCTGGATCGGCGAACCTGCGCTCGCCCACATGATCGAGCCAATGCTCGTTGGCTTGGCCGGCGCCTGGACGGGTATCGGAGCCCATGCGATCGCGATCGCGATCGCATTCGCGATCATCACGACGCTCCACATCGTGCTCGGTGAACTGGCGCCGAAGAGCCTCGCCTTGCAGCGAAGCGAGGCGACGGCGCTCTGGATCGTGCGACCGCTCGGCTTGTTTCGGATACTGCTCTGGCCGGCGATCTTCCTTCTCAACGGGCTAGGCAACCAGCTGCTGAGGCTCGCGGGCCTTCGCGCCGGAACCGGGGAGGAGACTCTGCATTCGCCGGAAGAGTTAAAAATGCTGATCACAGCCAGCGGCAGGGCCGGGTTGCTGCACGAGGTTCAACGTGAGGTCGTCGAACGCATCTTCAACATCGGCCAGCGCCGCATCGGCGACTTCATGACGCCGCGACCTGAGGTGGTGTGGATCGATGCCGAGGAAAGTCTCGAGGCAACTCTCAAAACGGTCCGCGAGTGCCGGCATGAGCAGATCGTCGTCAGCCGCGGAGAGATCGACGACGTCATCGGCGTCGTCCGCAAGCAGGATCTTCTCGACCAGGCCCTTGACGGCAAGCCGCTCGATCCTCTCGTCCTCGTCAAGGAAGCCCTGGTTGTCCACGAACGGACACCGGTTCTTGGCGTGTTCGAACAGTTCAAGAAGCGTCCTATCCGCATGGCGGTCATTGTCGACGAGTATGGAAGCTTTGAAGGGATCGTAACCCAAACGGACCTCTTGGAGGCCATCGCCGGCGACATCCCGAGTGCCGAGGATGAAGAGCCGGAGGTGATCGAGCAGGACGGCGGCTCGTTGCTGATGGATGGCCGGATCCCGGCGCAGGACGCCTTCAATCGTCTTCAGATCCGGGAGCGTCCACAACGTGGCGACTTTCACACGCTGGCGGGTTTTGCCTTGTTCAAATTCGGGCGAATCCCGGCACCCGGTGACCATTTCAATTGGGAGGACTGGCGCTTCGAGATCGTCGCCATGGACGGCCGGCGCATTGACAAGTTACTCGTATCCCCGATGGCCTAGCCAAAGCTGAGAAGAATGCCGCGTCGGTCGCGCTGAGCAAGCATGAGTTGCCGCTGCTGTTCGGTCCCGCGGCGCCCGGGCACGGCGGACAATCGGCGTGCTTCTCAAAAATCTGCTCCTGGTCTATTCTGCGTTTGTAGAAGAACCGATGGGTCGCTCGTCGCGGCAGGACGGCCAAAGCCTCGAAAAATTGCCCAGGTAGGGCGGTGCTCGGTGGAATAACGGGAGGTAACGATGAATTTCTCGGATAGGCGCCTCTGGTACGGTCTGGTAGCCGTAATCGTGGTCTTGTGGGCGATTGGGTATGCGGCTGGTTGGTTTGGCGGTACGCCGACGCCAGCGCCGCAGCAGTAAGGGCACTTGGAAGTTGGCGCCGCGCAGCTTCGTGCACGGTGCGAGTTGGACACATTTGCCGGCCGACGAGTTGCAACCGTTTAAGAATCCAAAACTCGGCTTTTCATCTCTGATTTCACGCCGGTTGCCGAGGTCTATCTCGTGCAGGATTCGTGCATACTCTCGTGAAGAGTTCCGCCCAACCAATCCACGTTCAGCAGCCGACTACATTGCGTGACGGTCGAGACTGAAAACGACCAAAATCGCCACCGCTTCGATACCTGCGCTGTCATCAAACAATTGCGCGCTCAAGGCGATCGAAAGGCGCGGGATCGAATCCGAATGACGGCCAGAGCCAGCGCCACAACAACGCCGATGACTGCTCCTCCAACCAATCGCTCGCCGGTCATGCCTGTCGTCAAGGCCATGCTTTTCGTGGATTCAACATAATCAAAGACAAGGCCCAGGAATGCGCCGACGAACGCTCCGATCAACACGGCCATGATTGTCTCCACATATGTCTTAAGCCCCATGCTCCTCCTCCTGGTCGCGCCAGGCGATTCTTAGCATTGCTGAACTGGATTGCGGAAGTGATCACGAAAAATCGACGTTATTGAGCGGGACTCCCGGAGGTGGTGGAAACCCTTGATCAGTCAACGGAGCCGACGAGCGTCGTCTGACCCTCGCGAATGGAAACCCACCGCCCAGCGTGCGTGGTCGCCTGACGCTTCAGGAAGGCGTAGCCGGTCGTCTCCCAGGGACGCAGTTCGTTGTGGAGATTGTCGAGGATGAAATCGCCCCGGTCAGTGCGCACCGTGAGCACCGCATGGCCTTCGCCGTCCGGTTTGCGGACGACCGTAATCAGCAGGTTGGCAAGCGACAAGCCTTTTTCGTTAAGCATCCTGCGCTTGAGCAGCGCATAATCCTCGCAGTCGCCGACGCCGTTGGCCGGATAGGCCCAGACCTCGTCCTTGCCATAGGTCACCATGTCGCTCATCGGCTTGATCGCCTTATTGACCTTGACGTTGATCGCCGCCAGGAGCGTCCACAAGTTCTTGGTCAGCCGCTCTGGACCGTTGTCGTGGGAACGGATCGCGCATTCCGCCGGAAGACGCTTGCAGAAATCGTAGTGGCCGATCGGCTGCGAGGTGTATCCGCCGCCCGTCACCATCGCGCTTGACTTTGCAGCCGGTGAAGCGACGCCGGAATTTGCACCCGCGACTGCCTCATCGAAAGCCCACGTCGCCAATAATACCGCTGAAATCGCGGCAACAAGCCACGCCCGCGTGTTGGGTGAGGTCATTCGCCCGTTCCCCATCGCCCTTGATTTTTTTTGTTAACAAGATGTTAAGATCGATCTCCGGGCGGAGTCAACGAACATGTATGATTGAAAAATTGCTTGATCGGCACAGTCACCTGATTGCAACAGCGGCCGACCGCTGGAACAGGGTATGAAACCCATCGCGGCGGATGTGCCAGCCACTGGCGCATCGATCCCCTTGCGCGGGGCGGCGTTTGGCGATTGGGTTCCCATTGGGTCGGGTCGCGGCCATCTCTTTATGAGAAAGTGGGGCGCTCGGCATCTTCATCGGCCGCTTCTTCGGTCCGCTGCGGGCGGCGGTGCGCTGATTGCCGGAATCCTGGAAATGCCCTATCGCACATTCCAGATCGCGAATTTCACATCGGCGTTTGTCTGGGCCTGGGCGCTGCTGGTGTTCGGCGATTTCGGATTCGCCATCGTCACTTGGCTCATGGGAGACCCGATTTGACCTGGGCGTGCCCGCTCCACAAGGTCGTCGCCTCGATCGGCATCGGAGGCCGTTGCCGAAACATGCTCGGCGCAACGGTCCTGCTGCTTGCCCCTCTCTCGGTCGCCGTCCCGGCCCTTGCCGACGGGCCATGCCGGAGCGAAGACTTCGAAGGCGTCCGCTACACGGTCTGCAGCTTCGACCTGGTCGAGACCGACCTGCGCCTGTTCTGGCGCGATGCAAGCGACCGCCCATACCGATCTTTCTCGACCCTCGCCAAGGCGGTGGAGGCGGACGGCAGAGTTCTCACCTTTGCGATGAACGCCGGCATGTTCCAGACCGACTTCACGCCGATTGGACTGTATGTGGAGGATGGGCGGGAGCTCAGACCGACCAATACCGCCGACGCTGCTTCGGGCCTCCGCCCGGTGCCGAACTTTTATAGGAAGCCGAACGGCGTCTTCTACATCCGAGGCGAGAATGCCGGCGTGCTGACGACGGAGCGGTTCCTGAATGTCCGGCGTCAGACCGACTACGCCAGCCAATCCGGCCCCATGCTGGTGATCGACGGCGAGCTCCACCCCGCCTTTATCGAGGGCTCACGCGATCGCACCCGCCGCACCGGTGTCGGCGTCTCCGGACCCGGCATGGTCCACTTCGCGATCAGCGAAGACCAGGTCAACTTCCATGACTTTGCGCGTCTCTTCCGCGACTTTCTCGGCTGCCGCAACGCCCTGTTTCTCGACGGTGGCCGGGGAACGGGACTCTTTTCGCCAGAGCTCGGCCGCAATGATATATCCTGGCACGGCGGCTTCGGACCAATTGTCGGTGCCGTGGAGTGACGCCGCGCTTGGGCTCACGACCAGCGTTTCACCAGCGGGTACGAGCATAGACTCCAGATGCCTGCCTCGGATGAGCCTGTGTCCGTTGGTCACCGCTGTCACATACCGTCATTCGGGCTCCAGCCGGTGCCGTAGACCAATGCGAGCAGCAGCAACCCTAGTGCGATCCGGTAGACGACAAACGGCGTATAGTTCGCGTGCCGGAGCCAGCGCATCATCAAGGCGACCGCGATCCACGCGGCAATGAAGGCGAGCCCGCCGCCAAGGACGGCGTCCGCGGTCAGGCGCGTATTCCCTTGCTTGTAGAGATCGTAGGTCGCAAGCAGCCCGGCGGCGGCGATGGTTGGCATCGCCAGGAGCAGCGCGAAACGGGCCGAAAGCGGGCGGTCGAGGCCGAGGAGACGGCCGGCCGTCATGGTGATGCCGGACCGGCTGACGCCGGGGATGATCGCGAGGCATTGCAGCAGCCCGACGATGAAGGCATCGCGCATCGTGATCGCGTGGGGATCGTGCTTTGTCGTCTTCGTCCGGTCCGCCACCCAGAGCGCAATGCCGAACACCAGGGTCATCCAGGCGATGATCTCGGTCGCTCGCAGAAAGCCGGCCACGATGTCCTTAACCAGGAAGCCGACCACCAGGATCGGAACAGTGCCGACGATGACCAACAGAAGAAGACGAAACCGCGGACCGCCGCGGCCGGTCAAGCCGTCGACCAAACCCATCACCATCTCGATGGCGTCGCGCCGGAAATACAACAGGACCGCGCCGAGCGAGCCGACATGGAGCGCGATGTCGAAGGCAAGCTGGTCGGCCGCCGTGCCTTGCGCGGGCGGTAGCCCGATCGCCGTCATCAGGTCGCGACCGAGAATGAGATGAGCCGAAGAGCTGATCGGCAGGAACTCGGTGATCCCCTGCACGACGGCGAGGAAAACGAGATAGTAGAAGACCATGAGATTGCCCCGGATTGTTCGCGCGGCGCATTACCACGATTCGCAGCAATTCATTCATCCGGTACGCCGCCAACGCAGGAGCACGAGGTCATCCTCTGCTGATGGATAATTTAAAATGAATTGGAGTTGAATTAGTAATTCACCTGCTGTCTGATCATAGTGGTTAACTCTTTCAGTAATAACACAATGCACTTTTATCAAAGTTATACCTGCTTGGTTCGCGGCAAATAAATCAGCTTCTGCCATTGTGTCGGCAAACGGGGAGACGACACAATGGGGCAAGGCAATACACCGATGTTTGTGGTTTTGGCCGTTTCGACGCTGTTGGGGGGCGCACATGCGGCTTCAGCACAGGCATTCATGCCGACCGGTGGATACACGTCGCAGCCGATCGGCCATTACGAGCTTTGTCAACGCCATCCTACGGAATGTGGCCCGGTCCGCGACCGCGGGGCGGTGGAACTGACACGAGAACTCTGGGCGACGATCGTCGAGGTCAACAACCGCGTGAATACGACGGTGGTTCCCCGCACGGACCTGGAGGTGTGGGGCGTCGAGGAATACTGGGAATATCCCGTCGACGGAACCGGCGATTGCGACGACATCGTGCTCGAGAAGCGCCGTCTGCTCATGGAGGCCGGTGCGCCAGCCAGCAATTTGCTCATCACCGTCGTGCGCGATCTTCGCGGCGACGGCCATGCGGTGCTGACAGTCCACACGGATCAAGGCGATTTCGTGCTCGACAATCTCGAACCGCGTGTTCGTGCCTGGAAGGACACCAAGTACCAATATCTGAAGCGCCAGTCGTCGGAGCATACCGGAAGGTGGGTGTCCGTCGACGACAGCCGCGACGTGCTGGTGGGTAGCATCCGCCCGTAGGTAGCCAGCTGTATATTGGATGTCTCCCGTCGCGCCACCGTCAACCACGGAATAGGCCGGGCGATACTCGGCCACAATCACTGATCGCCTGATCTTCCAGCTGTCCGTGCGGCCTGGATCGGGCAGCTTCCAATGCCGAGCCCTCCTGAAGCTGGCATCCGCAATGGCTGCGCGAGATGGAATGAACGATCCGATGAACCCCGGAACGCATCGGACATGGTGAATGGCGGCAGCGCTGACTAGTCACCATCCCAGGGCTGCCCGCCCATTCCGCTTTGAACGATTGTGCCTATGATGACGTCACTCATAACGGGAGGTGATCAATGAAGATTGGACTATTCGTTGCCGTTTGCGCAGTGCCGCTCGCAACCGTTGACATGACTGCGTTGGCAGCCGAGGACGTTACGGCAACTCGACGGTTTACAATCCAAGCCGGAGAGTATCGGGGCTTGGCAACCGGGAACACCCGATCCGCAACTATCCTGCTGGATCAGGCTACCGGGCAAACTTGGATGCTTAGGGAAGCAGAAGCGGGGCTTAGCGGACACGAAGAGCCGGTATGGTGGCCTCTACATCACCTCCCTCAAACTCCACAAGGCGCGATGACTGACGAACCGAAAGCCCCCCTTCTACCGCCGCTGGCGCGGCAACAAGAGCCCTAAGACCCTCCCAGGACAGGGCTCCCCAAAGGGATCCTTCGAACCTATGCCGTAGGCGTCCAGTCCTCGATCCGCCTGTGGTCGCCCGGCACGCAACCATTGCCGCCGAAGCCGTGGAGCGGACGCGGACACCCGCCCTCGCGCGTTCGGCGGCAGGCTGAACATGCGCCGGTCTCAGCCAAGGAACGGGCGCAAGCGCTGCCCGAGGACGCGTGGCAACTTGCGCGTCTCTTCTCCAAGCCGCCGTTCCTTCACTAGGGCTTTTTTGCGTATCCAGACTCCAGCGCGGTTCATCGGCAACGGAAATAGAGAATGGGTTGAAAAGGAGGGTGTCTACTGGTTACCTTACGTGCTTCGCTGAGGACTATTTCATGCCCTGGAACAATCAGAGCGGCGGCGGCGGCCCATGGGGCGGCGGCGGCAATAGCGGGGGGCCGTGGGGCCAGGGTCCGCGGCCGAGCGGCCCGCAGGGATTGCCGCCCGATCTCGAAGACATCATACGCCGCGGCCAGGACCGGCTGAAGAACGCACTGCCGGGAGGCGGCGCGGCAAGCCCGGCGCTGTTCGGGCTGATCGCGCTCGCCCTGCTCGCGGCTTGGGTGTTCCAGGCGGTCTATACCGTGCAGCCCGACGAACTGGCCGTGGAACTGCGCTTCGGCAAGCCCAAGGAAGAGTTGTCAGGTCCAGGTCTGCATTTCCATTGGTGGCCGATCGAAACGGTCGAGATCGCCAACACGGCGGAAAAGCTGGTCGACCTCGGCGAAGTCCGCGGCAGCACCTCGTCGGGACTGATGCTGTCGGGCGACCAGAATATCGTCGACGTCAAATTCTCGATCGCCTATCAGGTCTCTGATCCAAGGGCGTATCTGTTCAATGTCGCCAATGCGGACGAAATGGTGCGCCAGGTCGGCGAAAGCGCCATGCGCGAGGCGGTCGGACGCAGGCCTGCGCAGGACATCTTCCGCGATGACCGTCAGGGAATCGCCGACGCGGTTCGCGAAACCATCCAGGGCACGCTCGACGCTTACGGCGCTGGGCTGACAATCAATGCGATCTCGATCGAGGACGCAGCGCCGCCGCGCGAAGTGGCGGACGCGTGCGACGAGGTGCAGCGCGACGAGCAGGACGAGGACCGCTTCGTCGAGGAATCGAACCAGTATTCCAACCAGAAGCTCGGACAGGCGCGCGGCGAGGCAGCACGTGTCCGCGAAGAAGCGGCCGCCTACAAGAACCGGGTGGTGCAGGAAGCCGAGGGTGAGGCGCAGCGCTTCATCTCGGTCTACGACGAATACGCCAAGGCGCCCGACGTGACGCGGCAGCGTCTGTTCATCGAAACCATGGAGAAGGTGCTGAAGGATTCCAACAAGGTCATCGTCGAGCAGGCCGGCAACGGACAGGGCGTCATCCCCTATCTGCCGCTGCCGGAACTGCAAAAGCGCGCCCCAGCCCCCGCGGCTGCCGCTGAAGGAGTAAGCAACTGATGGCCAACCTCGCGATGGGTTTAGCCCTGTGGCGACCCTTGAACATGAACAACTCTCCGGCAAAATGCCGGTCACCTATGACACGCCGGCCGTAAGCGAAAAGTTTGCAACGGAACCAGAACGGAACGTGGCCGCTGTCACAGAGAAGGGGCAGATGGTGTGATCGATCGATCCGAGACGCGAGACACTCCGAAAGAACCATCGGTCGCCACAGGCCGCTAGCGTGTTGGGAACTTGCGTCGCGGAAACCATATGGCCACCGGTCATGTGTGATCGCGCCCACAGGCCGGACATATGATCGCAAAGCGAGCCGATCAAATACCTTGCCAGCTTTCTTGCAAGGATACGTTCCACATATGAGGAAGACCCCATTTTAACTTCTGCCAAGCGACGCCTCTCCAGGTGAGGCGACTTGCCCTCCACTGCGTGTCCGAGGCGGTTTCTTGCCCTGATGCCGACGGCCGAGAGCGGAGCGCCGGGCGGGGGAGCGGTGCGTTCATTTGGTGCTGCCGCCCTGTAGCCTTATGCGCGGATCTAGAAGCGCCAGCGCCAGATCGGAGATCAGGACGCCGATGACGGTGAGGAATGCAAGGAACATCAGGAACGATCCGGCCAGATACATGTCCTGGCTCTGCAGCGCCTTGATCAGCATCGGGCCGGTCGTCTCGAGCGAAAGCACGATCGCGGTGATCTCCGCGCCGGAAATGATCGCCGGCAGGATCGAGCCGATATCCGACATGAAGAAGTTCAGCGCCATGCGCATC
>NZ_AHAM01000309.1 GCF_000236565.1 Mesorhizobium alhagi CCNWXJ12-2 | reverse complement strand
ATCGGAAGACCGGCGGCGGGCCTCCTGGTTCCAAGAGTAGGTGCTGAGGGTGTCTCAGCTGTGGAAACGGCGAACCAGGCACCGTGTTCCAAGTTAATGACATAGCCTGGCCAGTGCGGGCACCTTGGTCTTCCCACGACTGTTGAATGCTGACTGGGAAACGCAGGACATGTTCAACCGATTTCCGATGACTCGATAATTTGACCATCAACCAATGCGAGCTTTTCAAAGTCTCCATCTTTCAAGGGGAGCAACACGACACCGCTGGCATCGGAACAACGAGCGATGGCCAGTTCTTTCGCAGCCTCTCTGTCGGCAAGTCCGACGATGAAACGTCGAGTCCTCCCATCGTCGATCAGCGAAACGCGCCATCCCGTAGACATCGATCCCTCCCATGGCCTTCCGTAAAGAATATAGTAGCTGTCCAATATGCGAGACCGATGCCGCTTCACGAGCGGATCGACCGACGTGTGACCGCATGGTCGTACGGCGGCGATCGACGAGCCAACGGGCCGCTATTCAAATGAAATAGCTGTCCTCAACCAGAATGCCAGCTTCGCGTGCGGCTTCCTTAAACGCGTGACGTGTCCAGGCGAGGCTGTCGTCGCTGCCGTCGCAGTTCAAGCATGCACGCCGCGCTTCAGCGTATTTGGGGCCGTCGGTCCGAGGCCAATTGTCGAAGAGAAGGTCGGCGGCATGTCCCAAACTGCTGACCGCACTGGGATGCCGCGCGCCGAGCAAGCGAACGAAAACTGGCCCAGCAAACGGCTTGTCGTACACGCTTCATACCTCTCCACCGCCGCAACGCGACGCAGGGGGCATTGGTTGCTTGATTGGGAGGGCGATCTCGTGAGCGGCGAACTGATCGAGGCTAGCGTGGTAGGCGAGACGCTTTGGTGCAGGCGAGAGGGACGGCTATGTCGAGCTGGTCGTGCTATCTGCCGAAGCTACTTCTTCCGGCGGATCTGATTGCCAGATCGCGGGAACTTTTCCCCGACGGGCTCGTTGGGGAGCACGCAACGTTTGATGTTGAAGCTGGCCACGGCGTGATCCCCCTCCCGCCCATGGCCGCCGGTCCCATTATCATCCTGCTAAGCCCCGAAATGCCACGGATGAAGTCGTCGCCATTGGTGCCGTTCAGAATGTCGTCGCCATTGGGCCTTGAATAACCGCAATTGGATTTCTCCTGTTGTTCAACTGTTCGCGCGGCCGATCGCCGCTTGATTGCCTGTCTTTCCCGCCGTTCGCCGAGGCGGTTGCCGTCTCGGCCGCGAATTGCCTCCGGCCTCACCCGTCGGCGTCACGATGCGTCTTGACGGCCCATGCCCGCGCAGCCAGACGGATGGGACCGTTTGATTTAAGAGCCTTGGCCAGATGCGACTTCAGAACCGCGCGATGGTTCTCGGGTAGGGTGGCGCAGTAACCGGGGGCTGGTCCGACTCCGAGGGTAAACAGCCGCCAGAGCGCCTTGAAGTCGGGGAATGGGGCTTCGATCTCGATCGGCTCGATGACGGGCCGGCGCAAACCCACTCATGGCAAATCGCGGCCAACCTGTGAAGGGGCGTCGAAGGCTGCCCCCTGGCGCCCCTCAGCGATCACATCATCTGCTTGACTTCGCTCGCAAATAGTTAAGTGGGGTATCATCGGCGCCGCCTTGACCCCACCACCTTCACGCATCGTATAGATGATTCAACAAGTTGGCGTTCTTTGGGACGGGGTCAACCTTCGACGCCGATTCACACAGCAACGCTGATTACAGCAATTGTCGGTGCGCGTCTGCTCCCTTGGGTCGACTCGTTGGCTATCGAGCAGGCGATGGTCTGAAGCAAGAGAGGCTCCCAAACAGAGCCGTACATCATGGAACGATCGCACCTGAGGTTCGTTGATGGTCGTAAAACCGCGCCCGGCTTTCCCTGCGACGGTACAGCCGCGGCGCGGCGAAGAAAGTTCACGCACAAGGAGAACATATCATGATCCGCAATCTGCTGGCAACTACGGCGATCGCGACACTGCTGTCGACGGCCCTCTATGCGCAGGATACAACCGCTCCGGCTCCCGCGGCTCCCGCTACCCAGGACGCCGCTCCGGCTGAAGCGCCCATCGCGCCCGCCGACGGCTTTTTAGCCACAAATCTGATCGGCGAAACCGTCTACAACGGTACCGGCGACGACGCCGAGAACATCGGCGAAGTCAATGACATCGTTATCGGTTCGAACGGCGAGGTCGAATCCATCGTCATTGGCGTTGGCGGCTTCCTCGGTCTCGGCGAGAAGAATGTCGCTGTGAACTACACTGAGGCCGACTGGGCCGAACGGGACGGCGACCGTTGGTTGGTCATAGCCGCCACCAAGGAACAGCTCGAGGCACAGGCCGAATTCGACCGCCGCGGCTATGAACCTGCACCGGCGACCACCGCCGGCACGGAACCGGCTCCGGCGACCGACCAGACCGCGACGGCTCCGACTGAGCCTGCTCCGGCTGACAACCAAAGCGCTACCGCCCCGGCTCCGGCCGCACCGGCGACCGACCAGACTGCAGCCGCTCCGGCTGACCCGGCCGCTCCCACCGACCAGACCACGACGGCAGCAGTGGACAAGTCGACGCTGAAGGAAATGCCGACCGGTGAAATGCGCGCCGAAAACCTGATCGGCACGACCGTCTACGGCGCCAATGATGAGATGATCGGCGAAATCGGCGACGTCGTGCTCGAAGGTGAGAATGTCGATACGATCATTGTCGATGTCGGCGGGTTCCTCGGTATGGGCGAGAAGGAAGTCGCTGTCGCAATGGACAATCTCGCGTTCATGACCGATGCGGATGGCAACAGGTATCTCTACACCGGCTTCACTAAGGAGCAGCTGGACGCGCAACCGGCTTATGATGAGGCCACCTTTGCCCAGAACCGCGACGATCAGCGCATGATGAATCAGTAATCATCCACGATTGTCGTCATAGAACCCGCGCCGGCAACGGCGCGGGTTTTCTTTAGGTGACTGCATTCCTGCATTCCTGCTTTCCTGCTTACACGCGTGGTTCCGGTAACTTGGACACTTCACCGAGAGATGGATGCGTAGCCGAACAGTCTCGGCAGGCACCCGTCCAGTTCGCGCTCGATTAGTTCGACATCGGCAGATCAGTCAGGCTGCTGCTTCCGATGCCAAACGATAGCCTTTGGGGCGGACTCGGTCAGCAAAAAGCGTTGGCATGAAAACGGCAAAGCCGCTTCCGTTCGAGCGCGCCACAGTTGGGCCTTCACCGGAGTGCCTGGTGGCGCGTGTCGGTAGACGCAAGGGCGCTAAATCCCTCGGGAACTCCCGTCCGAGTTCGATCCTCGGCGTCCGCACCAGCAAAAGCTTTTCATCGTATTTGCTCGCACACTATGTGCAAAACAGCTTGGTGGTAGAGCCCAATAGGTCCATCTTGCCCGCTGACGCGGCCGATACTAACGGCTAGGCCTTGCATCCACGGATCGTTCGGGCACACTCACCGTTAACGACAAGCGGGGTGGGTTTTCATTTAGGGAGGAGCCTAACCGATGAGAACATTCATCCTAGCAGGAATTTTCGCCCTGTCGGCGTCAACTTCACTGGCCCAGACGGGCACGGCGCCAGAGCCAGTTGCTCCTGCGGCCCCGGCTCCTGAGACCGCAACACCGGCTCCTCCCGCGGCTGCAGCGGCAGTCGATCCAGCCGACACTCAGGCTGGAACCGGGCAACCGGCCAATCTTTGCCAGGAACTCCTCGCCTTCGTGCGGGAGAACCAACCCGAAGCCGCTGCGCCGGCGGACGCACCCGCCAAGGCGGCGGACCCGGACGAGCCGTCGAAAGAAGCTGACGGACCGGGCGGAGAGAAAACCGCGGCCGCGCCGGCGCAACCCGCGGATGATGACGCAGCGGCAGCCGGCGAAGAGACCGCCGCGGCTGGGGAGGATTCTTCGCCGGCTTCAGGCGAGGCCGTTCCACCGCGCGCGCCCTCCGAGAGCAGTTCCGCGCAGGACGTCTCCGGGCAAAGCGGTCCGGCACACGAGGCACCGGCCCCGAATACCCAGGACGCAGCGGAATCCAATGTGGAGAATGCGCCACAAACCTCCGGCCTGAGCGCGCCGGTGCCGACGGAGGCCGCGGAAGCGGGAGAGAACGTTCAGTTGAGCCTTGTCCAAGCCGAGGAACTTGCCGACGCCAATGACATCGCGGCGTGCCAGGATGCGGCCAGGAAGCTCAGGCTGGCCGGCGCCCCCATGCCTGAGCCGCTGCTCGCGCTGACGGCTCTTGATCTGCAATTTCACCGGGCAAAGGAGACAGAACCTCCGGCAGCAGTGCCGGAAGCTCCAGCGCAGCAAACGCAGCCGCAGCAGTAGGGGTCGGAACAAGATGGGGTGGTTGCCGCCCACCTCAGACGGCATGAATTTGCCAAATAGTGGGCGAATCCCCACCAACAGAGAGGACGGCAACCGCGATGAAAGATCTGATGATCGGCGTTGATCTGGCAAAGGCAGTTTTCCAATACATGGAGCGTCGATGACGGCGCAAGTGCGTTTCGCAGGAAGCTATCCACGAAGGGTCGTTCGGCAGAAGAGTACCGCGATGACTTCCTGGGCCGCTTCTGCGCCTTGGTAGAAGCGCAAGTCCTGGCCTTCGCCGAGCGAGGAGGCGGGGCTGGCTGATCGAGCGTAGCTCGTGCCCTATACGGCCAACGCCGATGCAGCCGTGATTGAGCCCGGCGCGGCCGTCGAACTTGGTCCTGGCGCTCATGTCACTCAGCCTGGTCCTGCACGAGCTGGCGACAAACGCCGCAAAGTATGGCGCACTGTCGGCATCTGGTGGCCGGGTGCAAGTCAGCTGGCTGGAATGTGCCGGCCATCTCAAGCCGCACTGTCGTGGCGGCGCGGCGCTTACCAGCACTATCAACTATCTTAACACGTCACCAATCTCAACGCGCGACGAAAGGTCCTTGCACGCCGCATCCGAGCGCTACGTGAAATCCAGCGCCCGCATCGACATGGTGAGTTCGCACCTACTCTTGGAATGTCGGGTTTTGGAGACCCGCGGCAGCGAGTTGTACATCTGAGTTGTGGCGCCTTGCGGTGCGATAGGATCTTCGGCCGTGAACAGACGGTCGGCTTCTGGTGCCGGTTATGTGCGAGCAGATATCCGAAACTCGTTGCGGGACGAACCCGGTGACGCGCCTGATCGCCGCGAAAGCGCCAAAGTAGCTCAGGCTCAGGACGGCTCGCAGCCTGCTGCGGCTCGTAACGCCGGCGGCCTACCCGCGAACGCCGCAGCTGCACACGAGATTCCTGGAACATTGTATGGGGCCAAAATGCACCGGGTATGCGGTTCGTTCGATGAGACCACCACGGCAAGTGTGCTTGCCGCCTCGAAATGACTAGTCGGGTTCTTTGA
>NZ_AHAM01000310.1 GCF_000236565.1 Mesorhizobium alhagi CCNWXJ12-2 | reverse complement strand
TAGGGAAACACGGTGGATGAACCGACGACCTTGACCTGATCGCGCGCGGCGGCGAGACCTGAAGTTGCAGCGATCGCGATGACAGCTATCGCTGTTGTGCTGATAAACCTTTTCATGGGTGGGGCTCCCTGTTGGAAATTGTTGACGCCTCTAGCGACGAGCCAACCCCTAAATCAGTCGTGTTACAGCTATGTGACAGAAAGATTGCAGGTCTATAGCCAGGGAAATTGTTTGCTAGGTGACTGATTACGCTTCGAAAAATGGCCGACGCAGAACCAATCGGCAGCCGTAGCGGCCGCCGACTCCTAAGCTCGCTTCCAGCGTACCGATGCCAGCAAAGTAAAGGCCGACCCCTCGCTGGCGCTTGGAACTTCTGTTTGGGTGTGGTGAGCCGCTCCTTGGCGATAGCCCGTCCGAGCACGCTAACGCGCCACTAAGCGAACACCGATCCAGGCTGGTGCTCCACTTCCTGCCTCGAGTGACTGTCAGGCCATACTAATCAGTATACCGCTCGTTGCTGCGAGAGCGCGACGAGCCAAGGGGCGGTTCTCCACGCATTGATTGGAAACTGCAACAGCCCAGCGCGGGCAGATCAGGGGGACCCTTTGTAGCGATGCTGTGCGACTTTCAAGAGGTGAGGTAGGCAGAGAAGTGATGCGGCGACCTGTCCAACAACGAAGACTGTTACAGGTATCAGCGTTTCGCTATCAGGGACGAACAGTGTGGCGATATCTAACGGCGCCGTCGTCAAAATGGACAGCGCTGTGGCCCAATAGACTAGATTCATGGCTTTATCCACACAGATCAGAACTCATTCCATACACTGCCAAGGAGGAGACCATAGCACAAGGTCGCCACCACCCCCATGTTCGGGGGCGGCACCGAAACCGCCGGCAGGTACTTTATCACCGCGTGTTGGGCGTGCCACAGCTTAGCACGCCCAATCGGAGCAATTGCCGTCCTCAGCCCAGTAGGGCGTTGTCGTCGCGCTTGATCGCAATAATCGACGAACGCGGAAGTGTACCTTCGCCGTCCGGGAAGGGTGCGTCGGGGTGCTGGATTCCGACGAACATCGTGCGACGGTCAGCCGACCAGCAAAGCCCCGTCACCTCGCAGCCAACGGGGCCGGTGAGGAAACGGTGGATCTCGCCCGTCACCGGGTCGCCCACGAGCATCTGGTTGTTGCCTTGACCGGCAAATTCGCCCTCGTTGCTGTCATCACCGTCTGTCTGGATCCACATCAAGCCGGTCGAGTCCATGATCATGCCATCCGGCGAGTTGAACATATTCCCGGCGTTGACATTGCCGCTTCCGGCATAGGGCCCCTCGGTGTGGAGAGAGGGGTTGCCCGCCATGACGTAGAGGTCCCACTCGAAGATCGACGACGCGTGGTTTTCACCTGCCGGACGCCAGCGAACGATCTGCCCATATTCGTTGGTCTCACGCGGGTTCACCGCATTGACCGTCATTTCGTCTCCACCCGCATTGGTGCGGATCGAGCCGTCGTCGTTCTTTGCCCCGCGACGGCTGTTGTTCGTTAGGCAGCAATAGGCTTCCGTCGTGGTCGGGTTGACGGCCACCCACTCCGGACGATCCATCGTAGTGGCTCCCACCTTCGACGCCGCCGTTCGAGTGAAGATTGCGATCTCGGCCGCCGACATGTCGGTCGCCTCGGGCGTGAGCGCAAGCCAGGTGCCGGTCTGATCCTCGTTGAACTTCGCAACGTAGAGCATACCTTCGTCAAGCAGCGTCGATGTGTCCCCGCCGGGCACGTAGACGTCACGCGACAACCACTTGTATAGGAACTCGCCCCGCTCATCATCGCCCATGTAGACCACCACGCGGCCATCGGGCGCCAACACGCAGGCGGCATTTTCGTGCTTGAAACGGCCGAGCGCGGTGCGCTTCACCGGCATCGATGAGGCATCGGAAGGGTCTATTTCGACAATCCAGCCGGCACGGTGTGGCTCGTTCGGGGTCTGGCTGACATCAAAGCGCGCATCGAACTTCTCGTAGCCATAGCGACCTTCGGCTTCAATGCCATAGCGCTGGTAGCCTGCGACGATCTTTTCGTCAGTCGGCATCTCGCCGATAGCACCGAAGTAGCCGTTGAAATTCTCCTCGCACGTCAAGTAAGTGCCCCACGGTGTTTTGCCTGAGCCGCAGTTGTTGAACGTGCCCAGACACTCCGTCCCGGTCGGGTCAGCCGCGGTCTTCATAAGGTCGTGCCCGGCGGCAGGGCCGGCAATGCGCATCGGCGTGTTATGGGTGATGCGGCGATTGAAGGAACTGTCCTTAACCACTTCCCAGCCGCTTGCGTTCTCGCGGACCTCCATCACCGCAATCCCGTGAAGGTTCTGAAGCTTGCGCACGTCCTCTGCGCTGGCCGGCATGCCCTCCGCAGCCTTCGGCAGATTGACCTTGTTGTTGGTGTATTCGTGGTTGACCGCGATCACTTGAGCGCCGCCGATCACGAACAGTTCCATTCCGTCCGTGTTCTCACCGAACACCTTGTCCGACATGGCAACGCTGCCGCCAGTCTCGTGCGTGAAATCGCCTTCAGCCTCGGAGAAGAGGGGGTCGCCCCAGCGTATGAGGACGTCCCAGGAATAGCCGTCCGGCACGTGCACGGTGCTGTCGGTGGCGGTCGGAATTGGTTTGAAGGCAAAACGGCTGGCCTGTTGAGCCTGAGCCGACGTGGAATTCAGCAAACTGGTTCCCATCACCGCCGCACCCGACCCGAAGGCGAGCACGCCGCCCAGGAATCCGCGACGCGAGATCGCGCGCTCGACGATACGGTCAAACTCCTGTTCCTTGGGGCGCGGGAATTTCAGTTCGTCCCATTCGTCGGCGGATATCGTGGTCGGGTCGATGTCCTTCATCGTCTTCTCCTGGCTATGGCGCTGGGTTGCGTTTGGCACACGCCAAACCGTCCCTTGATAGCCGGGCGGTTTGAAGGTTTGGTGACATCAGGCAATCGATGCTGCGTCGCCAGGAACACAAAATCGGCTATGCGGCTTCAGGTCGACGTGCGGTCGCCTTCTGACCTGAGGTCCACGCCTGTGCTGCCATCTGAACAGGGTCCCTTGGGCTGCTCAGCGGCGGCGTGTAGCTGAGGTCCAAGTCACTCATCTGTTCGACGCTCATGCCGTGGTGGATCGACGTTGCGAATATATCGATGCGCTTGGAGACTTCGGTGCCGTATTGGCCGATGATCTGCGCGCCCAGGAGCCGTCCGGACGTGCGGTCGCCGTTTGAAACACGGTTACGACAAATTGGTGGCTGCAACAGGGGGCTAGTTCAATCCGTTTACCGATTCCCCGTGCTTTCTCATGCACTACGATCTCGTAGCTGTCGATCCTCCATTCTTCGGTGCTCTCGCGGGCGACCCGATAGCTGGTGAATAGCCGCTCGTGAGGCAATCGACGCGCAACGGGCCGACGAAACCGTTCTACATGGCTTGCCCGCAAGGAGGTCGCAACCGCGCCAGGCGACGGCTGCTGGCCTGATCAGCCGGTCAGGTGCCTCCCTCGAAGGTCTCTGTCCAGTAGTCCTTGACCTGGTGGATAAGTGCAGTGGGAAGCGGAACGTAGCCGAGCGCGGCAGCGTCCTTCGCCCCGCTCTCCAGGGCCCACTGGAAGAAGTTGAGCGTGGCCTCCGGCCGTCGCATCCAGTTTGCCTCCTTGCGCATGAAGACGAACACGGTAGCGGCGATCGGGTAGGCGGCCTCGCCCGGCGAGTTGGTAAGCATCGTGTAGAAGTCTTTGGTGTCAGCCCAGTCCGCGGTGGCAGCGGCTGCCTGGAAGCTGACGGGCTCCGGCTTCACGAACTTGCCGGCACTATTCTGGATAAGCGCATAGCTCAGCCGTGCTTTCACGGCCTGGGCGTATTCGACATAGCCGATCGCGTTTTCGGTCTGCTTGACGGCAAGCGCGACGCCTTCATTGCCCTTTGCGTTGGTCCCGATCGTCCACGGCAGCAGAGTGTCGACGCCCATCTTTTGCTTCCAGTCCGGGCTCACCTTGGACAGCTAGTCGGCGAAGTTGTACGTCGTGCCGGAGCCGTCCGAACGATACACGATGACGATCCTGGCCTGGGGCAGCTTCACGTCGGCGTTTAGGGCGACGATCGCCGGATCGTTCCAAGTCGTGACGGTGCCAAGGAAGATGTCGGCGAACAGCGGCCCGGTGAGCTTGAGCTGACCCGGCTCGACCCGGCGATATTCACGGCGGCCACGACGCCACCCGTCGCGAGCGGGAACTGGCCGAGCCCGAGCTTCGCGAGCTCTTCGGATTTCAACGGGACGTCCGACGCGGCGAAATCGACCTGACCGCTCTGAACGCGCAACATGCCGGCAAACGAACCGACCGCCTCGTAGGTGAACCTTTGGCCTGGTGGAGCGCTGTCCAGGCCGCTGCCGCCGATGTGGTACTCGCTTTCGAACCTGGCGCGGTCATAGGCGCGCGACCATTCGGAGATGATGGGGTATGCAAATGTCGAGCCGGCGCCGGTGATTTCCTGGCCACCGATCGCTTGCTCGGCATGCGCCGACACGATTGAAGAGGCTGCAAATATGACGGCGGCGAAGCCTAGAAGAGCCAAGGATCTCATCGCTATTTTCTCCCTCTCGGAGCGCCCGCATGCCCCGATAAACGGCCCCAAAAGCTTAATAGAAAGGGTTAAGTCATTACAGTTGCATGACCGTGGCTCACCCGATTGCTACATCCGCCACGATGCGCCGTGGCATCGTGCCGCCGCTATCGGAGGATTCTTTCAAGGGGTATGAATTCCATAGCAAGACATCAACAAGCGAGGCGAACATGAGCACGGAACCCGATGACATACGGATCATCCGGCTGCACAAGAAGTGGGCGGATGGGTACACGCTGCTGTCGCAACATCTGATCCTCCTGCTTTTCACGGGGTCTATTTGCTGTTTGAACAGTCCGGCCTCGGGCCGGAGGAACGGGCGGGAGCATTTATCCTGTTGGCAGCAATGATCCTGGCTGCGGCCATCTGGCAGGCAGTCGGGCTCGGCGTTGCCCGCGTGCATATGCTGCTCGACGGCATCGACCTGGAAAAGCGGTCAATGCACGGCGCCGGCCCTCGGGCAAGGCGGCTCTAAGGCTTGCTTGGAGGCAGACGGGTTGGATGCAGGACGTTTTTCAGCAGTTGGTGTGGGTCGCGCTCGGCAGCGTCTTGGGCGGCCCGGCACGTTATTTTGTGTCCGGCTTCGTCGGACGCCGCGTCGGCGAGACGTTTCCCTGGGGCACGGTCGCGGTCAATGTTTCCGGTGCCTTCGCAGCCGGAATGATTGCGGCGGCGGCCATCGGAGGCGTATTCCCGACATCTGTCGCATGGCAGTTCGCTGTCACCGGGTTTCTCGGCAGCTACACCACCGTCTCCTCCTTTAGTTTGCAAACGCTCGCGCTTGCCCGCGATGGCCAGATCATGCGCGCCGGCGGAAACGTGGTCCTGTCCCTTGCCCTCTGCCTGTCCGCGGTGGCCCTCGGATATATCTCCGGTTCTGCCGCTTTGGGGGTCGGTGCGCCATGAAGCCACTGGAGCAAGCTCGGCCAGGAGGCCGGACGCTGCCTGAAACCGAGGCGAAGCAGAAAGACGGGGCCAGATGGCGGACGGCCCGGGACACCGCTCTAATATATTTGGCCGTTTCCCTGGGGTCCGTAATCGGCAGCGTCTTGCGGGCTATCGCCTCGATGGCCGCGCTCGCCTACCTTGGACCGGATTTTCCTTGGGGTACCTTGTTCGTGAACGTTCTTGGCTCTTTTGTCATCGGCTTTTATGCCACCCTGACAGGGCCGGGCGGACGCGTCTTCGCCGGGACGCGCCAACGACAGTTCGTCATGGCGGGGATCTGCGGCGGCTTCACCACCTTCTCTATGTTCAGCTTGGAAACTTTCCTTCTCGTGCAGGTCGGCAACCTGCCTGCGGCAGGACTGAATATCGGGGCCTCCATCGTCACATGGCTTGCGGCCGTCTGGCTCGGCCATATTCTCGCATCGCGTCTCAACCGATTGGGAGGAGTCTGATCCATGCAAGTACCAAGGCAGGCATTGCTACTGCGCATACTCATCGGCGAGGACGACAGGAATGACGGCCGTCCGCTTTACGAGGCAATCGTGCTCAAGGCCCGCGAGATGCACCTCGCGGGCGCGACGGTGCTGCGGGGAGGCATGGGTTTCGGCCATTCCAGCCGGCTGCACATGACAAAGATCCTCCGCTTGTCCGAGGACCTGCCGCTGGTCATCGAGATCGTCGACGGCGAGGACAAGATCAATGCTTTCCTGCCGACGCTCGACACGATGATGACCAGCGGCCTGGTCACGCTGGAAAAAGTCCAGGTGCTGCAATACGGTTCACGCGGCGGGCAGATCGAGGCAACCCCATGAACAACGGCATTCTTCCTTGGCAGGCGTGGGCGCTGCTCTCCGCCGCCTTCGCGGCCCTGACCGCGGTCTTCGCCAAGGTGGGTGTGGAGAACGTCAATTCGGATTTCGCGACGTTCATCCGGACAGTCGTGATCATGTCAGTCCTTGGCGGAATCCTTGCCGCCACGGGAAACTGGCAATCGCCCGGAACGGTCTCCGGCCGGACATGGACCTTTCTCGTTCTGTCGGGCCTGGCGACAGGCGCCTCGTGGCTCTGCTACTTCCGCGCGCTGAAACTCGGCGACGCATCGCGAGTGGCGCCCATAGACAAGCTCAGCGTGGTGCTCGTCGCCGTCTTCGCGGTCGTGTTCCTGGGCGAACGGCTCTCCGGGCCGAATTGGCTCGGGATCGCGCTCATCGCGTCCGGAACCGTCCTCGTCGCCTACCGCGGATGATCCCGTGGCTGACACGGACCAGGACCTGCGCCGGATCGTGCTGCTGGTCGCGCTGCTTAATCTCGCCTACTTCGGCGTTGAATTCGCCGTCGCGCTCGCGATCGGTCCGTCTCGCTCTTCGCCGACAGCATCGATTTCCTCGAAGACGCGTCGGTAAACCTGCTCATATTCTTCGCGATGGCGTGGTCCGCGCCGCGCCGTGCGCTGGTCGGAATGGCTCTCGCGCTGATCCTGCTTGTGCCCGGCCTGGCGACGCTGTGGACGGCATGGGACAAGTTCCTGGATCCAGTGCCACCGCAGCCTTTCGCGCTGTCGCTGGCAGGAACTGGCGCGCTGGCGGTGAACCTCGGCTGCGCGTTCCTGCTCTCGGCGTATCGGCATCACAAGGGGAGCCTGACCAAGGCACCGTTCCTGTCGGCGCGCAACGACACGCTGGCGAACGTCGCCATCATAGCAGCCGGAGCAGTCACGGCTCTCCAGTGGCGCCCCGCGTGGCCGGACCTCGAGCCCAAGCGGATTTTCGGTGGAGTAGCCAGCCTGCGGCAAACCCACTAGTTTCGGCACTCCCCAGCATGTTTTGGCCTGAAACATGGGTGCTTCTCTCTACGAGCCAATTAACGTCTGTAAGCCACTGGCGCCGGACATCGGCATCGTCGACGGCCCACTGGAATACTTGACTGTAGGCCGAATCAGGCTGCCGCTTCCATTCACGACCCGAATGACTGTGGTTCGCCTTTCAGGCGGTGACCTCTTCCTTCATTCGCCGATCAAGTTCGACGCGAGGCTGGCCGAGGAACTGCAAGGTGTGGGGAGAGTTCGCCATCTCGTATCGCCAAACCAATTCCACTATGCGCACATCGGGGAATGGTCGGCGCGTTTCCCGATACGATCACCTGGGCGTCGCCCCGTGTGCGCCAACGGGCACGGGCACGGCATGTGGACGTCGACTTCAAGAGGGACCTGGAAGCCAGTCCGCCTGAAGAATGGCGCCGAGAGATCGATCAGGTGCTTTTTCCCGGCGGCTATTTCAAAGAGTTCATTTTTTTCCACAAGGCGTCGAGGACGCTGATACTCACCGACGCGATCATCAACATCGAATTGGCTAAGATTTCCGAGCCATGGCGAACGGCCACTAAGCTCACTGGGATGTATCATCCTAGAGGTCAAATATTCTTCGGTATGCAGCTGCCGCTACTCGTTCAGCGACGGAAGGGAAAGGCTGCAATCGGAAGGATCCACTCATGGCAGCCGCAGCGAATCGTGCTCAGCCACGGCCGCTGCTTTGATGCGGATGCTGCCGAGGTCATCCGAAGGATATTCGGAGCACCGGGCCACGACGAGTAGTTTGTCCATTGAGGGTGCTTGCCATCTATCGGGTGCTGTCGAGGGTCGTGCTCAGCCGCAGCGGAACGATTCGAACCGCAGCGGCATCCCTTGGTCGATCGTGGCGGCGTCGGGCGGCAACATGGCGATGCCGTCGGCAAGAGCCATCGCCATCAGGCTTGCCGACGAGCCGCGGCCGAGCATATCGAGCACGGGTCGGCCGATTTCGTCAAGACCGACCGCCTTCACAGGAACGAACTCGGTTCTGCCGAGCCGTTTTTGGTAGGTGAAGCCGGCGACTGCTGGTGACCATTCCGGCGTCACGCTCCTGATGCCTGCGATAGTCCGGATGGCAGGCAGCGCAATCTGGCGAAAGGTCACGAGCGCCGCGTTGGGATTACCGGGCAACCCGGCGAACAGCATTGTTCCGATCATCCCGATCTTGACCGGCTTTCCCGGTCGCATAGCAACCTTCAGCACGTCCAGAGTGCCGCCGTGATGGCCAAGCGCCGACACAACGTGGTCCTCTTCGCCAGCGGAGACGCCGCCGGTCGTGACCAGGACATCGCACAGCGATGCGGCTTTTCCGAACGCCTCAGCCAGCGCGTCCCGCCGATCGGGAACAATCCCGTAGTCAACGATCTCGGCCCATGGGAATGCCGAGAACATTGCCCGGATCATGATCCGATTGGAGTTGTAGATCTGGCCTCGTCCGAGCGGCTCGCCCGGATCGCGCAATTCAGAGCCTGTCGATATCAGGCCTACGCGGACCTTCCGCAGCACCTCGACGTCGGCCAGCCCTTGGCCCGCCAGAAGCGCCAGCCGCTGTGGCGACAGCTGGTCGCCCGCGCTCATGAGGCGACTCCCGGCTGTCACATCCTCGCCGGCGTGCCGGATGTTTTCTCCCTGTCGCGGGCGCTTCGCCACAGTGATCTCGTCGCCCGAGCGTTCGCAATGTTCCTGCATGACGACGACATCGAATCCTTCCGGCACGGGAGCGCCGGTGAAGATGCGGATCGCTTCGTTCGGACTCGCTGCCTGTCCCGCGTGGAAATCGCCTGCCGCGATCCGGCCTCCGATCAACAGCTCCCAAGGACCCGCTCCGATAAAATCGGCGATCCTGACCCCGTATCCGTCCATCGCGGAATTGTCGAAGGGCGGGAGGTCGATCGAGGCGCGGACATCGCCGGCAAGGACACGCCCCGTCGCATCGATCAATGGAACATGTTCGGTTTCGCTCAAGACCCTGGCGATCGTCAGCGCCTTGGCGGCAGCGATATCAACGGGGATGACCTTGCCGTCGGCACCTGCGCCGCAGGTTTCGTTTGTGAGGGCGGTGGCGGTTTCCATTATCAGGCCTCCCGGCGTGTTGCGCCGTCCTGGACAAGACGATCCCGCCGAAGCCTTTGGGCCGCGGCGGGATCGCGGGAGACGGCTTCAGGCCGCCGGGTATTCCTGCGACTTGAACGAGAGGTGCTTCACGCCTTCCGGCGCATCGGAGATTTTCCGGATGTTCGCCCATGTCTGCTTGTAGTTCGGAATGATGAATTCATTCACCCCAGCCGACACGACGTTGCCTTGCACCCCAGTGGGATAAGCGAACAGCATAAACGTCTCTTTTCGCTTTGCCGTCGGTGTCGGATACACAGCTGCCTGGGTCGAGCCATTGTCGTTGTAGACTTCGACCAGATCGCCTTGCTTCAGCGACAGCTCCTCCATGTCGGCGGGATGCATCTCGATGAACGGATAGGGCCAGCGGTCCATGACCAGTTCGTTCTGCTGGTCGAGGTAGGCGCTCTGCCAGACATGGTTGGTGCGGCCGTTGTTGATGAGGAAGTCGAACTTGTCCTTCTCCTCCTGCTTGCCAGCCGCTTGCAGGCCCCGCCACTGAGTCTCCATGAAGACGGCTTTGCCATCCTCCTTGTTGAATTTGCCGTCGGCATAAAGGCGCTTGGTTCCGACAATGCGCTCGCTTCCGGCAGGCGGGGTCGGCGCAGCCCCGGCATTGGTCGGTTCCGCGTCCTGGACAGGCTCCTTGCCACGCGCGCCCTCGATGGCGGGCCCGCCGAGAACCTCGCCAGGTTCACCGGTCGACGTTCCAGCCGCCACGGGCCCGGTGGTTTCCAGTCCTGTCGCCGGCTCCTGGAAGCCGTTGGTCCCCATCGCGCGCAGACGGGCGTAGGTGACGAACTCGCCACCCTTCTCGTGTTGGTGGTATCCGTCCATGAAGGCGTCTTCTTCGGTCTTCCAGTCGAAACCCTTGAACTGGTCCGCGACGGTGGTATCACCCGCCTCAAGGAACACCCGCTCGAGGTGGTTGGCAAGCCGCGCGGCGATCAGGCAGTCCGGCATCGACTGGCCGGGCGGGTCCATGTAGCGTTCCGTCAGCCGCATGCGCCGCTCGCCGTTCATCGATGTGAGGTTCATCTCGCCCGATGTCGCGGCAGGCAGCCAGACATGGCTTGCCTGACCGATCTTGGTCGGGATGATGTCCACGTCGACCGAGAACAGGCCGCCTTCGCGGATTGCGCCCATGATCGCGTCGACGGTCGCCTGGCGGTCGCCGTAGGGGACGGATGACATGGCGTCCTTCACCATGTCGGTCCGATCCTTGTAGCGCCGCTTGAACTCGTGCGCGTTGAGCGTCGTCTTGTAGTGGTCGCATCCCCAGATGTGGTGGACGCCGCCCTTGCCCTGGATCAGCAGCTGGTCGACGTAAGCGGCGGGTCGCCCGACATGAGCGTCCGATGGCCGGGAATAGCCCTCCTGATGCCCGCCGAGGCGGACGCAACCGCCGCCGGGGCGGCCGATGTTTCCTGTCGCCAGCGCGAGGTTCACGAGTGCGCCGTTGGTCCGGTAGTTGTCGTTGCCCCAGATCAAGCCTTTTTCGTAGGCGAACATCGTCCGCCGCCGCTTTCCTTCCTTTGGTTCAGCGATCCAGGCTGCCGCTTGCTTGATCTGGTCGACGGTAAGGCCGGTTATCTCAGCGGCTTGCTCCAGCGTCGTCCGGTTGGCGGCGAGCGCCTTCTCGAAGTCATTGGTCGAAGCGGCGATGAACTCCCGGTCCGTCCAGCCCTGCTCGGCGATGTAGGTTGCCAGGGCGTTGAACAGCGCGAGATCCGTGCCGGAGTTGATCGCCAGGTGCAGGACGCGGTCCTTGCCCGCTTCGACCTCGCAGACATTCACCGTCACGGTCCGTCGCGGATCGACGATGATTACGCGGGCGGGCTCGTGCGGCTCGTCCGGCAGCTCCGCGTTCTTCTTGTCAGTTGATGTCCCGCGAAGGTTCGGTATCCAGTGGTTGAGGAAGTAGTTCGTCTGCGTCTCTAGAGGATTCGCGCCGACGACCATGATGGTGTCGGCGAGCTCTGCGTCCTCGTAGCAGTTGTTGAGTTCACCCACGCCCATGTCGCGCGTGGCGTGGACCTCCGAGTTGTAGGCCGGGCGGTTGTGGATGCGGATGTTCTTGACCTTCATGGCACCGAAATAGAGCTTTCCGGTCCCCCAGGTGTTCTCGTAACCGCCGCCGGCGCCGCCGTGGTCGAAGGCCGAGACGAACACTCCGTCATCACCCTGTTCCTTGACCACTGCCGCGGTGACGCGGGCCACCAGGTCGAGAGCGTCGTCCCACGAGGTCGGCTGCATCTGGCCGTAGCGCCAGACCATCGGGTCGGTGAGGCGTTGAAGCTGCGTATTGCGCGCCCGGCTGTAGCTCATTTCGGCCATGCGGGCACCGCGGATCGAACCGAGGCCGGAGTTCACCACGCATTCAGTATCCGGCTTGATGACGATGTGAAAGTCTTTTCCGTCCTGCTTGACGATGTTGTACATGGACGGGGCATACCAGGCTGGCGTATCCGCCTCCTGCTGCTGCGCCAGGTCCACACCGAAGACGTTCTGGTCGGGCGCTGTGCCGCCTTGACGGTTCGCGTCCCAGCTGTAGGCATGATAGCCGCAGCCGACGATGCAATAGTGGCAGACGACATTGTGCTTCTTTGCGTCGGCCGGGATGATGGGCAGGCGATCGATCTGACGTTTGTAAGCCATGACTGGTCCTCCCCTAGAGCACGTTTGACAGGCGGCCGTAGATGAGCTCGTCGAGCCCCTCCGCGAAAATGTCGCCCTTCTCGTCCACGCGAAGCTGGTATTGCGGCAGGTTCTGCGTCGCCTGGCCCCAGATCTGAAGGCCTCCGGCCTCGCAGTCGAAGCGGGAATAGTGGCCGGGGCAGTTCAGCGTGCGGTCCTCTGCGTTGTAGTTCAGCGGAAAGCCCTTGTGCGGACATACGGTCGAGAAGCCGACGATGTCGCCATCGGGTCCGGCGCCGCCTTCGACCCGGGTGCCGAGCTTCAGCAGGACGCCGGGAGCATTGTCATCGGGATAGCCGACATCGAGCGGCTCCTTCGGTTTTTGGTGGGCGATGTTCGCCAGCCTGTTGGAGGGGTATTCGACGAGAGCCAGCCCCGGCGCGGCTTTCGCCGGAGTTGCAGGCAGCGATACTGCGGCGGCCGCTCCGGCAGCGGCGAAGGCGCTTCCCCTCAAGAATTGGCGACGGCCGACATCGACCAGCCTGTTGCAGCGTTCCATCCTGTTCCTCCCATATGAACGACAAGGTCATTTATGCGAAGCAACAGATGTGCCAGATGCGTAAGCGTTTGTTCTGGTTACGGAAAGCTAAACCAGCCTGATTTCCGGGAGGCGATGACGTTCGGAAATCCGAACATGCTGCACTGCCGAAGGTTCAGGATTCCGAACGCGCCCGCTCGGCAAGGCCAAGCCGCGTCATTTTTTCCCACAGTGTTGTTCGCGAGACAGCGAGTAGGCCCGCGGCCTTGGCGATCTGGCCACCGGTCTCTTCGAGCGCGCGCTCGATCTGGCGGCGTTCGGCCGCGTCCCTGACGTCGGCCAGTGGCAGGAATCCCGCACTGCCTGCGTTGGAAGCGTGTTCGGGAAAGAGGTCGCCCGGCATGATCCATTCGCTGGTCGACAGCGCGGCGGCGCGGTCAACGCGGTTGCGAAGTTCACGGACATTGCCGGGCCAGGCATAGGTAAGCGCAGCTTCCTCGGCGAGTGCACTGAACCCTCGGATGCGCGTGTCCGAGCGGCTGACGGCGTTTGCGAGAAACCTGTCGAGGAGCCACGTTATGTCCTCCCGCCGATGCCGCAGCGGCGGGATTTCGACGGGCAGGACGGCAAGGCGGAAATAGAGGTCTTCCCGGAATCCGCTCGTTCCTCCGCGAATTGCGAGATCGCGATGCGTGGCTGACACGACGCGGGCGCGGAACGGGATCGGTGTCTCGCCGCCGACGCGCACCAGGCTTCCGTCCTCGATCAAGCGAAGCAGCTTGGCTTGGAGCGACAGGGGCATGTCGCCGATCTCGTCCAGGAAGAGCGTGCCTTTGCCGGCGCGCTCGGCATAGCCGAGGTGGCGCTGCTGCGCGCCCGTGAACGCACCCTTCTCGTGACCGAATATCTCGCTCTCGAGGAGTTCCGCCGGGATCGCCGCGCAGTTGACTGCCATGAACGGCTCCGTGGCGCGTGGGGAAATCTGGTGTAGCAGCCTGGCCGCCACTTCCTTGCCGGAGCCGGTTTCTCCGGTGATGAGCACGGGCAAATCATGGTTCGCATAGCGGTGGATCAAATCCTCGGCATGCTGGATGGCCGGGGATTCGCCGAGATAGTAGCCCTTCAGCCTGACCCCGGAACTGGTGGTCCGGCGACCGGATTCGATGCGTTTCAGAAAGTCGTCCATCTCGAAGGGCTTGGTCATGAAATCGACCGCGCCCGAGCGCATCAGCCGCACGGCCTGATCGACCTCGCCAAAGCCGGTCACAAACAGGAAAGGAGGGGAATTCGGCTGTCGGGCGAGTTCGTTGAAGACGGTCTCGCCAGACATGTCCGGGAGCCTGATGTCGCAGATGACCAGGTCGAGCGCGTGCGCCGCCGGGGGGATGCCAGCGATCGCCTCGCGGCCGGATTGCCACCAGATGACCTTCCAACCTTCGAGTTCGAGCCGCTGGACGATCGAACCGCCCATGACCGGGTCGTCCTCCACGAGCCCTATCCTTGCGCGGTCAGGCAGCATCGGCTTCGGCATCCTCCCTGTCGAAGGGAATTTCCAGCGTCACCGCCGTCCCTCCGTCGTTCTTGGGTGCGATACTGGCAGTTCCGCCGAGTTCGTCAACCACGCGCCTGACCATCCAGAGCCCAAGGCCGCGTCCAGCTCGCACAGCCGGGCCCGGGTCGCGGTCGACGAGTATGCCCGCAATTTCCGGCGGAATCCCCGAACCCTGGTCGCCGATTTCGATCGTAAGGCTATTTCCTGTATCCTTTGCTCGTAACGAAACGATGCCGGCTTCGGGTGTGACAGCTGCCGCGTTGAGAAGGAGGTTGAGCACCGCCTGACGCACCGGGCCGCCCCTTACGGGGAGCTCGCGCGCGCCGTTCCACGAGATATCCCACTCCAGCTGCTGCCGCCTGCGGCGCAACTCGGGCTTGAGCAGCAACCGCACATCGTCGAAATCATCGGCCGTGAGGGGACGACGCGAGCGCTCCGGGCGATAGGTGGCAAGCGCGGCTTCGACAACGTCCCGAATCCCCGCCAGCCCGCGCTCGATCAGGCTGATGGACGTGTCACGCACTCCCGGCGTCTGCCCGTGCGTCTTCAATGTGTCTATTGCGTTGAACAAGCCGCCCAGCGGATTGTTGATCTCGTGCGCCATGCCAGAGGCAAGTCTCCCGAGGCTCGACAACTTCTCCTCTTCGGCAAGCTGCATGGCAAGGTTTGCGCGCTCGCGCTCGGCATGCACGAGCGTGTTGTAGCCATGAAAGAGGCTCGCGACCTCGCCATCGCCCGGCGGTATTTCGTCCGGCGATATCGGTTCGGCCGCTCCGTGAACCGCCGAGCGCATATGGCTCTCCAGCACGCGGATCGGCCCGATCATGCGATGGACGAGCAGGAAGCCGCCAAATGCGAAAAGACCGGCAACGATCGCGTTCGTCACCAGGAGCGTCACCAGGACTTCGCGTCTCTCGGCAAACAGGTGCGATACGTCGAATGCCGCATGGATCGCGCCGATCGGCTGGCTCTGATAGATGAGTTCGCGGCGGGCAAAGCCAGTCTTCCTGTCTTCGTCGATCGTTACGGCCTCAGTGCCGTATCGCGAGGCGTATTCGACGGGAAGCTCCGAATACGCCTTAATCTTATTGGGATCGCTAGCGGCGAGCACGCGTCCGTCCGAGTTCGTGACCACGGTTTCGATCGGTGCAAGAGACTCGTAAACGAAAGAAGAGCGGTCGAGTGCGTCGAACACTTCCCACACGTCCCCGCGCAGGACCGCGGGCAATACGGACGAAGACAGACCGTCCAGATAAGTGCCAGCCAATCCATCGAGATAGCTTTCCTGGGTGTGGGAAAGGCGGTCGAGCACCCTCTCGGAGATGGCTGCGCTGATCACCACCATCAGCAGGGCCACTATCGCCGGGACGCGGAAGGACAGTGGGATCGCTTGCCAGCGGCGGAACGGGCTCATCCGAACTGCCTCACCGTTTCGACCTTGGCGGCGATGGTATCGAAAAGCTCGGGCGGGGCGACGACGAAGCCGTCGAGACGCAGCATGTCCAGCACCTTTCTGCCCTCTGCATCATCGGACATCGAGACCAGTGCATCGCGAAGCGCGGCTATCCTCGGGTCGCCGGCCAACGATTTGGGCGAAGCGACCGGTGGAAATCCCAGCCATTCCGATTTCCGGACGATCATCGTCCGGGTCACCAGCTCCGGCTCGATCTCGCGCATGACCTCCCAGACGTAGCCGTCCACGCTGCCGGACTGCGCGAGCCCGGAGGCCACCGCCCTGATGACGTTGCGATGTCCGTACGTGAAAAAACTGCGCGAGAAGAACTGGTCGGGGCGCAGACGGTTTTCAGCGAGCAGTGCCCGCGTCACAAGGAAACCGGAGTTGGAATCCGGATCGGAGAATGCATGGATATCTTCGCGCAGGCCAGACCAGCCATCCACCGCCCGGCCGGCAGCCGCGATCAAGTAGGATTGGTATAGAGGCTTGCCATGCCACGAGGGTGTCGCGGTCAAGTCGAGATCGGCCTTGTACTGGACGTAGGGATAGCCGCATATCCAGGCCGCGTGAACCTGTCCCGAAACCAGGAGCGCCGTGATCTCCTGATACGTCCGCCGAGAGACGAGCTCGACTGCGCCTCCGAGTCTGGAGGAAAGGTATGCCCGCAGGTGCCCGAGCAACTCGAGGTCGTTGGAAAGGAATACGGGCGTCAGGCCAAACTTGAAGGGTTCGTCCCGCGCGCGGGCGAGCCTCGGCAAAGCGAGCGCGACCGCGCTGGCCAACGCCAATTTCGAGAAGTCACGACGGGACAGTCGGCCGATACGCACACCTTGCGAGCCGCCACGCACCATCAGTTCCTCCCAGAACCCGTCATTGCCGCTCAAGCAGCTTATTCTACGTCCGATCTGATTGCGACGGTGCTAATTTTTCTCCGGCGCAGTCGCCGTCAAGTGATTCGAAGATCGTCCGGTTGTCGGCCTACTCGTCGTATGTCCGAGAAGGGTCTGGTCAAGGGCGTGAATTCGGCGATGGCGAGCGAACTTCCGCAACGGGGTCGACTGTTACGATTGCGCGAACAGGCATTTGAGGTCGCTATCCGGCGTCTAGGATCAGCCCCCGTACGGCTTAGGGCAAATCACCCTCTCCTCGCAAACGACCCCTAGAACGGCAGAAAACTGGCGATATGAGCGATTGTCTCACCGCCCCAATTTATTGCGGCATGATACCAGCCTAGGGCCGTCTCATAGGCGACTTGCAACATCCCAAGAAAAAACACGAAGCAGATAACGAAGCCAAGCACCTTCCCGAATCCTTCGTCGCCCTTGGGATCGTTGCTCTGGATTGCGTAGTCCTGCCGATGATTGTTCAACATGATGGTCGCCTAACGTTCCCGATCGTCGCGGTCGCGTACCCTCTTTTCCAGTTCCTCCCGCTCCAGCTCCTCGAGTCGAGGAATATGCTGCTGCGCGGGATCGGTCCGTGTTGTTTCACCACCGCGCTGGGCGGCTTTCTTGTCCTTGTTTACTTGATCTTGCCGACGATTTGTAGCGTCGACCGTTGAAGCCAGTTCGTGAGCCTCGCGAGCCTCGGCGTCATTGGGCTGTCGCTTCTCCTCATCGTTGCGAAGATCGCGCTGCTGTTCGGCAATAGTATCGACGTTCGCCGGCGTCTTGTCTTTTTCTTCCTCTGGCCGTTGTGCGTGCTTCTCGGCCTGGGCGATGGCGCGCTGGAGGTCCGGATCCTGCTCGGCCACTTCGCGAATGTAAGTGTTGCCCTCGATCGCGAGGCGCGCTGCGCGTGAAATCGCCTCGTCATGCTGCTGCTCAATTTTAGCCCGCAACTGCTCGGTCTCCTCACGCTCCTTTTCACTTATGGCGTAGGTGTAGGCACCGGTCTCAGGATCGTGAACTGGTTCCGATTTCTCCAGATCGGCCAGCATAGTGACGGTCGCATCGATCTCCATCAGGACATCATTTGCGGCTTCAACAATCGCTTCGCCGTGCTTGGTGATCGCAGCTTCCCACTGTTCGTTCACCTCGCCTCGCTGATCGCTCCGTTGATCCTCGTTACCCTGTTCTACCACAGCCTCGTTGCGCTGTTCATGAAGTTGCATGAGCTCGCGCCGCTGGTTGACGTGTTCGCGCGCTAAGGTCGCAATCTCGTCAAAGTCGCTCCGATCGTCCGGAGCGACGCTGCGCTCCAGTTTGAACAAGGCCGTTTCGACCTTCTTTTCATAAGCCTCGAAATCTGTTCGTGATGTCTCGCGCAATTCGTCACCCTCCAAAACCAGGTTTTGTAATGTTACCAGATTGGCGCGGAATTTTGACCCGAAATCTGCATGTACGATATTGGAGGTCGCTTCTGCCTCTCCGGCCGAAAGCCCGGATATCAATTGATCCCGCTGCTGAGCAGCATAGGCGATTATGCTTCGGTCACCGCTGGCAAGGGCAATCTTCTGCCAGCCTTGCGTAGCCTTTACGGTATACTCCCGGCTCCTTTCACTTTTGGCTAAGGCTCTCCGGCCATTCCGTTTATCGTCATATCTCGCCTGCGCTGCCTCGCTGGTGCCGATATGTTCAGTGCGCCCTTCCCGGTTGACTGGCCGCACCTGGTTGCGCGTGAAAGCTGGTGGACTGGCGAACTCCCGGCGATCGGTCATTTCCATGGCAATGCCGTGATCCCGGGCCTTTTCTGCCATCGCCACCCGCCATTGCCGGAACACGGCCGGCGTCGTCTCGATCCGGTCACCGGATTCTGATTTCATGGTGACGATCGCGTGGGCGTGAACGTGGGGGCGCTTTCCGCCCTCACCTGCCTCCTTCGGGTCCTTGGCGGGGTCGTGCATCGCGAACACATAGCGATGTCCAGCGAACTGATCCGCAAGGAAGTCACGTACGGCGCCCTCGAAAGCCGCAACATCCGTTCCGGCCCTGGCCGACATGATGAGGTGCATCACATCGCGGCTTTTTCTGCTGTGCAGATCCCCGCGCCATTCTTTTTGCACCAGGCCGCCCGCGGCCTTGTCGTCCGCGACAGGCTGGCCTCGATCGTCACGGACATCGCCACCGTGGCTTTCGACCAGGTCCCGCAACTTGCTCGAACCGTACTCGACACCGTTGCCATACCCTTGAAACGAGAATTGGGCGGCCGCTTCGCTCGCAGCCGCACTTGCATCGTATCGGGCCTGAATGATGCCGGCCGCCTTTTGATCACCCGTCAACCGCTCCCCCTGCCCGCTCCTGAGAACGACGACGCCTTGCACGGTCATCGAGTCGTCGTCGTTCTTCTCGACGGCATAGGCAAAGCGCCGGTCGCCAAAACCGCTCGTAAGGCTGCTTCTCACCAGCTCATGCATCTCATCGTCGGACGCCAAAGCACTCGCTGTGATCTCTACCGCGAAACGGCCGATGTCCCGGCTCTCGGTTCGGTTCTGAAACAGATGATCCCAATCGGCCCGGATGCCGGCAAGGTCCTCACGGCTTCGGATGCGCTCGCCGTTTTCGTTCTCCACGGAAAGCTCGCTGCCGCGCGAAACGTAATTGAGCATCGCCCCGACCCGCGCCCCGCCGCCATAGGACGCCATTTTGACTACGGCCGGCTGGCTTTCCTGTCCCTGCGCCACTGCCGCAAGCCGGACTTGCATCGGCCGCGCCGCTATCGAAGCTTTTGCCGTCGTGCCGTGCATACTCTTCAACGCGGCGTGACGCGTCATGGGCGCGGCGCGGCCGCCACCTCCGCCGCCACCCGCTGCGCCAAGCTCGGCCAGCGCCTTCATGCGCCGCCGCAATTCTTCCTCGGCCGCAGATCGTCCCCCTCCAAGCGATAGCTCATGCAGCAGCGCCGCGCGCCGCTGCTCCCATTCGCTGGTGAACGCGCCGAAGAAGAGTTCCATGCCCCTACCCCTCCCCTCGCCGCTTGTGCCCGGCGCGCTTCGATAACGAACGCAGCTCGGTCATCACGGCCGCCTGGACGCGCTGCACGTTCGCCAGGTTGATGTCGAGCTCGCTCGGATGAACGCTCTTGCCGCTGTTTATCGATCGCGCCACCTGGTTCAGGTTGACGCCTATCGCGCGCATGTCCTCCAGCAACAGCGCCATGATGGCGCGATCCTCTTTGGTAAGGATCGGCCGGACCCCGGCACCTTCCAAAATCAGCGACCGGAAAAATCCGGAAACTGTCATGTCGGCCGCCTGGGCGGCCTTCTCAATGGCTGCATACTCGTCCGCGCTGACGCGGGCGTGCACCATGCGCTCCTTCCGGTCCGGCTCGAGCCGGACCTCGAGTTTCACGTCGTCCATTTGGCCTTGGGCCCCTCTCTCTGGCGCTTGCGGCAGGCATCGAGGGCTTGTTCCTCGATCGTCAGGAAAATGTCGCACATTTTTCCGTATCCTGCCACCCTCATTAGACGTGAAATTCGCACTTAATGAAAGAAACGCCGAGCGGAATCAAACACGCTCGACCTTATTGAAACGATTGGCAGGCCTTCGCCCTGCCCCTTCAAAACGCTAAAACGCTCTCCAGGGTTCACCTCCAGGACCGCTTTGTCGGCCTTTGTGTGCTCCTCGTACTCGTCCGCAAGGGACGCTCCGCTCTCCGCCCTTGCAGACTGCGTGCGAGCAGCACAGACGTCCTCTCACGCGGCTCCGGGGTTCACCACACTAAGCAGAACTCCCAAGAAGGCGCGCCCCAGACAGGCGCTCTCAATCGCGATGGCCTTTGGCCATTTTCGACACGCAAAAACCACACGACCTGATGTGTGAAATAGCCACTTGCTCATTTCCAACGCTGTGACCACACGACGTGGACGTAGAGTGTTAACATGATATAATTGTTTATCGTGGGTTTGATTGGTCGTGGGCCACTTCGGTGCGATGTTTTCGCAGGCTGTGGCCGATTTTTCGCATGGTGTGTTGAAGTAGGCCATTTGAGTAGCACAGGGCGTTCACCCCAAGGCGTTTCCCTGCGCGACGCAGAGATCGAGCCGAAAAAGACTTTGCGTCCTGGCGAAGGGAGTTACCGAGAATGCCAGTTTTTATTTCAGCGGTGAGTGGTAAGGGAGGCGCCGGCAAGACCACAGCAGTCATCTTGATTGCCGGCGAATATGCTCTTCAGGGACGGCGCGTTCTGCTGATCGATGCCGACGGCCGGCAGAATCTCCATGAGTGGTGGAAGCGCTGCGAGGCGAAGGACAATATGCCTGACGGCATCGATCTGGTGACGGCCGCGCGACAAGACACGATCCAGCAGGTCCTCGATGCTGAAGCAAGCAAATATGACGTGGTGATTATGGATTCACCCGGTCAGGACAGCGTGGTGCGCGACACCATTATCCGGAGTTCTCACCTGGTCCTCACGCCGATCCAACCGAACCAGGATGAGATCAAGGCGGCAGGCGAAGCTGCCCAAGCCGCAGCGGAGATTGCCGATCAGACCGGGTACGTGATTCCGCAGGCTAACTTCGTCACCCGATTAACAATTCCGGCTCGCAATCTTGAGGCGTATCGCTTGATCAGGCCGTTCGTGAACAACCTCCGCGAAAATGGCTACGACTCCTATTTGCTCGATACCGAGCTTCTGGAACGCAACTGCTATCGCGAGCTGCGAAGCGGCTACGGAACACTGCAAATGCTCGAATTGACGGAGCCCGTGAAAAAGGCAAGGGCGGAAGTTGTGAGCCTGGTGGGCGACGTTGAGACGCTTCTGACGAGCTCGCTCAAGGAGGTAGTCAATGGTTAAGAGACAAACGACTGTTTCGGATTTCCCCGTCGCGCCGCGCCGGCCCAGGCCGGGGGCGGCCAAGCCAGCCAGTGAAGTCGCGCCACGTCATGACGAAACTGCAGCGGCGCCAGTTAACGTTGGACCGGACACAGCCCCGCAGACGGCAAAAATGGAAGAAGACCGGGCGCCAACGTCCCTGTTATCCTCCACGGAGGCTGAACGCCGAGAGCGATTGACGACACGCGCTTTGGAGCGTGAGGATTCGCGGATCCGGCTTCGCGATCTGAAGCGAGCTCGTGAGCGTGAATCGAAGCACTTTGTCAACGTGCCGCTGGATTACGAGACAAAGAAACGGCTCGAAAAGGCCGCGCACGAAAACGACCTGAAGATGACCGTCATCATGAAGGCGGCTATCGATCAGTATCTCCGCGACAACGGTTACTGAGAATGATGGGCCGCGGCTTCCTATTTGGAATAGCTGTCGGCATCGGTATCGGCATCTACGCCGCGCCGATGCTCGGCCGGCCGAGCATCGGCCTTGGCGCGTTTTCGCAAGTCATTTTGCCTACCGAGAAAGGCCCCGATCGCATACCCGATAAGGCTACATGGCCGACCAGTGAACAGGCGAAATCCGAACTCTTCCGCATATCCAAATGGGACATATCCAAGCACGGAGACGGATCGACGGTTAGCGTGAGGCGGTGTATAAGGATTGATGAATATTCAATAGCCTGCGAGCTGTCGGCTCACCTTGGTTGGATCGAAGGCGAAAAATTCGTGGAATCAGTGTTTGAGGGCGCGTCAGACCGTTGGACCATGGTCGCAGCAAAGAACCGCTAGTGCCCCTTGCAACCGTACGCCGTATCATATTCGATCCCTTCCAAGAGCTCGGAGGGCAATCCGCGCGCAGCAGCGTTGACCGCCCTCCTGAATCCCAGAATGGGTAAGGGAAAAGGCAGTTCTGGGGATGGATTTAATGCCAAGTGTAATCAATTTGGTGCATAGTACCGCCCCGTGGGCGGGTTTTCATTTAGGGGGTTGGGTCTGTGACTCGGGATATGAGCACCTATAAAAGTGCAAAGGGGTTGGTGGAAACGACCGACCGGGAGATTGAAAAACCAATTTATCGACGTCCCGGCTTTGACGGCATCACGACCCTGGGCCAGATGGACGAGAAGATCGCGGCTTTCCTGCGCAAGGCACGCGAGGATGAAGGTCTGACGCGAGCGGATCTCTCACCTTTGCTTGGTCTATCAGTACCGGTTTATGGTCGATACGAACGTGCTTTCTCGAAAATGCACGTTACTCGTATGATCCACCTCTGTGAAATCCTCGGCTTCATGCCGATCGAAATGCTTTTTGCGGCTGCTCCTCACCTTTGGGGCCGGACGCCGGAGGAAGCCGAAGATCGTCTTGAACTGGCAAAGCTTATGGCGGCCTTGCCCCACGACACGACGCGCGATCTCCTCGCCCTGGTAAAGCGCATGGTCGCACAGCAAAAGGCGGCCGACGCCGCCACAGCCTCATCGACATCGAAGGACTAAGGCCGCTAATCGGCCTTGTTACCTTCGATTGTGAACCGGCGCCATAGCGTGACCCCTCCTGCCACTAAGATTTCAACGGCTTATCCTGCCGATCGGCGCGAAGACCCCACGCCGATCGACACTCTGGCATCTCCGGATTTTATGAGAACCTGCTAGGTCTCTAGGTCGCGACAGTGCGAGTGCTCTTGCGACTCAATACCGGAAAGCTTCAGCCAACCCACCTTCCCGTAAAAACCGTGCTTTTGTTAGCGTGGCTCTGTCCAACCGGAGATCTTCCCTCGATCCAGCTGACTGTTGAATTCCGACTGGGAAAGGCCGGCCATGTTCAACCGATTTCCGATGACTCGATAATTGCCCGTCAACCAATGCGAGCTTTTCAAAGTCCCCATCTTTCAAGGGGAGCAACACGATACCGCTGGCATCGGAGCAACGAGCGATGGCCAGTTCTTTCGCAGCCTCTCTGTCGGCAAGTCCGACGATGAAATGTCGAGTTCTTCCATCGTCGATCAGCGAGACCCGCCATCCCGTAGACATCGATCCCTCCCATGGCTTTCCGCAAAGGATATAGGAGCGCTTTCTAATATGCGAACCATGAGATCGATGCGGCTTCAGCGACCAATGCCTGACCAATGGTGGTACGGCGGCCGCGCCGGAGACCACGAACTGGTTGAACGGAAAAGGAATGCGGCTTCGGGGCGAGGTCTGCAACCGGCCCCTCAAAGGTTCGCTGCCGGGCGCGGAATCCCACCCAACATTCCTCGGCCGGCGACATCTCGCGGGGCCGAGTTCTTGCCAGCAACGAGGACGAGTACCGCGCGATAGATATCCTCGTCCAGGCGCTCAACAGACGAGTGCGCCTGACACTGGGAGGTCGACCTCAGCCGCCTGCTCCCGCGAGGGCAGCGTCGATAAGACGGGGAGCTCCGGAGCGCCAACGAGGAAGGACGCTCCGGTTCTCTACCTTCCGAGAGGATGCGTTCCTCCCGCCCTCTGGGTACTAGCCTAAGCAATTCCGGCAAGGCGGATTGGTTCCGGGAATAAAGCGCGCAAACCAGAGCCTTTATACAAGAAATCTCCATCCCCAAGCAGGAGATGCGAGAGTGCTTGCACGACGGCCTGTCGCCGATCGCGCGCCTGCGACTTTTTTGGAACATCACAGCGCAACGGGAGATTGGTAGCCGAACAGGACAGGAGCCATGCCCCGCTTTTTCTTCCATTATCGCGACGGCGACAAAGCTGCCGAAGATACTGAGGGGGTCGAACTCGCTAACGAAGCTGAAAGTGTGCTCGAGGCGATGATCTCGGCCAAGGAAATCATCGCTGAGGCCTTGTTCAGCGGAGAAGCAGTGCCACGGCAGGCTGAATTCTCAGTGACCGATAGTGAGCACCGCCAACTCTACGTGTTCCCATTCAGTTTAGCAGCCGATCAGCCGACGGACAGAATTTCGCAAGCGATGTGGGAGGTACGTAGCGCCGTGTACCGGTACAGGACGCAAGAAACCCGCCGCTAAGATCATCCTTGCAAAGCGGCGGGTTCCTTGGGTTTCCAAGGGCGTCTGCTGGCATTCGCCGCCGAGCCCAACCTCACGACGTCGATCTGACTAGCGCAGTATTTAGTATGGTGGCCGCCTGCATAAGGCGTGATAGTGTGTCTTCGTCGAGCCCACCCTTTCTGGCTCGGCGGCGTTTCTGCCGAGTCATGACTCGCTTCGCGAGTCTCCGGCCCTTGAGGGCCAAGATCATGCTAAAGCACCCGACTGCGCATTTCGAAGCGGCGAGCACTCTTGCCGTTGTGGTATCATCAAACGAACCGCTGCTTTTCCTATCCGACGACCAGAAGGTCATTGCAGCGAGCGCATCGTTCTGCCGCGCCTTCGAGATCGACCCGGCGACAATTCCCGGTAAACGTCTCAGCGAACTTGGGAATGGCGAATGGGCGATGCCCAAACTTGCGTCACTGTTGAAGGCTACCGCTTCGGGAAGTGCGCATATTGAAGCCTACGAAATCGACCTTAAGCGCCCAAACCAGAAAACACGGCAGTTGGTCGTCAATGCGCGGACGCTCGATGACGGCGACATCGATCATATTCGCCTGCTTCTGGCCGTAACCGACGTGACCGATGTGCGCGCCGAGGCTCGACTGAAAGATGATCTCGTTCGCGATAAAGCGATCCTGCTGCAGGAGGTCCAGCATCGGGTGGCAAACAGCCTCCAGATCATTGCAAGCGTTCTCATGCAGAGCGCTCGTCGGGTCCAATCGGAGGAAGCGCGCGGGCACCTCCACAACGCCCATCACCGGGTCATGTCGATTGCAGCCCTGCAGAAGCAACTCTCTACTTCCAAGGGCGGCGACGTCGAACTCCGTGCCTATTTCACTCAGCTCTGCCAAAGCCTTGGCGCGTCGATGATAGCCGACCCTGACCGGCTCTCGATTGAGGTGACCGCCGACAACAGCGCCGTGGAGGCGGACGTTTCCGTAAGCCTGGGGCTTATCGTGACCGAGCTTGTAATAAACGCGCTCAAGCACGCCTTTCCCGGTGAGCGAACGGGCACCATCGTGATCGACTATCAATCTTCGGGCAATGACTGGACCCTTTCGGTTACCGACAACGGCATCGGCATGTCTGCGGGCAGCGATGCACCCAAGGCGGGACTAGGGACTGGCATTGTGGAGGCGCTCGCAAAGAACCTGAGGGGCGAAATTCTGTTGAGCAATGCAGGCCCCGGCACCGCCATCACAATCAGCCATCAGGAAGGCGACCGTCTCCGAACTGATCTTTCTACGGCCGCATAGGAACCCAAGTGCTTCCGAAGCGCGCTACATCGCAGCCTGCAAGGCTATCCACCTCCATTAACCGAGTGAGCAATGAATAATGGCAAAGCGGTCGTCCTGGTAGTCGAAGACAGCCCGGTGATCCGGATGGGCGCCGTCGATCTTGTGATGTCGGCTGGCTACGAGGCGCTGGAGGCGGGCGATGCGGATGAGGCAATTCGCATTCTTGAGTCGCGAAATGACGTCGATCTGGTGTTCACCGATGTTCAGATGCCAGGGACAATGGACGGCATCAAGCTATCCCATTACATCCGGGATCGATGGCCGCCTGTGAGGCTGATTGTCGCATCCGGCGCCACCATTCTCGAAGAGAGCAGTCTGCCCGGGGGGAGCAGGTTCTTCTCAAAACCCTACGATGACCACACTATTATAGACGCAATGGCACACCTGCTTTCGAGCGACTGCGACTGGACCGCAGCAAAACAGGCGACGCTGATCCGATGAAAAACCTCTGCCGGGGGGCAGCGTCGCCCATAGGGGAGCAACCGGGCCGGAAACGGACTGGCAGGTTCGAGGCTAGGCGTTCTCAGAACCCGACTTTCAGACACCGCATGTGCTTGGTTCGGACTCGGTGCACACGACGCCGCCCCGCGCGGTTGTCCCTATATGGTCTTGAACGAAACTATGATATGCAGGTGTCACCTCCGCAGTTATGACCTTTGATCACAGCAACTGATCGCCCTTAAGTTTTGGCGCGCCGTGATCGCAGTGTGACTTGCGTTCCTCCGACCTCGTTTGTCAGCTCTCACGCCCCTCTGCCGAGGCGTGCATAAAGGCGAAGAAATCACCCTATGAACGAAACATACGCTCACGCGCGCGCACAGTTTTTCGCGGCGATACGAACGCTGGCCGCTTCGGCCGACCCGATCCAGACCCGACTGTGCGCGGGGACGGAGAGCATCCTTGAGGTCACCATCGACGAATTCGAGGGAAATAGAGAACTTAAGATCAGGTTTGCCCGGATCCTCGACCTATTGTCCGTCGATCAGGACGATATGGGGGCCATAGCCGTGGAGACGGCCGCCCACATGACGGATTTTGAGGCGATCAAAGTCGCCGATCTGATCTGCGATTTCTACTCCGACATCGACGGAAAATAACCTGTGCAGACCCGTTGCACTGGGGCCCAACCGGCGTCCTTCGGGAAGTTCCGTCAGCGCCACCACCAATCGACGTGGATTGAGGCGGGGCTGGCGGAGGTTTTCGGAAAGGCCGGTTTCACCCGCTGCAGTCGCGCGTTCGAGACGCCGTTTGTTGAACAGGATGACAATGTGTGTTGGTCCAGCCGACACTGACCCTACCCCAGTATCAAGGAGCTCCGCGTCTGCGTCTTCTTCTGATCCCTTTAACGGCGGAATCCGTGTTGGTGACCGGACGCCCATCATGCAGCTGTGAAGGAACGTTAAGGCGCTGCTTTCGTTGAGTCGTGTCAAGCTGCTGAATCGTGAGGACGACACCATGACCAGCACGGGCGCCACACACCACATTCCAGCCGACGTGCGGGCTGCAATCCATGCGTTTCTGGACGCATGTCATAGAGAGGGAAGACCGGTCGCAACGTCGGAAGCGCTGGGCGCGGTGCGACGCGTTTTTCCTGATCTGGATATCTCGGATACAGCTCTATTGGATGCCATCACCAGCGAAGCATCGACAGCGGGCTTCGATGTGGAAGCGTGCGCAGGCGATGCTTCAAACACGCTGAAGCAGAAATCGCTCGAACGATGGGACAATGAAGGCGGGGCTATTGGCCGCCGGCCCCGCACTGAGGCGCAGCGGATGATCGACAATGATACGAGCGGTGCGAGGCGACGCACCGAAGAGACGAAAGATCGAAACAATCTGATTTAGCAGGCTGTGACGAGGCCCTGGGCTGGGACGGTCGGCGACGATGGTGAGGCGACCCGGCGCGGAGTTCGGCCATCGTAGAGACCGGCGATTGTAGGAGATCGCCTGCCGTCAAACACGCATGCTAATGATCCAAGGAGGAACGAGATCATGGTTGAGAAACAACCTAAGGCGCATGCCCCAAAAAACAGTCCCAAAAGTAAGCACGACCGCAAACCCGAAAACAAGGTTGCAGTCCCCCCGCCCGAACCCGTTGCCGTTGATCGACCTGGCTTCGACCTGGGTGGTTAAACCGGTAAGACGAGGGCGGGAACAGGCCTGGCCAAGACGCTTCTGAAGATCGCAGTGATCGTAGCCTGCCGGGGCGCCGAGGGAAAAACAAGCAGAGCATAGGCCTTGGTCATGGTCTTGATCGAGGGCGGCCTCGCGATGTGACCCTTGGCCAAAGGGGCTTTGGGATGCCCGACGAACCACGCAAGCCGCAAGAGGGGGATCCTGCCGAACTCGACGATGCCGCATGAACACCACCATCACCGCCGACCTGGCCGGCTTGCTGTTCATCATCGACCGATGCCAGGCGATTCGCGACCGCGCTGTAGAGATCAGGGAAACCGCTGTCCGTGAGGCTGGTCAACTTGTGCGTCGACAGCCGATTTCCGATTGAAGCGCGGCCGCCTCCGCCTGGAGCACCACAGCCCGATCGAGGTCGTCGCGGCCGTCGAGCAGCCTCAGCGCCTCGATTGCGGTGCGCGCACAAGGAAAAGCCCGCCGCAGGTTTCAAGGAGGCGACGGGCTTCCCGCCCCAGGTCGCGGCTGGGGCCATGAACCGTGGGAGTTTGCACCGCCACGGTCCGCAAACTGAACCGCTTTCGAGCCGATATGGTTCCCCGTCACGGATTGATCGAAAGGCTCGTCGTCAATAGTACCTATACCCACACATCCTAAACACGCCGCCACCAAAGGGATCGCTTACTGTGGCATCCCCACAATCGATGGCTGTGCCGTTTCTCAACGTCGCTAATCTGCCACAAGTGGGATTGCAGCACCGCTGCACGACCGGCGCGCGCCCCAGCCCCAAGCCCGCCCATCGGGGCGCGGGCCGGTCGGACAGGATTTGGAAAAGGGTGAATAGTTGCTTTATCGTGCGACCATTCCGCAACACCCGCGCATTGTGCAGATTGGAGGCATCGTCTTTCATCAATCTCCTCCGCTTGAAAGGACTCGTCGGCTCAGTTCCCGCCGCAAACGTCGATTGAAACCCTTTACGATTAACCCAGAGCAATCGCGCGCTAGGTCATCGGTTTGTTGCCTGAATAGAGGAATGACCCATGTCCGGCGCCACTACTGAAGTCAGGGATATCGATGACCTGATCGAAGACCTCCTCGCCAAGGCTGACGCCGAATGCCTTTCGGCCCTATTCGACTCCATGCCGCTCAGTGACGCGCTGCGCGAACTGCTGCAGCTCTCTCCCACGGAGCGGGATGCGGTTCTATCCCTCCTCCCGTCGGAAAAAAGCCGCAAGACTGATCGAAGAAGCACCTAACGAGATGGCGGTCGAACTCGTCGAGCGCCTTGAGGCTGGCAAAGCCGCAGAGATCATGGAGGAATTGAATTCCGACATCCAGGCAGATGTCATCGGGGAGCTCGACCAGCAAGATGCCGACGCAATACTCGCAGAAATGGATGCCCAAGAGGCTGCGGACGTCCGCCAGTTGGTCGCATACGACGACCATACCGCGGGCGGGCTTATGGTTGCGGAAGCTTTTACGTTTCGGGAATCCGATACCGTCGGGGCGGTGCTGCACCGGTTCGTCACCGAGGACGATGATTTCGAGCGATACCGCGGTCAGCACCCTTACATAGTGGACCGGGAAGGCCGCCCCATTGGTGTCGTATCGTTGCGGAGCCTGCTGACTTCGCGACGCAGCGCCAAATTGACCGACATCATGACCAAGCCTGTTACGGTTGCAGCGTCGGAGTCCCTCGATGCGCTTCAGGATTTATTCGATAAGTATCCCTTCTTGGGCCTGCCCGTCGTTGAAACAAATGGCCGGCTGGTCGGTGTCGTTTCGCGCGCCGCTGTCGACGATGCCGCCCTTGAACGTGCGGAGTCTGAGGGATTGCGGCGGCACGGCGTCGTCGGGGACGAGCTTCGATCGATGCCACTCACGGTCCGCGCCCGCCGCCGGCTTGCCTGGCTGTCGGCAAACGTCGTCTTGAACGTCATCGCTGCTAGCGTCATCTCGGCATATGAGGAGACCCTCGCGGCGGTGATTGCCATCGCAATCTTCCTGCCCATGGTTTCGGACATGAGCGGCTGCTCGGGCAATCAGGCCGTCGCCGTCACGATGCGGGAGTTGGCGCTCGGGCTGGTACGGCCTATTGATATGGCAAGGGTCTGGGGCAAGGAAGCCTCCGTCGGCGTCATTAACGGCGTGGCACTCGGCGTGCTGATCGGCATAGTTGCTTGGATTTGGAAGGGCAGCTTTTTTCTGGGTCTGGTCATCGGGACGGCGCTCGCGCTGAACACATTGATCGCCGTCTCCATCGGCGGCGTGGTGCCTTTGTTGTTGAAGCGGATCGGGCAGGATCCTGCAGTGGCGAGCGGCCCGTTGTTGACGACGATCACCGACATGGCCGGTTTCTTCCTGGTTCTGAGCCTGGCAACCGCGATGATGCCATACCTGATTTGAGAGCATCTCGCGGGTAACGCGAACGACCGCAGCTGACCAGCGAGAGATCGAGGCGCGGTGGCACATTAGAGCGACTAACGGCGCTTGGGCGGGCGCATGACCTTGTGCGCCCGCTCCCGGGTCACCAGGGGCGGGCAGCGCTGCTGGGTGACCTGCTGTCCGTTCTGCTCTCGCCATATGAAGATATGGGAGCATTCAGCGGCCGCATTCGCGTTGCGGTTCCCCGCATGGGAGTTGGCGAAGGCGCGGCGACTGCCATGGCTCTGGTCATCCATGAGCTTGCGACGAACTCGCTTAAATACGGAGCGCTTTCCTCGGATACGGGGACTCTCGACGTGTCTGGCTCCACGAGCGACGAGGACGTGAATATTGTCTGGACTGAACGCGACGGACCGGAGGTCGAAGCTCCTAGCAGGTTGGAAGGCTACGGGAGCAAACTGATCGCGCGAAGCGTATCAGACCAGCTTGGCGGCTCGATCGCATATGACTGGTCGGAGGACGGATTGATCGTCAACCTCAAGGTCAAGGCCAAGAAGCTGGCCGCATAGGAAGTCCGCCTGAAGATCGATCACAAGCGTTTCGTTCACCAAGGTCTGAAGAAGCCAGTCGTGCCTTGCCTACAGTGTCGGGTGCATCTGGCAGGGAGACCTGTCATCGTGAGTGCCCGAATACGCCGCTACAGCGCGTTGTGCCGGTAAGGCTCACGTCGACAGTCCCGAAGACATCCACCGCCCAATCGAGTCCCGAGACAGGCGTGCAGGAGAGCGAACTTGCCAGCACGCGGGCGATCCAAGCCTCGGGCTTCTCGCGTTAAAGGTCGTGGTGACCTTCGAATGATCCCGCCGAGCTAAACCACACCGAAATTAGTGATAGCGGCGTCAGACGGCTTTACGCTTGCGCTCATCAGCCTTGGGGCCGGTCGACGATGGTCACTCATCAGGGTGTTGGCTATTATCGGCCACGGGCGATTGCCGACTTTTATTTGGAACATTCTAGCGCAACTGGAGATTGGTGGTCCGAACCGGACAGGAGACATGCCCCGATTTTTCTTCAACTATCGCGACGGTGACAAATCTGCCGAGGATCTGAAGGGTACAGAGCTTGCTGACGAGCCTGCCAGTGTTATCGAGGCGATGATCTCGGCCAAGGAAATTATTGCGGATGCCTTGGTCAGAGGGGAGGTAGTGCCGCGGGATGCTGAATTCATGGTGACCGACAGTGAACACCGCCAACTCTACGTGTTCCCATTCACCCTAGCAGCCGATCAGCCGACCGGCAGAATTCGAAAGCGATGAGCGGTGCCTATCGCGACACCGTATGGAGACTCAAGACACCCGCCGAGCAGGATTCGGACCAAACGGCAGGTTTCTGAAATGCCCCGATATTGCGTGGTAATTGGGTAGCAATCGTTAACTGCCGCAGCGATTGGATTCGTAACCCCACCTGGTATGTGCTACTATGAAATGTAGTCCGATCTTTATGGCTACGGACGCTTGAAAGAGTCGATCACGCTTTCGCCCAACATAAGGGAGACGCGCGAATGACCCTCCGAGGCATAGCAGACGCCGAGCAGTTGGCGACACTCACCAGAATTCTAGACGATTATTGCGAACAGGCTGGCATTGAGGGCTCGCAGCCGGCGCGAGAGCATCTCCCCCGTCGCCTGATTGCTCTTTTCAGTGGCGGCATCGACAGCCCCGACGACATCAGGATGGCGCTGGATAACATTTCAAAGGATTTCCACACCGATCTCAGGGTCATGTAGGCCGGCAAGACGCCCTGTAAAGGCGGGCTATGTTTTCCGCATCATCGGCTTGGGTGGCGGCGTATTGTCGTCACCGATCAGTATACCGGCCTCCTCTGCGGCATCACGAAAGGCTTGGCGGGCTGCCGCCGCCTTGCGCTGACCCCCCAGAACCTCCAAGCAGGCTTTGTGCGCTGCGCGTGCCTTGGCAGTGTCGATTTTCATAGGCCATTTGTTGATCAGCCATTCAGCTGCCTTGCGTGCGCTGCCTATGTGCTGAACTTGGCCGGCGGGCGCGCCTTGAACCTTCACCGCCGGGTCGAAAATCCCGTCTTCCAGCTTAACCATACTAACGCCCCAAAAGCGCTGGGCATCCACGCTACTCGACTGGCGGGTTGCCAGCAACAACCGGGTGTTAAGCGGGCGAATCCGGCGGAGTGATGAAAG
>NZ_AHAM01000311.1 GCF_000236565.1 Mesorhizobium alhagi CCNWXJ12-2 | reverse complement strand
GCGGGCCGCCTGCTGCATCGAGTGGGTGACGATCACGATCGTGTAGTTCTCGCGCAACTCGTCGATCAGTTCCTCGACCTTCGCGGTGGCGATCGGGTCGAGCGCAGAGCACGGCTCGTCCATCAGGATCACCTCGGGCGAAACCGCAATGGCGCGCGCGATGCACAGGCGCTGCTGCTGGCCACCGGAAAGGCCGGTGCCGGATTCGAGCAGGCGGTCCTTCACCTCGTTCCAGAGCGCCGCCTTCTTAAGGCTCGACTCGACGATCCCGTCGAGCTCGGCCTTGTTCTTCGTCAGTCCATGGATGCGCGGGCCGTAGGCGACGTTCTCGTAGATCGATTTCGGGAACGGATTGGGCTTCTGAAACACCATGCCGACGCGGGCACGCAGCTCGACCACGTCGATCTTCGGGTCATAGACATCCTCGCCGTCCAGCGTGATCTTGCCCGACACCCGTGCGATATCGATCGTATCGTTCATGCGGTTGAGGCAGCGCAGGAAGGTCGACTTGCCGCAGCCCGACGGGCCGATCAGCGCCGTTACCTGGTTTTCGCGCACGTCGAGGTTCACACCGAAAAGCGCTTGCTTTTCGCCGTAGTGCACATCGACACTTTCGCCTTTCATTTTCACCGCTGGTTCGTTCGTCATCGCATTCAGCTTTTGGTCGATTGCAGCTTCGGTGAGGATATTCATGTCCATCTACTCCTTTACCAGCGGCGCTCGAAGCGCTGCCTGAGGAAAATCGCGATGCCGTTCATGAGAACGAGAAAACCGAGCAGCACCAGGATAGCGGCCGAGGTTCGCGCGACGAAGCCGCGCTCGGGGCTGTCCGCCCAGATATAGATCTGCGTCGGCAGAGCGGTTGAGGCCTCCAAAACGCCGGAGGGCGGGCTAGTGATGAAGGCGTTCATCCCAATGAGCAACAGCGGCGCGGTTTCGCCGAGCGCCTGGGCAAGACCGATGATGGTCCCAGTCATGATGGACGGCATGGAGAGCGGCAAAATATGGTGGAAGATCATCTCGTGCTTGGAAGCGCCTATGCCGAGCGCCGCTTCGCGGATCGACGACGGCACCGAGGTCAAGGCAGCGCGCGTCACGATGATGATGGTGGGCAATGTCATCAGAGCGAGGACCATGCCGCCAACGAGCGGCGCGGAACGCGGCAGGCCGAACCAGCCAAGGAACACCGCCAGGCCAAGCAGTCCGAAGACCACCGACGGAACCGCTGCGAGATTGTTGATGTTGATCTCGATCAGGTCGGTGAACCTGTTCTTCGGGGCGAACTCCTCGAGATAAATAGCAGCGGCGATGCCGACCGGGAAGCTGATCAGGAAGCAGACGAGCAGCAGCCAGAACGAACCCGATATCGCGCCGGCCAGGCCGGCCAATTCGGGGAAGCGGCTGTCGGCGTTGAGGAACAGCGCCCAGTTGAAGGGCTGCGTGACCGCGCCCTTTTCCTCGAGTTGGTTGAACAATTCGACCTGCTTATCGTTCACCCGGCGCTGGTTCTCCGGAAGATCCGTGTTTACCAGGCCTTTGGCGAGTTGATCGATCGGATCCGACATCGGCACCATGAAGGTTGCCCTGCCGTCGAGGATCGACGGGTCCGCGATGATCTGGTCGCGGATCAGAAATGGCGCCGAGGAGGTGAACATCGAGAAATAGTCGCGTTCCTCGGAACGGGATAGCTCACCAACATCATCTAGCACGGCCTGACGGAAGATGGTCCGCCAGTTGGAATCCATCAGATTGTCGCGGTCGAGTTCGGCCGTGCTGAAATCGATATCGATCGTCACCATCGACTGCGTGAAGGCGCGGTAGCCGGTGAACGTCAACGTCCCGATCAGGACCGCCAGGAAGCCCAGCGCAAAGGCGATGGCGACCATGCCATAGATCTGAAGGCGACGGTCAGCCGCGTAGCGGGCCTTGCGCCGCTTCGCCATCTCGTCGGATTTCCAGACGACCGGCGGACGCGCAGTCGTTGCGGAGCCGCCGATCGTGTCCGTCGTCACCATCAGTACTTCTCCCGATATTTGCGGACGGTTCGCAGTGCGATCAGGTTCAGGCCGAGGGTGATGATGAACAGCACCAGGCCGAGCGCGAACGCTGCTAGTGTCTTGGGATTGTCGAATTCACTGTCGCCGATGAGCAGTGTGACGATCTGCACAGTCACGGTGGTGACCGAATCGAATGGATTGAGCGTCATCTTCGCGATCAGGCCGGCAGCCATGACCACGATCATGGTTTCGCCCACTGCGCGGCTTAGCGCCAACAGCACGCCGCCGACGATGCCGGGAAGCGCTGCAGGAAGAAGAACCTTGCGGATCGTCTCGCCCTTGGTCGCGCCGAGCGCGAAGGAGCCCTCGCGAATGGCACGCGGGACCGCCGCGAAGGCGTCGTCGGACAGGGAAGAGATGAACGGAATGATCATGATGCCCATCACCCCGCCGGCTGCAAGCGCGCTGTTCGGCGCCGAGTCGATGCCAATGGAGAGTCCGATCTGACGCACCAGCGGTGCGACGGTGAGCACGGCGAAGAAGCCATAGACGATGGTGGGAATGCCTGCGAGGATTTCGAGCATCGGCTTCACAACCGCGCGGAAACGCTCATTGGCATATTCCGTGAGGTAAATGGCGGAGAGAATGCCTGTCGGAACTGCCACCGCCATCGCCAGGAACGAGATAACGATCGTGCCGAATAGAACCGGGATCATGCCGAAGGCGCCCTGTCCGGCGACCTGGTCGGCGCGGATCGCAATCTGTGGCTCCCAGCGCAGGCCGAACAGGAATTCGGTCACCGGAACGCGGGCAAAGAACTGAAGCGCCTCATACACCAGGGACAAGACGATGCCCGCAGTCGTCAGGATGGCGACTAGCGACGAGAACATCATGAACCACGTAACGGACCGCTCGACGCTGTGGCGCGCGCGGTACCGTGTCTGAATGGCGCGCAGGCCGAGGAACGCTCCGATGGCGACCAGCGCGGCCGTCACCGCGACCATGGCCCAACTGGAGAGCGCCTGCAAAGATTTCAGGTGAGCGACGGCGGCCGCGATCTCCGGCGTTGGCTCGCGGAATATGTTCCCAGCCGCGACCTGGCGTATCTCGCTGATCAGCAGGTTCTTTTCCGGGCCAGATAGGTTGTCTGCGCCTGGATAGCTGCCGATCACGAGCATGTCGATCACGCTGTTCTGGAACAACAGCCAGAGCAACAGGAAGACGAATGCCGGAACGCCCGTCCAGATCGCCGCGTTCAGGCCGTGGTAGATCGGCCGGGAATGCGTCTTTTCCGTTGCGGCGAACCGTTTGCTGCGACCGCGGGCAGCGCCCAGAAACGCCGCGACAAACGCGGCCAGCGCCATGAAGCCGAAAAGGTACCCAGCCATTAGACCCCCGACCAGAAAAGCTCGTTATATTGACAGATTGCGCAGCCGCCCCGCGAGTTCAGGGCGGCTGCGCTTCAGTCCGGCTTAGGAGCCGAGCTTCTTGGCTTCGGTCACAGCCTTCTGGACCTCGGCGCGCTTTTCGTCCGAAAGCGGGGTCAGGCCACGCTCCGGGAGGTATCCGTCCGCTGCGAGAGCACCATCCGATACGTACTCCGCAAGGAAGTCGTTCATGTTCGGGATCACGTCGCGGTGGGCGTTCTTGATATAGAAGAAGATCGGACGCGACACCGGATAGGAGGCATCGGCTATCGTATCGAAGTCCGGCGCGACGCCGGCGACCTTCACGGCCTTCAGCTTGTCCGAGTTCTCGTAGAGGAACGAGTAGCCGAAGATTCCGACGGCATTGGGGTCGGACTCGAGGCGCTGGACGATCAGGTTGTCATTCTCGCCGGCTTCGACGAACGGTCCGTCCTGGCGCATGCGCGAGCAGACCTCGTTCCACTTGTCCTCGTCGGCCTTCTTCAGGTCGGCCATGCCAGGCAGATCCTTGCAGCCATCATGCATGACGAGCTCGACGAAGGCGTCGCGCGTGCCGGACGTGGGCGGGGGTCCGAAGGCGACGATGTCCACCGAAGGCAGCGACGCGTCGATGTCAGACCACTTCTTGTTGGGGTTGGCAACGAAACCGCCCTTGCCGTCCGGAAGCTCGGCGGCAAGCGCCTTGAATATCTGCTCCTCGGTCAGGTCCATGTCCGGGGCGCTGCTGGCATGGGCGATCGAAAGGCCGTCATAGCCGATCAGCGCCTCGGTGATGTCGGTCACGCCGTTGTCGGCGCAGAGCTTCACCTCGGATTCCTTGATGGCGCGCGAGGCGCCGGTAACATCGGCGAAGTCGGGGCCGATACCGCCGCAGAAAGCCTTGAAGCCACCGCCGGTGCCGGTCGATTCGACTACCGGAGCCGGGTTGCCGG
>NZ_AHAM01000312.1 GCF_000236565.1 Mesorhizobium alhagi CCNWXJ12-2 | reverse complement strand
AGGGAATCTCTGATTGGATTCTTATGTCAGGCGGGAACCACTAGCGACCGTTGGGATTGGTCTCGCATTCATATACCGCTACGGTCCCAGCCGCAGAGACGCTCGATGGCGGTGGGTCTCCTGGGGAAGTCTCGAAGCAGCATTGCTGTGGATGGGGGCCTCCATGCTGTTTTCCTGGTATGTTGTCACGTTTGACAGTTGCAACAGGCCTACGGGTCTCTCGGCGCGTCATCGGCTTTATGGTTTGGTTGTGGATATCCGCTGTGATGTTCTACTGGGCGCGGAGCTGAATGCGGAAATGGAACATCAGACCGCTCACGATACAACCCAAGCGGCCCCAAGCCCATCGGATCGCGATGAGCGATGATGGCGGATCACGTGGGGAAAGGGCAGGGCTGAGGCTTTCTCGGGTGGGGGATGGCGGGCCACTGGCGGCGAGCTTTCAGATACCCCCATTCGCTTCGACAATCGGCGGGGTCGAGTTGCAACTGTACAATTTCCGATGAACCCCCGGGAAGGCCGGCTTGTTCATGCTGGGTTAATGAAGACACTCCCGATATTGCGTGATCTTGTACCCGATTCGCACGCCCACCTGGCCAGGCCACAACAGCACTGAAATGGAGTAGGTTCATGGACTGCAGAACTTTTGTCGCTACTCTGTCGATCCTCGTGGCGCTGGGGATCGGTGAAGCAGCGGCGCAGTGCAACATCTCGGACGCGAAACTCGAGGAAGCGATCCTGCAAAAGCCCGAATTGCGCGATCGCGAAAACCGGCAGATGGTGCGTGATCTGCGAGCGCTACGCGATGCAGCTTTTATTTTGTGGTCTTACGGCCGCCATGATGATTGCGAGCGCATCCTTGGCAACATCCGCGAGCTTGTCGCGTCGCCGTCCATGGGGCAATTGGGCGCCAACGACGAGGATGAGGCGGACCAGCAGCTTGCCGCCGGAGAGCCTATGGTCCGCGAGGGCGGGCAGGTTCTAGGTAACCGTGGCGCCGAAGGTGCTCTGCCACTCATCGACATCAACGAGCTCGGCCCCGGCCTACGAGCTGACGAGATACTTGGCGCGGAGGTTCGCAGTTCCGACGACAAAATCATCGGCGAGGTCAGGAACGTGGTGATCGGAACGAAGGACCGCTGGGACTACGCCGTTGTTGCTTCGGGAGGGTTTTTCACTCCTGGGAAGGACAGCATTGTCGTGCCACTGCGGTACCTCCGGGTGAATCAGGAACGCAGCAGCTTCTTCCTGCGCATTCCGGAGTCGGAAATGAGGACCGTTCCTCTGATGCCTGATCAGGATTACGAATGGCTGTCGGACGAAGCATGGCGCGCCAGGAACGATGCCATCTTTCGGAGTCTCATGCCTGTCTCAGAGCGTTTCGGCGTTGAATGAGCGGCGCGGGTCCTGAGGCTGCTCTGGCCAGGCGCCGCGCTATCCGCGCAGGTTTCACATTCGACATACCCCTGCAGCGTTTTTCAGGCGCTCGAAAGTACATGACCGCTACAGCCGAGACCCTGAAGCTCCGTTTATGGAAATCGAAGAATCTGGTTCGTGCCATCGAAGCAGCCGGCGTCACGGCCTCGGTCGCTTGGGGAGAGAGGGATCGGATGCATCGTCCGGATCGAATGGACCGCTCAGGCATCGAACACCGACAGATGATGCGAGGCGTGCACGGAAGCATGGGCGGCGGGATGCAGGGCGCAAGGATGAGGATCATGTGTTCGCCATTATGGGTGCTGCGGCGATGTCGCCCCCGGCGCTGGGGATATCCAGGATTTCCAGGGATTTCCAGGAGCGGATTTTCCATGCCGTCGATCAGAACAGTGACGGCAGCGTTGAATCCGAGGATATCCAGTCGTTCTTCCATGGTTTAGATGAAGATCAAGCCGAATAGCAGCTGCGGGCTCAGCATTGAACGAAAAGCATTCCGGTGGTAGCGAAACCCTCCCCCTGCGCTTTCCGAGACGATGATGGGCAAGTATCGTGACCACCGGGAGCCGCGCCGCCGCGGCTTCGACGAAGACAGCAACGATCAGGAGCCAGAGCCGAGCTACTTCCTGCGCGAGCCTACGAAGGCTCCAACGGCCATGAGCTCACCTCCGGTCGATGTGGAGGTCTTATGGTTCAATGTCGATAAAGGGTTCGGCTTTGTGAAGTTGGCCGATGGATCAGACGCATTCCTTCATGTCCGCGCGTTGGAGAGCGCCGGTCATCGCGTCGTATCCGAGGGGATGAAGCTGACGGTGCGCATCGGCGAAGGACAGAAGGGGCCTCAGGTCGCAGAAGTCCTGGAAGTCAGCTCGGGCAATTCATCGGGGACGGACCGGCCTTCCTACTCCTCATTGCCCAGCTCAAAGCCAGACTCTCCTGGCGAGGAGAGCGCCGGCTCGGTGAAGTGGTACAACGCTGACAAAGGATTTGGCTTCATCGCACTGGAAGGCGGCTCCAAGGACGTGTTCGTCCATGTCTCCACTTTGAAACAATGTGGGCTGGAATTCCTTGAAGAGGGACAGCGGGTTGTCGTGACGTGCGGCCAAGGACAGAAGCGCCCTGAAGTAAGGTCCGTGAGACTGGATTAGGTCGATCCGCTGCCAAGGCAAAGGTACGGATTTGTCGGAGAAGGCCGAGAGCGGCGTCAGGACGGAGAAGTGGGCAGGGTCCGTTAGGGGCTCTGGCGATGCCTCCGGTTGACTGGAGTCAACTTTTCCTTGGTCGTCCAGCCAACATATGCATCATCGAGATTTATCAGCTTGGTTGCCGGTGGGGGGCGGCCGTGCAAAGTTGTGCGATGGAGCCTTCCGCGAATTGCGGCCAGGTGGCGGTTGATATTGCGGAAGAACCCTCCGTGAAATCCAACGTAAAGCTTTCGACACTCAGCCATCTTCTGGAACTCTTGCGGGCTCGGGGCGGACATGATTTTCGCAGCTACAAGCAAACGACGCTGAGGCGGCGCGTTCACCGTCGTCTCGGTCTCAGGAACATCAAAACACTGGGACGAATATATCGACGAGCTGCGCACCAACTCCGACGAAGTCACCGCGCTTGTCGGCGACCTGATGATCAGCGTCACCGGTTTTTTACGCGACCCCGATGCATGGAAGGCACTTGCCGAACTGGTCACCGCGCCAATTGTCGCGGAGCGCGAGACGGGCGCTTCTATCCGCGTCTGGGCCCCGGCCTGCTCCACGGGCGAGGAAGCCTATTCCCTCGCCATGCTGGTGACGGAGCATGCGGAGGCGGCCGTTTCGACCTGAAAGTGTTCGCGACCGACGCCCAGGAAAGCAATCTGCGCAAGGCGCGCGATGGTATCGACCCGGCCGCCGCCATGGCCGGCTTTCCACCGGCGCGCCCCGACGGAACCTTGCCGTATGCGGCGAGTTTGCCCGAGAAGGGAGAACCACCATGGACAAGAACGGCAATGCAAGACCCGCCGAGGACCAGGGCGTGATCGTCGCCGGTACTGACGCACGAGCTCGCGCTAGGGGTGAGGTCAAAGACGACGGCAAGCCGCGCGACGTTCGTGCCGCGCCGACCGAGAATACGCCCACTGGTGACGAAAGGAAGGGGCCGCCGACCCCGCCGGTCGGCGAGGAAGTTCCGAGCCGGCCGTTGGACACGACGAGCGCAAACTCATCACTGGCGCCTGACCGATGACACGGGTGGGTGCGAGCTTCTTATCCATATATCTATAATCACCGATGTTTTGGTCAGCAATATGGCATTGCGACGGCCCTGTAAAGGAAGGGGGCTACTTGGACCCCAGCGCGTATCCGGCCCCACGAACGGTCCTGATCAGGTCCCGGGTAGCCTTCAGCGACCTTCGCAGTCTGACGATGAAGACGTCCACGGCGCGCCCATCCAGGTACACGCTGTTACCCCACACGCGCTCCCTGAGCTGTTCTCTTGAAAACACGCGGCCAGGATGCTGCATCATGAACTCGAGGAGCCGGAACTCCGTCGGACTGAGCTGGACCGGTCGGCCTTTCCGGAAGACCTGATGTTGCCGACGATCGAGCATAATGTCATGAACGACGAGCACGTCTGACAGCACTTCGGGTTTGACGCGCCTCAGCAATGTTCTCACGCGGACGGTGAGTTCGGGTGTTGTAAAGGGCTTGACCAAGTAGTCGTCGAAGCCCGTCGAGAGTTCGCGCAAGCGGTCGCGTTCCTCACCCTGTGCCATCAGCATGATGATCGGCAGTTGCATCGTCTCGGGCCGCATGCGCAGGCGCCTGCCAAGCTCGTTGCCAGAAACGCCGGCGGCCGGCAGCATCCGGTCGAGCACCAAGAGGTCGGGCAAGCTATCTTCCAGACGGATTTCGGCCTCTTCGCCGCGGGTAACGATCTCGACGTGATAGCCTTCGGCCTCGAGGGCATACTGTATCAACACGCAGTGCCACTCATCGCCCTCGGCCACCATGACCTTCGGTGAGATCATTCGTCGCCTCGCTGATGCGCCAACCTAAAAGCGCCGTCCTCACCCTCTCGTCCGACGTCGGCCGATGTAGCGGCAGCTACGAGCTGGTAATCCTGTGATAGGCATTGTCGACGCTGTTGTTCGCATATGCTCCAATGATCTGGGGATGTATTTGATGTCGATTTATGCGTGCACACCGACGGTCAT
>NZ_AHAM01000313.1 GCF_000236565.1 Mesorhizobium alhagi CCNWXJ12-2 | reverse complement strand
CGCTTTCCCTTTCCAATATTCGGCCGAAGATATCGCCGATTTGGGTGCGCTACGCACTCCGGAGCATGCCGATCCGGACGAACGGTTGGAGGCATGGGCGCGCGCCTTCGTCCGTGGCGCGTCGACCGACACGCTTTCGCTGCTAAAGGATCTCAACGCCGGGATCCTCGGCTCAGTGGCATATCGCGTCCGCGACGAGGAAGGGACTCAGACGCCATTGGAAACGCTGGCGCTTGCAAGCGGCTCTTGCCGGGACATCGCCGCGCTGTTCATCGCAGCCGCCCGCCATCTCGGCTTCGGTGCCCGCGCCGTTTCGGGCTATTTGTTTGACCCGCAAGCGCATGCCGACGATCCCGGCTCGACCCATGCCTGGGCGGAAGTCTATCTGCCTGGGGCAGGATGGATCGCTTTCGACCCGACACATCGCCGGCTGGGTGGCGCCAGCCTAATCCCAGTGGCCGTTGCCCGCAGCAATCGTCAGATCCTGCCGATCGCCGGCGGCTATCTCGGCGCGCCGGAGGACTTCATCTCCATGGACGTTGCGGTACGCGTCACGCCGGACGCATAGTCATTGCAACTCGGCCCTTGGCAGGTGTGGGCTTGAGAAACCCAGCTTTAGCAGTCCAGCCTGCACTTCTGGGGCGGTCATGAATAGGTTCCAGAGCAGGCCGCACAACTTTGATCGAACGCGGCCTCGCCCATGAATTCGATGCAAGCGTGAAGCGGGAATTCCTCGCCGTGGGCCTGCGGTGCTCGATTGAAATTCCGATGACAGCGGAGGTGGGCCAAGCGCGACTTTTGGAAGAAGGAAAGTGGGCATCGTGACCGGCGAAATGGCGGTGTTTCGCGTTTTGATCGTTGAGGACGAGATGCTCATCGCGATAGAAATCGAAGACGCGCTGAGGGCTTTTGGCTACGACGTCGTGGGTCCGACCGGAAAGCTTGAAACTGCGCTTCAACTGGCTACCGACGAAATGATCGATGCAGCGATACTCGACGTTACCATTCGAGGTGGACAGGTGTTCCCGGTCGCCGAAAAGCTGCTTGAGCGGGGCATTCCATTCATCCTTGCCAGCGGCTACGGCGGATGGGCACTGCCAGACGGAATGCGGGATCTACCCCGCTTGATCAAGCCATTTACATCCGAGGCGCTGAACGCCGAAATTATAGCTCTTCGCAAAGAGTACGACAGACGCAAGACCACTGTTTGATTGCGTCCCAATCGAAGGTCAGGAGGTGCGCTGCTCAGAGCTGGGATCGGATTCGCCTGCGAAGCGCAGCTAAGCGGAGGCCGGAGCGTTCTTGGCCGAGCCTTCCATCTGCGCCCGAAACCAGCGCAGCGTCTCGAGCGTAGAGGGAAGTGCGTTTTGCTTACGCGCGAGTACTTCCAGCTCCAGGAACCGCAGCGCAAAGGGCCTCTGATCGGGCAGAGAGTGCAGCAGCGAGCTCACAATGATCCTCAGGCCATCGATCTGGCCCTGCATTTCCAGGCGCTCTTCAACTTCGTTCATAGACTTCTCCTTAGGTTCCCATCGCCTGCGGCGGTTCTAAGACAGCGCCGACTGAACGGGATGTGAAGCGTCATAGGTATCTCAGCGCGTCGGACGACCGCTTCATCCTCTACCTGTCGCCGGCTCGCAAGTTCGTCAACGAAGTCTGCCAGACAAGCTGATGCGGGCGAAGGGGTGAAGCGAAGCGGGCGGACAATGCGCGAGCTTCTCGTCGCCACTTTCGCTTGGCAGCGCCATCGGGCAATCTGAGAATGCGCGGCGCCAAAAATGGACTATAGCGATTCCGCTGCTGTATCGCTCAAGCTGATCAGGCGAGCATCGCCCATCGAGGCGATATCCTCGCCCTCAAGCATCTGCAAATCCGCGCTGCTACTTGCAGCGCTGCACGCCACATCTCAAACTCGGTTTGAGAACTCTCATCAAGTCGGAGGGTTTGCAGCTCCTCTGGCGCAGGAGCGGCAAAATGCAAAAGGCCGAGCAATTGCCCGGCCTCCCGAGTTCGGAGCTGCTAGCGACGCCAGTACATCCGTGGTCGTCGTAGAAAGCTCTGGAATGGGTCAGGCAGCCTGAAGCTGCTCAGCGGCCATCTTGCCGGACTTATTGTCGCGAACCGTCTCGTAGCCGATCTTCTGGCCTTCGACGATGCTGGTCATGCCAGCGCGCTCAACGGCGGAGATATGGACAAACACGTCCGAACCGCCATTGTCGGGCTGGATGAAGCCAAAACCCTTGGTGGAATTGAACCATTTTACTGTGCCGGTGGTCATGATAAACCCTTTCCTCAGCAATATTGAGTTCTCACGTCGCGAATGCAACGTGAGTAAGATCGAGATTTTGCGGGAAGGAAGATCGTAGACCAGCGCGGAAGCGCGAATAAACAAAGTTCGAACATCAAAAGTCGATGACGACCTTCTACGTGTGTGGCGGGTAGATGTCAACGAAGAATCAGGCGGCTGAGAGGACGGTAGTCCTCAGTCCCAGGCCGCGACACTGCGACCAGTAGCGAAAGTTGTTGGCGAGCGGCCTCAACTTGTGGCGGTCGCTCGCTGGCCCATTCTT
>NZ_AHAM01000314.1 GCF_000236565.1 Mesorhizobium alhagi CCNWXJ12-2 | reverse complement strand
CATCGACGCTCTTCAAGCGGCCGCCGAACACCGGCGACTGCGCAAGTGTCGCGACCTTTACCCCGGGCGGGCGAACGTCAATGCCGAAGACCGCTGTTCCGTTTACCTTCGCGGGCGTGTCGAGACGCTTGGCAGGGGTGCCGATCAGCCTGAAATCTTCAGGTCGCTTGAGCTCGACGCTTGCGGGAATTGGCATGCGTGCCGCATCGGCGGCGAGTTCCCCATAGCCGAGGCGTCTGCCGCTGGGCGCGTGAACCACTTCGCCGCCTTCGGCGCGGCAGGTCGCCGGATCGACTTTCCAGCGGCCCGCCGCCGCGGCTACAAGCATGGTCCTGGCGGCCGCACCGGCCTGGCGCAGCGGGTCCCATGCCCCGCGGATCGCGTTCGAGTTGCCCGTCGCCTGAATTCCCAGCAATGGGTTCGCGTAGAGCTTTTCATCGGGTGGGGCGTGCTGCAGCTGCACTTGCTTGAGGTCCACCTCCAGCTCTTCCGCAATCAGCATCGGGATTGCGGTGTAGGTACCTTGACCCATTTCGACGTAAGGCATGATCAGGTTGACCTTGCCGTCACTACCGATGTGCACGAAGGCGTTCGGTGCGAAACCATCGCCGGCGGCCGCTTCGGCTTCGCCGGTTGTGAACGGCAGGCTGAAACCCAGCATGAGCCCTCCGCCCGTAGCAGCGGCGGCCCGGAGAAAGCCGCGCCGGGAGAGAGTATTCACCGATGGCAGTTCATCCCGGACGGAGGCGTGAGAGGCCTGTTGGTCGATTATCATAGCTACCTCCCTTTTCAGCTCGCCGCGGCCTGCTTGATGGCCTCGCGAATACGGACGTAGGTCCCGCAACGGCAAATGTTGCCGGACATCGCATCGTCGATGTCGGCATCGGTTGGATTGGGGTTGGAGGCGAGGAGTTCCGCAGCAGACATGATCTGGCCGGACTGACAGTAGCCGCACTGAACGACCTCCCGATCGAGCCAAGCCTTCTGGATCTTTGCGCCCTCCGCCGTCGCGCCGATTGCCTCGATAGTGGTGATCTGGGACTCGCCGATGCTGTCGATCGGCATGACGCAGGAACGGGTGGCGATGCCATCCACGTGCACCGTGCAGGCTCCGCAAAGCGCCAGGCCGCAGCCGAATTTCGTGCCGGTCATGCCAAGGACGTCGCGCAGCACCCACAACAGAGGAGTGTCATCGTCGACATCCACGCTATGCGTCTGATCATTGACTTTGATGGTGAAGGCCATGGCGTCTCTCCTGTGACCAGTGACGATGTGCAGCGTCGTTACGCGACGCATATGCGTGCTCTCCACGTTTGGCGTTCAAGGTGCATATCGGGGCAAGGACGAAGTGGCGAGCCTCGCGGCGGGAGCAGCTGCGCACCAACAGCCGCCGAGCTTTGCCGTCGCCGAAGCTAGTGAATTCCTAGCCACCGGTTGCGGCGTATTTCTTGAACCCTAACCCTGAACTGAACTCATTATTCCTGGGCGGATAGCGACACGGCTGACACGTCATTCTCCTGTGTCCACCCGATCTGTTCAAACGCGGTACAAGGATCGACTGTCAGCGCAGGAAAAGCCATTATACGATGGTGTTGGCGATACGTTTGAATTAGATAGCAAATGTGCGATGCCTTCACGACGCGACAAACAGCGGAGCCGCGAGTCATTGCGGATTAGCCCCTGCCTTGGATCGCCGATGCCGATGAGCCGGGCCGGCGCAACACGACCAAGTTGGCGATCATGACCTGCACAGGCTGATCAACCTGGTTCAGCGTGGTTGTGCGCATCTTGATGAGACCCTGGTGAGGGCGCGACTGCGACGGTCGCACATCGAGAACCTCGCTCTCAAGACGCAGTTCGTCGCCGGGTCGCACCGGACGCGGCCAGCGGAATTCGTCAAAACCGGCACCCACGATCCCGCCTGCCGGCTTGATTTCGCTGTCTACCAGGAGACGCATCGTCATGGCCGCGGTATGCCAGCCGCTCGCCGCTAATCCGCCGAAGATTGTGTCATGTGCCGCCGCTTCATCCAGATGGAAAGGCTGCGGATCGAATTTGGCAGCGAAGGCCTTGATATCCTCTTTCTCGACGACAATTCGTCCTGAACCGAAGATCTGCCCAACGGTGAAATCCTCAAGGTACCTCTCGATCATGACATCTACCTCCTGAATTACGGGCTGGAGCAATTTAGGTGAGCAGTCATCGTGGATTGTCAGGTCGCACTGAGCTGCCTGAGTTTGCGGGATCATCGATCTGCGCCGCCGCGGTTCGATTCTGTGCTCCGGGAAGGTTGCCCTGTGACAGAGCCACCACCGCTGACATGCCGGGCCGCAGACGATCAAGGTCCGGCTGCCCCGCGTCAAAGGCGATCTTGACCGGAATGCGCTGAACAATACGGGTGAAATTGCCGGTCGCGTTGTCCGGCGGCAGGAGTGCGAACTCTGCTCCGCTGGCCGGCGACAGGCTCTCGACGCGCCCCTTGAACTCCGTCCCAGGGATGGCGTCGATCGAGATTGCAACACTGTCGCCGATTCGCAGCGCCGGAATCTGCGTTTCCTTGAAATTCGCCACGACCCAGAAGTTCCGAGGCACGAGCGCGAGCAGCAGGGTGCCCGCGCGGACATACTGTCCGACCCTGGCCTGGCGTTCGCCGACCCAGCCGTCAGCGGGTGACTTTACGATGGTATTTGCCAGTTCGATTTTTGCGAGCGTGAGAGCTGCCGCAGCCGCGGCGATATCGGCCTCAAGCTGCGGGCGCTGGGTGTCGAGCACGTCCATCTGCCGCCGAGCGGCGGCCACGTTTGCCTGAGCTTCTGCGATCCTGGAGCGCGCCTGGAGATGGTCCGCTTCCGTCTGGTCGCTTATGGACTGCGAAGCCCAACCACCCTTGTTCAGCTGTTGGGTACGCGTGAAATTGCGCGCGGCTCGGGTGGCGTCGGCTTCGGCACCCTGTAAAGCAGCCAGAGCCTGTTCAATAACAGCGCGTTGCAAATCGATCCGGCTGGTCAGGTTGGCCAGCAGAGCGCGCTGCATGGCAACGCCGGCGGCAGCCTGGTCAACTCGGGCGCGATAATCCCTGTCATCTATACGGAACAGGACGTCCCCGGCTTTCACCGCCTGATTGTCACGAATGGCCACTTCCGTGATGTAGCCGCCGATCCTGGGGCTAATGGGCGTGACATCGCCGCGCACATAAGCATTGTCGGTCGAAGTCGAACGCAGGCTCGTGAACCATCGCCCCGGGGCCATCGAAGTCGACGCGGCGACGAACACCATTCCAGCTACGAGAAGACTGCTCAGCCCAGCGCTTGTTAGCTTCATGGTGTTTCTCCCCTGGCGACACCCAGCGGCCGCAAAGGTGGCGACCGGCCGATGGCGACAACCCCGATCAAGCCGATCAGAAACACGCCTACGACCAGAAGGAAGCCGTCATTGAACGCCAGGATCCACGCCTCGCGACGGGCAATCGACGCCAAGAGGGCAACCGCTCGCGCCGTCGTGCCGTCGTCATCGACCAGCCGGTTCGCAAAAGCTCCAGCAAGGGTGGCCAGACGTCCAGCATCGAGCGCGCTGTAGAGCGATATATTCTCGGTAATGACGCTCGAATGATATTTTTCGCGCTCGGTTACAAAATGGGATACCAGGCCGACGCCGAGGGTTGTGCCTCCGAGCGTCGCAATGTTGAAAGCAAGCGAGGCTGTTGGAAGGTCGGCAGGTTTCAGAGAAGTCGCGCCGACGACCAAGGCTGGAGCCAGGAACAGCAACTGGCCTAGCGAGAAGACCATCAGAGTCTGGCGGAACTGCTCGGCCGCAAAGAGAGCGGTTCCCCCAACCGAAAACGCAGTACCGGCGGTGCAGAGCGCCAGGCCGAGCGCCATGACCACCCGCATATCGACACGATGCATGAGCCACCAGACCAGCGGCAATGCGAGGAGCTGGGGGACCGTAGCCCATAGCAAAAGTTCAGCGAGTTCCAGCGGCCGATAGCCTTGAACGACTGCGAGGAACTGCGGCACCAGATAAGCTGTCACGACCAGCCCTACGCGAAACACCAGATTAAGCGCGATCGGGATGCCTAATTTCCGCGTTGCCAGCAGTCGGGGCGATATGATCGGAATTGGTGAAAACCGCACCAGGAACAGGAATCCAGCCCACGCAGCCATGGAGGCCGCTGTGCCCCAGACGATTATTTGGCTCTCGAACCAGAAGCGCCGCGTGCCTTGACTGAGGACAAGCATCAGCGTCGCAAGGGCGAGCGACAATAGGATCACGGCGATCCAATCAGTCTTGAGAGCCGACCAATCCGGATCATTCTGACGCGGCACCCAGGCCCAAGCCGCCATTGCTAACGTCGCCCCGATGCCGGCCTGGATCAGGAACAGCATTTGCCAGCCAAGGCTGTCTTCAGCAAATCCCGCAACAACTGGTCCTATTGAGCCAGGAAACAGAAGCACGAAGGCGAGCAGGGTCAGGCCGAACGGAAGCCGCGGCCCACTAGTGACCATGAACACTGCGACGAAAGCGGCCGGGCCGAATCCGCCGGCCACGAAACCTTGGATTGTTCGCAGCACGATCATCACCCGGAGGTCAGGAGTTGTTGCGCAGGTCAATGCGGTGACCGCGAACGCAATGGCGCTCACCGCGAGATATCGGCCGATGCTGAGGAACCTGATGAGCACGCCGGAGGTGACGATCCCGGCGAAACTGGCCATGGTGTAGGCCGTGAGGATCCAGGACGCCTCGTCGGGCGTAGAAAAGAGGCCTCCCTGGATGTCGGCGACATTGGCCGAGGGCAACTGCGCTGACAGGCCAATGAGCAGTGGTCCTGCCAGGCCGGTTGCGAGAAACCGAACCTTGCTTGGTGTCAGCGCGTTCGGCGTCGTCACTGCGGCAACTCCTCAATCCAAGCTACTGGCATGCCTGAACCGCAGCGGACCTGGTTGGCCTTCCGCCTTTGATTCGGGAAGAGGCAACCACAAAGTCACGATCGTGCCGACGCCTGGTTCGCTTTCGATGTGAAGGCGCCCTCCTGCCTCCTGGGCGAAACACGTGACCATCGGCAAGCCCAGGCCGCCTAATCCGGTCGCCTTCGTAGTGAAAAAGGGGTCGATGGCATGAAGCAGCGTATTGCGCGTCATGCCGAGACCGTTGTCGGTTACACGAAACTCAATTCCCGTCGCGACACGCCCTTGATAGTGGGCAGCAGCGACAATCGAGATCACGCCGCCGTCCGGCATCGCGTCGCGCGCATTGAGCAGCAGGTTCATGATAGCGCTTTGCAGGCCTTTTCGGCACCACGTCACGACCGGCATGTCCGAGCTGGCCTGCAGATCGAGACGGATCTTGGGCTCCCAACTGTTTTTGACCAGAACCTCAATCTCAGTCAGGCAAGCCATCACATTAAATGCTTCGGCAGGGGTGTCTCCTTCGAGAGCAAGGCCCATTGCTGGCTGGACGAGGATCGGGGCGTCGTGGGCAGATTTCATCGCCATGTCTCTGACCTAACTTGCGTTCGGGCGCTCGCCGGATGCGCACCGGTCGGCAACGCGTGGAGGTTCGGCTCCTGCAGGCACCAAACGGGTACACTCCCGGGAGGCCCATTTCGTTGCCGAGGCCCTGCGTCATCAACGGCCGCGTCGCCTTGGCATTACGCGCCTAGTGTCGACCGTGACCGTGCGGCGCGCGTAGGCTGGTCCTGGGCCGCGCATGTAGTGGAGCTCCGGCCGATAGCGAGGCGCGACGAATTTGCGAAATGCCGCTAGAGGCTGCGCGATGAGGGACAAGAGTTTCATGACGCGATTCCTTTCCACTGAGCACGTCTGCATCGTTGAATGCCGTGTACAGATTCAGGTAAGCGTGGAAGCAAATCTATTGCACGATGGTGTCCCCAATACTTTCGCATTGGTCTGCGCTGCCAAGCGCGAGGCATCATCTGAGCGAAGCCGCATGGTCCCATTCTTCTTCGCGTGTAGATGATACGTGGGTGAACCGTCCTGGGCTGCTAGCCGCGGAGCGGATCATGCAAATCAACGTATTCGCGTGCAACGGTTGCGCACCTGTAAGGCCAGACGTGGGAGCGCAACTGTGTGTCGGCGGTGTCGCGTTGCATATCGCGGCATGGGATCCTCCCTGCGAGACTGCTCGCCACACCAACCTATCCAAAAGTATCGCCTACACCATCGTGCAATAGATTTGTCCCTTGTGATAGTCGATCTGTCTATCCGCATCTGCAAATGACACAGGAGGCGCAAATGGCGGATACCTTTCTATCCCGGGTCGCGCAGCCTGCTTGGTACCGCTTCAGCCGCGCACACAGTCAGTTTTCTGCCCCCGCGACTTGCTACTAAGAAGGAGATTCAGCATGCCCCATAAGATCGCTATTCTGGTGGGAAGCCTCCGCGCCGGTTCGCTCAACCGAAAGATTGCCGAATTGCTTGTCCGGATGGCCCCCAATGATCTCAGCCTGGAGATTGTCGGCATCGGTGATCTGCCGCTCTACAATGAAGATCTCGACGAGAACGCGCCGCGGGAGTGGCAGGCGTTCCGTGAACGGATCAGAGCGTCAGATGCTATCTTGTTCGTGACGCCGGAGTATAACCGGTCCGTTCCGGGAGTGCTCAAGAACGCGATTGACGTAGGCTCCCGTCCAGAAGGCGCAAGCGTTTGGGACGGAAAACCAGGAGGGGTAATCACGGTTTCACCGGGCGCAATAGGCGGGTTTGGCGCCAATCATCATCTCCGGCAGACGTTCGTTTTCCTCAATGTGCTGGTCATGCAGCAACCTGAAGCCTACTTGGGCCGCGCAGACGAAATTTTCGATGAGAGTGGCGCGCTGGGCAGCGAGAGGACCCGCGAATTTCTCGTCAATTTCATCGACGCCTATGCCCGGTGGGTAACAACGTGTCTAGCCGCCTTCCAGCGGGCCGTTGCGCCGCGGCGCGCGCCCGATGCCGAACACGAAGGTTTCGATGGACCGCAGAACGTGATGCGTATTGAGGGAATGATTTCCGCACAGAGGCTGTGACGAGGGTCCTGCCGAACCAGCCCGGCCATTTGGTGTAGCCCGAGTGCCAAATATTGTTCCCGTCGTTTCCAGATTGAGGAGAGCGCCCTCGCTGATCGGCGGCCGCAGCGCACATCGGCTTCAGCAAGTTGTCCTGGCGGTTGGCATCGTGTACGCCACCCAGGTTACCGCGTCCCTCGAGGGGCGCGCAGCCGCCCATGATGCCAGGAGAGCGTCACAGGTCCAGATGGGCAACGGCCTTTCAGTTGGCGCGGCAGTCATTCCCTCACGACGAAGTTGACGAGACGGCCCGGCACCGCGACCTCCTTCACTACATGTTTCCCCTGAAGCATTTCGGCCACGCGCGGGTCAGTCTTGATTGTCTCAAGGAGACTGGTAGCAGACAGGCCGGCATCTGCGCGCACCTTATGACGGAGCTTTCCATTAACCTGAACGGCATACTCTCGAACTTCGTCCTCTGCCAATCCCGGATCGAATGACGGCCACTGAGCATACGCAAGCGACCGTTTGTGTCCCAGGAGCCTCCATAATTCCTCCGCCAGATGCGGCGCGAAGGGCGCGAGCAGCAGCACAAACGTTTCGACGGCAACACGAGGCTTACGGTCGAGCGAAAGCAATACGTTCGACATCTCCATTAGCCTGGCGATCGCCGTGTTAAACCGGAGAGCCTCGATATCGTCGGTAACGGATCGGACAGTCTTGTGCTGGAGACGCAGGATCTCCGGAGTGGGGTCGGTGTCGCACACTTGAGCGTTCAATGCGTCCTCGTCGTCCACGACGATACGCCACACCCTATTGAGGAAACGACTTACGCCAGCAACACCCGACATTTGCCAGGGTTTGGCGACGTCGAGCGGTCCCATGAACATCTCGTAGAGCCTCAGGGAGTCTGCACCATACGCATCGATCACCTCATCGGGATTCACAACATTGAATCTCGACTTCGACATCTTCTCGATCTGCTGCGTCACCTGGGCTTGGCCAACAAGCCATTGACCATCGCGTTCAATCACTTCGTCGGGACGGCAATATTTTCCGGCGTGATCCCGGTAGGAGAAAGCGAGGATCATGCCTTGGTTGAAGAGTTTGTGAAATGGCTCTTTGGTTGAAACGACGCCCATGTCGAACAGCACCTTATGCCAAAAGCGGGCGTACAGCAGGTGCAGCACAGCGTGCTCGGCTCCGCCAATGTAGAGGTCGACCGGTAGCCAGTATTTCTCCTTTGCAGGGTCGATTAGCGCGTAATCATTTTTGGGATCAGCAAACCGAAGGTAGTACCAACATGATCCCGCCCATTGTGGCATCGTGTTGGTCTCTCTCATAGCCGGCAGCTGGCTGTGTGGATCGGTTGTATGCACCCAGTCTTCGGCTCGTGCCAAGGGCGGGTCGCCCTTGTCCGTCGGCTTGTACTCATCGAGCTCGGGTGCCAGCAGCGGTAGAGAGTCTTCGGGGAGTGGGACAATAGCGCCATCCGCCCGGTGGAGGATCGGAAAGGGCTCGCCCCAGTACCGCTGCCTCGAAAACAACCAATCGCGCAACCGGTATTGCACGCGGCTTTTGCCCAGACCGCGTTCTTCCAACCACGCGATAGCAGCCTTTTTTGCCTCAGCACTCTTTAGACCACTGAGGGGCCCCGAACTGACGAGCAGACCGTCGCCTTCCCATGGCCGCAATTGGATATCGACCTCAGCCGGAGCTTTGATGACTTCGATTATCGGAAGGCCATTGGCGCGGGCGAACTGGTGGTCCCGCCCGTCGTGTCCGGGCACCGCCATTATGGCGCCGGTGCCGTAACCCATTAGCACATAGTCAGCGACCCATATTGGCATCTGGACGTCGTTCGCAGGATTGATCGCGAAAGTGCCCGTGAACACCCCCGTGCTGGACCGCTCCTCCGCCCTTTCCACCTCGCTGAGCGTCCTAGCCTGATCGGTATAGGCTTTGACGGCCTCGTGCTGGTCGGATGTCGTAACCCTCATCACCAGGGGATGCTCCGGCGACAGGACGATAAAGGTCGCGCCCCAAAGGGTATCCGGTCGAGTAGTAAAAACCTTGAGGATGTCCCCGCTGTCCGCGAGGGCGAAGTTGACCTCCGCACCCTCGGATCGTCCGATCCAGTTGCGTTGCATGGCCTTGACGCCCTCAGGCCAGTCGAGATCGTCCAGGTCGGCCAGGAGGCGATCGGCGTACGCGGTAATCTTCAACATCCACTGGCGCATCAAGCGGCGTTCGACAGGCTCGCCGGTCTCGATGTATTTGCCTTCCTTGACCTCTTCGTTGGCCAATACTGTGCCTTGGGCCGGGCACCAATTCACGGCCACCTCAGCCTGGTACGCAAGGCCCCGCTCGAACAGTTTTAGGAAGATCCATTGTGTCCACCTGATAAACGCGGGGTCCGTGGTGGCCAGTTCCCGGCTCCAATCATAAGAGAAGCCGAGTCGCTTGATCTGACCTTTAAATGTTTCGATGTTCGTCCTGGTAGTGATCGACGGATGGACGCCCGTACGCACGGCATAGCGCTCTGCTGGCAAACCGTAAGCATCCCACCCCATGGGATGCAGGACGTTGAATCCTCGCATCCGCTTGTATCGAGCAACAATATCGGTCGCGGTGTAGCCTTCCGGGTGGCCCACATGCAGCCCTTCGCCCGATGGGTAGGGAAACATATCCAGCACATAGAATTTCGGCTTGGCGAAGTCGTCCTCCGTCCTAAAGGTCTCATTTTCGTCCCAGTACCGTTGCCATTTCGGCTCAATTCGCTTGGGATCATACGACATTCAACGGACTCCGCTTGTGGTCCTATCGGCAGCCTATTTGGATAGGTGGAACGTCATGGCCGTCCCGTTTTAGGGAGCCTGATGCGAGAGCTGCCAGCATAGAAACCCACGACGAGTAAACGATCGAGAACGCGACGGCGAGGGATCTTCGCTCCAGCGCTGATGTGGCGAATGTATAACGAATCCGATCGAAACGATAAAACGGGAAGGTATGGATTGGGCGGAAAGCCGGGCTCATCCCGTCCACCGGAACGAGCAACGAGCGCCAGAAACAAGCATCGGTCTCGGCGGCCAGACATCGGCCCTGCACCAACAACCCACGGACCAGCGGCAGGCGCTAGGCCCGTGTTCACCTCTTTGGCTTGGCGGAGAAACGCGAACTCGGGCAGGGCTGGGTTTCAACGGATCAATCCGACAACTTGGGCGCTGTCTCCGTCGGCGACACACCGGATCAGCTGAGTCGGAGGGCCACCGATCGCAGGCGGAGATGAGATTGCCTGCGACCGCCTGGGCGACAGTTTTTGCAGGCTTGTCATCGGTCCTCCGATTTTCCCGGCTTCGACTGCTGCGGTCAAAAACCGTTGACGTCGATTACTGCCTGAGCAAAAGCCTGTGGCGCTTCTTGTGGCAAATTGTGACCGATATTCCCCGCGATAAGCCGATGCTGATACTTGCCTGAGAACTTCTTTGCATAGGCACTTGGCTCCGGATGCGGCGCGCCGTTGGCGTCCCCCTCGAGCGTGATCGTGGGCACGCTGATCATGGGGCCTTGTGCGAGCCGCCGCTCAAGCTCTTCAAACTCGAGCTCGCCTTCAGCCAGCCCGAGCCGCCAACGGTAATTGTGGATCACGATCGCCACATGGTCCGGATTGTCGAACGCTGCAGCGCTGCGCTCGAAGGTGGCGTCATCGAAGCTCCACTTGGGCGAGGCGAGCTGCCAGATCAGCCTGGCGAAATCGCGCCTGTATTTCTCGTAGCCGTCACGCCCGCGGTCGGTGGCGAAATAGTATTGGTACCACCACTGCAGCTCGGCCTTCGGCGGCAGCGGCACCATGCCGAGCTTCTGGTTGCCGATGAGATAGCCGCTCACCGAAACCATTGCCTTGCAGCGTTCCGGCCAGAGAGCAGCGACGATGTTTGCCGTGCGCGCTCCCCAGTCACAGCCGCCGACCGTCGCTTTATCGATGCCCAGAGCATCCATCAGGGCGACCGTGTCCGCGGCGACTGCCGACTGCTGGCCATTGCGCATCGATTCGTCCGACAGGAAGAGGGTGGTGCCGTAGCCACGCAGGTAGGGTACGATCACGCGATATCCCTTGGCCGCCAGCAAAGGCGCGACATCGACATAGGTGTGGATGTCATATGGCCAGCCGTGCAGCAAGATGACAGGAGCGCCGTCAGCTGGGCCCAAATCGGCATACCCGACGTTCAGCACTCCGGCATTGACCTGTCTGAGCGGGCCGAACGACTTCGGCACCCCGCCCGAAGTGGAAGCGTTGGTCTGGATTGTAACCCCGGCGGTGTCCTCCGCCCACGCACTGGCGAGGTCCGCTGCTGCAACTGCCATCGCCGCGGCACCCACCAAGAGACGGCGACGATGGTCAATCTTCTCGGGTTGTTTGATGTTGTCCATTGGGATGCCTTTATCATTGCGGTGATTTGCACGCTGACGCCACAACAGCGCTTACTATTTCAAGCCGCCGTGGCTTCACTCCGCGTGAATGTAGCGGCGTGCAATTTCACGAAGTCGTACATGCTCGTCGGCGTCGTGCCGGTGAGCTTTAACAGGTCGTCCGTCATGCGGTCGTAGCGCCCCAGCATGTGAAGTTCGGCCATCGCCGCGAGGTGGTTGACGAGGTGAGTCGGCACGCCAAACCCACGAAGCGCATCCGTCCAGACGGAGAGCGGTACGTCGCGATAGCGTATCGGTCGGCCGAGAACGTCGGAGAAAACCCGCGCATAGTAGTTCAGATCGGCCGACTCAAAACCCGTCAGGTTATAGATATGACCGATGTGGGAGGCAGGATCGTCGAGGATTACGGAAACGGCGCGCGCCACGTCGACCGATGATACGGGCGACGTCCTGCTGTCGCCCAGAGGCAGCGCCAGCTCGTCGTTGTCCCGGACGCCGGCGGCGGCGAGACGCAGGAAGAAGCTTTCGAGAAAAACCGTCGGCCGCACCGTGACTACAGGTAGCCCCGACCAGGCCAATGCCTGTTCCGCCAGCCAGTGCAGCTTGTGCTGCGGGCTGTTGGTGGTCTCGGTGACGCTCATCTGCGACACAGTCATCTGCGACATGTTCACGAATGCCTCGACGCCGTGATGGCGTGCCACCGCCGCAACGTTCACAGTGGCTTCGAGATAGGCCGCCGAGACCGACATTCCAAAATAGATGCGCGCGCAACCTTCGATCGCACGGTGCATAGAGGTGAGGTCGGTCAGATCGCCCCGCACGACCTCGGCCCCGAGCACTCGCAACGCCTCGGCGCGTTCGTCCTCCCGCCGCACCAGGGCGCGCACCTCGTGCCCCGTGGCGAGCAACATGGCTGTGAGGTGGCGGCCGATAGCGCCGATATCGCCGGCCGCTCCGGTCACGAGAATTGGTCTGCGATGAGTGGATTTCGTGACCATACTACTTACCTTGCGGTGCGTTCAAATCTGCGGGAATGGGCCGAGAACCCGCGTCTCGCAGTGGCGTCCTGGTCTACGCAGCAGCTGCGGCGTGGTAACGAGCCGGCGTGACGTTCAAGGACAGGTTCGGGAGGAGTTTCTGCCGCGCCGCCTCGTAGGCGTCCCAATCGGCAGCGTCCGGAAGTGAAGGAATGGTGACGAGCTCACCTTGGTCGAAGCCGGCGAGGGCGGCATCCACCAAGTCGTCCGAGCGCATGACTATGGTTTCCGGCAACTGCTCGAGCGAGCCGCCTGCCTCCTTCCAGAAGTTCGTCGCTGTCGCGCCAGGCAGAACCGCCTGGATGCGCAAGTTATTACCGGCGAGCTCCTTTTGGAGCGACAGGCTGAATGCCAGCACGAAGGCTTTCGTCCCGCCGTAGACTCCGTTCAAGATTTCCGGCGCGATGGCGACGGCCGAACTTATGTTGATTATCGTGCCGCTGCCACGCGCGACAAAGCCCGGAACGACGGCATAGGTTAGACGAGTGAGCGCCGTGACGTTGAGCTGTATCATCGCGTCCATTTCATCGACGACGGACCCGAGTAGCGGCGAGACCGCACCGACACCCGCATTGTTGACCAGCATGGTGACGTCGGGATCGGTGCTGAGCAGCGCCTCGACCTGAGCCAGGTCCGCCTTATTGTTGAGGTCAGCCGCGACGACCTTCACTGCGCGGCCTGTCGCGCCGGCGACACGCTTCGCCACCTCGTCCAGCTTCTTTTGGCTGCGCGCCACGAGAATGAGGTTGTAGCCGCGGGGGGCCAGCCGGTCGGCATAGATGGCGCCAATGCCCGCGGAAGCGCCGGTCACCACTGCAGTGCCCTGCTGGCCCTTGTGGGAAGTAAACATGGTCTTCTCCTGTTCGATTGCGCCGTCCCCGGCGCGGACATCGTAAGCGGCGGATCGGGTACGAAAAGTCTGATCCGCGTCTCGGCGCAGACGGAGCGGCAGGCCGCTCCGTCGTTAATCCATAGCGCTGCTCAAAGTGGCAGCGGCTTGCCCGACTGTTCCGCCACCATGTACTCGGCATACCAGTCCGGCCAGTTCTCATCCCTCTGGCCGCCGTTCCGCGCTTCGTGTTCACCGTGGGCGGCCGACGCGCGCCTGAATGCGTTCGCCAAGTCCGACGCCGAGGCAAAGCTCGTTGTGTTCGAATCGACCCGGCCAGGAAAGCGGGCGGTGACCTCCTGCAGCAGCCATTCATTGCCGTCGGGATCGCTGAAGGTGGCGAAGGTGGAGTAACTGCGGCGCTCCGGATCCGGGCCGCTGATGGCCGGCTTTCCCGGGCCGGCACGGTGGAACACATCGCTCACCTGAACACCACGACTGACGAGATCGGCGCGAGCCGCCGCAACGTCCGAGACGACAAGATAGAGTCCGTTTGCCGAGCCAGGGGCGGCTGAAGGGAAGCCTTTGCCGAAGTGGATAGAGCACGCCGAACCTGGAGGCGTGAATTGTACGCCCCGAAATTCTTCCCCGACGACGAAATCCGCGTCGAGCCGCCAGCCCAAATCGCCGTAGAATCGCTTCGCGCGATCGACGTTCGAAACAGGGATAACAATGACCTCGAGCTTCATGTCGACCGTTCCTGTGGAGGGTGCAACATCTCGTTCAATCACAGTCTGATTCATGATGATCTCCTTTCTTCTCCGTTGTTTGTCTGGCACGTTCAGGCTTTGGCTTCCGTCAGTTCACGGGTGCCACCAGACCCAGCACCACGAGCGGCTTTCCTTTTTCGACGATGTACGTGGCGAGCTCCACGGCGTTGCCGCTGCCGACATTCCTCGCCGTGTGGATCGCTCCGGCGGGGATGAATAAGGCCTCACCAGGTTTGAGTGTCACCGGTGGCTTCCCTTCCACTTGGTATTCGAGCAGGCCTTCGAGGACGTAGGCGATTTCTTCGCCGGGATGGCTGTGCGGGGGGAACGCCACCCCGTGGGCGAAGTCGACGCGCACCTGGATCGCTTCGCGCCCCGAAACGTCCAGATCGTGCCGCAGCACATCGGTGCGCTTCACTACTGGCTGCTGCGACTGCGCTGCGTGCAGCGCCAAACCGCTGCCTGCGATCAGTACCGCTGCCGCGATAATTCCAGTCATTTTCATGTGGACATCCTTTCGTATTGCGAATGGAAACCGGGGATCAGTGTGACGGCCGAAGGGGCCGGAAGGCGGCGCGCAATTCGGCTGAGAAGATTTCCGGCTCTTCCCAGGCGGCGAAATGTCCGCCCTTGTCCACCTCGTTGAAGTAGATCAGGTTGCGATAGGCGCGCCGCGCCCATGTCTCGGGTGCTCGATAGACCTCCTCCGGAAATACGGTGATCGCCACCGGGAGTGAGATTTCGGAGGTCCTTTGCGCGGCTGCGAGAACGACGCTTTGCCCCATTGTCTCCCAATAGAGCCGCGCCGACGTTGTCGCGCTGTTCGTCAGCCAATACAGCGTGACGTCGTCCAGCATCTCGTCCTTGCTGAGCAGTCGCTCGGGCTCACCGTTGTTGTAGTCGTACATCCATGCCGCGAGCCCGGCTGGAGAATCCGTCAACGGGTAGCCTATCGTTTGCGGCCGCGAGCCCATCATCGCCGCGTAGGCCCTGTATTTATTGTAGAACGTGTCGAGCGAATTAAACGCCGCGCGCTCCTTTTCGGAGAGTCCCGCCGGAGCAAGCCCGCCGCTGGCAAGCACCGCGGCGATCTCGGGCGGTATCGTCGCCGGAAGATTGATGTGGATGCCAAGCAATCCCCTCGGCGCATAGCGCGCCATCGCACTGGAAATGGGAGCGCCCCAGTCGCCTCCTTGGGCGACGTAGTAAGTGTATCCCAAGCGTTCCATGAGTTCGGCCCAGGCGCGGGCGATGCGGTCTGGATTCCAGCCCGTGCCCGTTGGCTTGCCGGAGAAGCCGTAACCCGGCATTGAGGGCAGTACTAGGTCGAAAGCATCCTCCGGGCTTCCACCATGCGCCGTTGGGTTCGTGAGCGGACCCACCGTGTTGAGCAGCTCGAACACGGAGCCGGGCCAGCCATGCGTCATGATCAGCGGCAGGGCATTGGCGTGCTTCGAGCGAACGTGAATGAAGTGGATGTCGAGCCCGTCGATCTCGGTCATGAACTGGGGGAGGGCGTTCAGCTTGACCTCAGCCTTGCGCCAGTCGTAACCGGTTCCCCAGTAGCGGACGATCTCCTGCAGGTTTGCGAGCTGAATGCCCTGCGAGCGGTCGTTGACCGTTTCGCGGTCAGGCCACCGCGTCGTTGCGATACGTCGGCGAAGCCCGGCGATCTCCTCCTGCGGGATGTTGACGGTAAAAGGGCGGATTGGAGCACTGGCGTCCGCAGCCGGCACTGTTCCGGATATTAGTCCTGCAGCTCCAGCGGCAGCCGTGGCCGCAATCAGTTCCCGCCTTGTGGCTGATAGCGATATTGCTGACATGACATCCTCTGTGTGTTGGCGCACGGTTTTGTTCACGCGCGGACCGGCCTCGAAAAGACCCGGTCCGCGCCTCGGGAGGAGAGCGGGGCGGCGGGCAGCCCGCTTCTTCAGATTTCCTGGCGTAGCGGCCGGAACCCGGCCCTGAGTTCGGCGGCGAAAAGCAGCGGCTGCTCCCAGGCCGCGAAGTGGCCGCCCTTGTCGACTTTGTTGTAGTAGATCAGCTTGGGGTAGGCCTGCTGGGTCCAGCTACGCGGAGCCTGATATTGTTCGCCGGGGAACACGCTCACCGCGACCGGGATGGAGACTCCCTTGGCATTGAAAAAGCCGCCCTTGTACTCCCAGTAGAGTCGCGACGCCGACACGCCCGTGTTGGTCACCCAATAGAGCGTGATGTTATCGAGGATCTCGTCGCGCGTCAGTTCACCGGCGGCGCTCACGGTCCGGTCCAGAGCCTTGGCGACCGCTGCGGCCGGCTGGCCATCGGCATCGTTGTGGTCGAGAAGCCAGGCGGCCAGGCCGACCGGTGAATCCGCGATACCGCACAGGGTCTGCGGGCGCGACGCCATCAGCCTTGCGTAGGCGACCTGCTTGAAAGTCGCGACCAGCTGCTCGTATGCGCGCTTTTCATTGGCCGAAAGTCCGGGTGGTGGCCGGCGGCCGGCCTGGGCTGCCTTGTCGATGTCGGGTGGAACGGTAGCAGGCATGTTGGTGTGGATGCCGAGCAATCCAGTCGGCGCCTGCAATCCCATCTGGTCGACGACGAACGCACCCCAGTCGCCGCCTTGGGCGACATAGCGGGTATAGCCGAGGCACTTCATAAGTTCTGCCCAGGCTCGGCCCATGCGCTCTGGCCCCCAGCCGGTCGCGGTCGGCTTGCCCGAAAACCCGTAGCCCGGCATAGACGGGATCACCACATGGAAGGCGTCCGATGCGCTCGCACCATAGGCCGTGGGATTGGTGAGTGGATCGATGATTTTCAGTTGCTCGAAGACCGAGCCGGGCCAGCCATGCGTGACGATCAGCGGCAAGGCATTTTCATGCTTCGAACGGACATGAATGAAATGGATGTCCAGCCCGTCGATCTCGGTGATGAATTGCGGGTGGGCGTTGAGCTTGGCCTCACCCTTGCGCCAGTCGTAATCCGTCTCCCAATAACGCGCGAGCTTCTGAATGGTCGCGAGTTGGACGCCCTGTGATGTATCCGCGACGGCTTCCCGGTCGGGCCAGCGCGTCTCGGCGATGCGCTGGCGAAGCTCGGCAATCTCCTCCTGCGGGATGCTAACAGTAAATGGGCGGATGGAATCGCTGGCGGCAGCCGTGCGGAGCGCTCCGGGGAGCAGGCTGATAGCACCGACCGTGGCTGTGGCAGCAAGAAGTTCGCGGCGTGTGGGCAAGATTGGCAGCGCTGACAAGACTTACTCCTGTGTGCTTCTTTCCACTCGGGGGATGTGACACACAGATCGACCATCAGCGGACGCAAATCTATTGCACGATGGTGTCGGCGATACCTTGGTACTAGTGGCGGCCAGAGAACAGTGTATGCCTGAATGCCGACACCAGGCACAAAGGATGACAACTTTTTCGCAAGGTCCGCAGTTAACGAAACTGCTGACGCGTATTTTGAGGGAGGGATTTCAGCTGCCTCTGGTCACGAATGCTGGTTCCGGCCAATGTCGGCTTCCAAGAAGAGAATTCGGCTCCGGAAGGTCTCGAGAGGTCAGAACCGCTGGTTGCGGTGAAGGTCGGCTATCGGGCAGCGAAATGGGCTGATGAAGGGCGGCTTAGGTGAAGGTTTTTCGATGTGGGCCGCAGCGTGACGGTGGCGGCTGGGCCTGTGTCGGCCCGCGTTGAAAAACCTCCCAAGGAGGAGGCCGCGGGGGCTGGGTCGAGCTTATGGGGAAAGCGCGGGGCCGGCGGTGTCCGGCGGGCGCGACAGCAGCAGTCGGGTTGGTGCAAAAGCTGCCGATGATGTGATTGGGGTTGGTTCTTGAGTCCGTCTGCCGTTGTGTCTCGGCGATTTTGCCGTGTTCGGCAAAGCTTGGCGCAAGGCGACATTGTCCCGAAATACAGGGCAGATCGGGATCAGCTTTGGGCAAACTGACGGGCATCTCATCATGCGGCCTGGTGCCTCGGTGGCGCGCGGGATCTGGGTTGCTGGCCACGGCGGAATATCTCGACGATGCGCATCGGGCCGCCGCAGTCCGGGCATGGCTGCCTCAGGGTGAGCGGGATGATCTCGGCGCTTGGCGCTTCATCCTGCGATTCCGCCCCGAGCAATGTCCTGATCTTGGTGACAATGGCCTTACGGCCTGCTCCGGCCAGTAGGCCGTAATGCCGGATGCGGTGGAACCCGTCGGGCAGCACGTGGATCAGGAAGCGGCGGATGAACTCGTCGGTGGCCAGCCGCATGACCTTCTGACGGTCACCGTTCTTGATCCGGTAATCCTTCCAGCGGAAGGTGACCGTCTCGGCATCCGCGTTGATCAGGCGGCTGTTCGAGATCGCCACGCGATGGGTGTAGCGGCTGAGATAGGCCAGCACAGCCTCGGGACCGCCGAACGGGGGCTTGGCGTAGACGACCCATTCGGATTTGCGCAGCGGCGCGAGCCAGGCGGCGAAGGCATCCGCCTCTGCCAGTCCTGCCAATTCCCCGAAGAAGGCCAGATTGCCAGCGCGATGAAGCGCCAGCAGTCCTTCAATGAACAATCGTCGGAACAGCCTGGACAGGACTCGTACGGGCAGAAAGAACCCGGGGCGGCAGGCTATCCAGCGCTGGCCATCCGGTGACAACCCGCCGCCGGGCACGATCATATGCACATGCGGGTGGTGGGTCAGCGCCGATCCCCATGTGTGCAGCACGCTGGTCATGCCGATGCATGCGCCAAGCCGCTTGGGATCGGCCGCGATCGTGGTCACCGTCTCGGCCGATGCCCGAAACAGCAGGTCGTAGACAGCCTTCTTGTTCCAGTAGGCGATCTTCGCGATCTCGGCAGGCAGGGTGAAAACCACGTGGAAATACTCCACGGGCAACAGATCCTCGGCGCGCGCGGCCATCCAGTCTCGCGCGGCTGGTCCCTGACACTTCGGGCAGTGCCGGTTCTGGCAGCTTATAGGCGATGTGGTTATGCCCACACTTGGTGCAAGCCGCCACATGCCCGCCGAGAGCTTCGGTTCGACAGGTCTCGATCGCTGACATGACCTTGAGCTGGGTCAGGCTGACATGCCCGGCATTGGCTCGCCGCCACGCGGGGCCGTATTTGCGGAAGATGTCAGCGATCTCCAGCTTCTGACGGGACACCCGCCCCGGAGCGCTACTCCAATCCGCGTCGCAGCGTTTGGTCCTGAAGCTTCTTCAACGTCTCGAACGGGCTGACCGTGCCGCGGATCGTCTTGGTGGCAACGTGGGCATAGATCGCGGTGGTGTTGAGCCGGGCATGCCCGAGCAGGACCTGAATGACCCTGACATCGGTGTTCGCTTCCAGAAGATGCGTGGCGAAGCTGTGCCGCAACGTGTGCAGCGTGGCCGGCCTGGCGATACCCGCCATGTTCTTGGCCGAGGTGAAGGCGCGGTGGAGCTGCCGTGGCGAAATCGGGTTGATCCGGGGTTTGCCAGGGAACAGCCAGCCCTGCGGTCGTGCCTCGCGCCAATAGTCGCGCAAGAGTTCGAGCAGCCCGGGCGACAGCATGACCTTGCGGTCCTTCTGGCCTTTGCCCTGTTCGACATGGATCAGCATCCGATCGCTGTCGATGTCGCCGATCTTGAGGTTACAGACCTCGGATGCCCTGAGCCCGGCCCCGTAAGAGATGCTGAGTGCTGCACGATACTTCAGGCCCGGCCCCGGGGCCGCCATCAGCAGGTCGCAAACCTCCTCAACGCTCAAGACCACGGGCAGCTTCCGCGGCTGGCGGCGAAACTGCATATACCGCTTCATGTCCTCGCGCCCGCAGGTCGTGCCAAAGAAGAAACGGAGCGCGATGATGCGGGAGTTGAAAGTTGGCGGAGTGATGCCCGCGTTGGTCATGTGCAACTGGTAGGCGCGCAGGTCCTCGGGGGTGGCGGTATCTGGAGACCGCTTCAGAAAACCGGCGAAATCCTTGATGGCCCGGATATGGGCTTGCCGGGCTTTGTCGCCCATCCCACGGATGCGCATGTCTTCGATCATCCGCTCGCGCAGCGGGGTGGTCCTCTCCTCCGTCATGGAAACCTCCTGTCTGATGATTGAGAAGACCCCAATCGTCAGCCAGGACCGCAAACTCACAAATGCACGGCGTTCAGATCATCGCTGTACCCTCGCCACGCGCGCCAGTGCCGCGCGAGCGGCTTCGTCCTTGGGTCATGAGCGCTGGTTGGGCCGAGTGGCGGCTTTCGGGAAGGAAATTCGGCCCAGGAACGTCGCTTTCGGGTCATTGCAGACGCTTCGGGTCGACACGTTAAACGTCTTGATTGGGCCGATCTTGGATGGCAGCGATGCGATGTCGAGGGTATAGTCGACAGGCGGCGGTGCAGATGCAAAGGGGTCCTACGCGCCCTATTGCCCGATCTCCGACGCTGCTGACATCATCTCCTCAGAGTTCGGGGCCGCGCCCAAGCCGCCATCGAGAACTTCGGAGAAGGTCCAGCGAACCACCCCGTTTCGGTCGAGCAGGAACTGGCCCACAAGCTGGCCCACTCCGGTCGCAATGATTTGCTGGTCCACTTCAGTGATTTCGTAGCCGTCTTTTTTGTTGAGATATTCGAGCGTCGCGAACGGATCCATCGGCTCCGGCATTTCGCCCGGCAAGTTGAGCCGCATCGCCTTCACATCGCTCATTGTAGCCTTGTACGGCCACACGGTCTCGTCCTCGCTGATCTGCAGGTTGGGTAATCCGAATGCCCGGTGTGAAGCCCGCTCAGGATCAGACGCCGCGAGCAGCGCCGGCATCGGATGATACCGGAGATAAAGGCGCGCCCGTTCGATGGGCGTATTCACGACTGTCAGGCTTTCGATGCCCTTCGCATTGAGCGCTGGTGTGAGCTTCGAAATCGTCGCAATATGGCGCCGGCAAAATGGACAGTGCAGGCCTCGGTATAATCCAACCAGCACTGGCTTCTCGCCGCGAAAATCATCGATTGCTATCTTGCCCTCGCGCGTAATTGCGTCGAGCACGACATTCGGCGCTCTCTCTCCCAATTGCAGAGGGCCACGGGCACGATCAGGCATGATGATCCCTCCCTGTCAGTCCAAACTAAAGCACGGCCGGGGCGCGGCGGGCGTTCCATCGACCATAGGGCACCCCGAGGACGGACGCCAGTCTTCCGCCTGTTATCGCCTACATTCCTACATTCGCGTCTCGGCGAACTGCCAGAGCCGTTCCGGTCTGCCGAGTTAGTCGAGGTAGAGACCGGCAGGTGATCGACATCTCAACGTGAGACAAGGGCGGCCGAACTGCCATCGACAGTACCACCGCTCGGCTCGCGCTGGTAGGGCACGCCAGGCCGCGCGGGGACATCCGACAGGTGGGGTCTTAACCATGGGCCCACAGGCCTGTCCTGCGGGTCCACCTTCTCGACAGCGCCAACTGCTGACGCTCAGCGCGAAGACAATCAGCGTCCTGTTCGGGGCCGATTCCAGACCGTCAGCTTAGTAATTGAGCAGCGTAAAGCTGCTATTCGAGTTCCGCGAGGAGTTTCGGGGACGGCACGCGGCCGGGTGCGACCCTGTCGGCATCGATATCCTCGTGGGCGCGCGTGGATCCGTTGCCGGAGGCTGGGCGCCAGCGGCTGAAGGCTGGATCATGCCATGCGGGGTCCTTGCGGTCGGCGGTCCGCGCCGTTGACCGGACGACTTCCGGCCGTCGTGCCCCCGCTGCCGCGGACCCATTATCGTCAAAAGCCCGCGCGAGAGCCGGCAGTCGGTTCGGACACGCCTACTACCTTCGGACATTGCGAACCTTCCCGGGCAATCAAGTCTGACCACTCAGGAAGAAGCGCACCATCTCGCTGGATGCGTCTGGACCTTTCGGATCGGTGTAGGAACCTGCAGCCTGACCGCCGGACCAGGCATGTCCAGCGCCGTCGACCAGCCAATGCTCGACGACAGGCAATTCCGCCGGGTCCACGAGAACCGTTCTGGTATAGGTTCGCCCGCCGGCGCCGCGGCCGGATTCCTTGCGGACGGTGCTGTCCGCCCAGTGTGGTGCGGCCGCCGCGACGATCCGGTCCGCATTGGAGGGATGGACCGTCCGGTCCCCGGCTCCGTGGAAGACGACCGTGCGAATGGGATTCGAAGCACCGTTTGCCGTGCGCGAGCAGGTGTGGCCTGGAAGGCCGGCATCCCCCCGCATTGCAGCAAAGGCAGACATGACGTCGTTGGCGGAGCCACAGGCCAGGCCGGAATGAATCCCGACCCCCGCATAGATATCGGGGTAGGTTTCACCCATCACCGCGGCCATCGCACCGCCCGCCGACAGGCCCGCGACGAAAACCTGGCGGCGCTCGATGCCGAACTCCGACATGATCTCCCGCGTGATGCCTGCGATGATCGAGGGCTCACCGCTGTCGCGTCCCTGATCCCCCGGTCGGAACCAGTTCCAGCAGGACGAGGCGTTGTCCGCCCCCGTCTGTCCCGGATAGGCGACCAGCAGACTGTTTGCCTCGGCGACTGCATTCATGCCGGTGCCCGCCGCGAAGTCATCGGGGTTCTGTTTGCACCCATGCAGCATGACGACCAGCCCCCGCGGACGATTGGGCGCGGAGGCGGGTATGTAGAGCCGATAGCTTCGCGTCCCGGCCATGCAGGTGAATGACCGCGTCTGGAACTGGGCTCCCTCCGGCAGGGCAGGCAGCGTGGCAAGTCCGGTCGATCCTGTCAGACCCATGCCCGGAAGAGATGCCAGGGCGTTGGTCGCAAAGCGTCCCTCACGCAGGATTCGCACAGTCTCCCCCAGCGGCTTTCGCAGTCTGTTGGAAGTCGGGGAAAGATCCAGTCGGGCCGATACCTTCGCAGAATCGTCCGCAGGCTCGACAAGATCAGCGTCGGGATCAACCGGGAAAGGCGTCGGCCCAAATCGCGCCGGCGGGGCCACGATCTCGGGAATCGTGCCATCTTGCCTGCCCGAGATCGCGTGCCCTGCCAGCGCGTCCTGAATCACGCGGGTTGCCTCAGCGACGTTCGAGGCGCGCGTGGAGAGGGTCGCACGGCGCACGGCCGCGACAAAATCTTCGTTCATGGTCATTTCCTTTTTGTCGGGCGACCTGCCCTATCGGATGCGTCCGGCCAGTGCCGATTTCAGTTCCGCACTGGCCTGCAGCGCGCCCAGAACGGTGATGGAGTCGATCGTGTCCAATGCGAGTTCGGGGGATACGTCCGGCGCAATACGGGCGAGCCCGACGACCCTGATCTGGAGCCTCTCGCCAGCGGCCTTCACCGCCTCCAGATCGGCCCTGCTGTAGTCGCGAAGCCCCAGTTCCAACGTGTGCCTGACGATCGACTGCGTGACTGCATCGGCATGCGCGGCAAGCTGATTGCGGATCGCGGTGCGGATGAAATCGGTTCGGTTGGAGTAGAAGCCTTCCTGCACGAGCAGATCGACGCGGCCAAGGTCGACATAACCGAGATTGATCGTGATCTTCTCGGTGTCGCCTCCCCTGTCGCGCAGCTTGAGCACGTTGTCGGACATTCTTGTTCTCCATCCATCTGGATGGTATATGGATATCTCGATGGATGATATCAAGGGTTGGATGCGGCGATTCGGTGCGCCACCCAGCAAGCAGGACGACAAATTCCGCTCGGTTCTCCGAGGCTCACATTCGTAAGCAGTTTGTGGTCAGTCCGCGGCTTCAGTTCGACCAGATCTGTTATCTGTTTTCGCTGTTCGAGCGTCAGGAGCACTCGGCACGCTTGTGGCCCCCACCACTCTACTTCTGACCGTTCCTAATTGTGCCAATGGTGGCCAGAGGAGAATCGAGATTTCGATCCCCTGAAATTTTCCTTCGCATCTCTTGATGCAGCGCAGCAACAATCCTGCAGGCGATGCGTTGAGATCGTGTCAGCGGATTTTGGTAGCCTCCCGAGAACTCGCACGAAAATTTTCCTCCAGGCAATCGCGCGGTCGACAGCATTTTTGGCGGTATCAATGAAACTGACGATCCATCATCAGACGACGTATCGCTACGCACGGCCCATCTTGCTCCAGCCGCATCGCATGATACTGCGCCCACGTAGTAGCCATGATGTAACCATCCTGGCGAGTTCGCTGGCCTTTTCATCGGAGGCGCAACTCGACTGGACGCAGGACGTCTTCGGCAACCTGGTCGCCATCGGGACGTTCTCCGAGCCCACCGCGGAACTCGGCATCACCAACCATCTGACCGTCGAGCAACTGGCTGCGGCC
>NZ_AHAM01000315.1 GCF_000236565.1 Mesorhizobium alhagi CCNWXJ12-2 | reverse complement strand
CGTGCATGGTCTGCTTGCAGCGAGACCAGGCCCGCGAAGCTGGGTTCAGGCGCTTGCCCCTATCGATTCCCGCAAGCGGGCGCTTGCGACGCTCGACCGGGTGGGGCTTGCGGACCTTGCAATGCGCCGCGTGGACAGCCTTTCCGGCGGCCAGTCGCAGCGCGTGGCGATAGCGCGCGCGCTGGTGGCGGAACCGCGCCTCGTCCTGGCGGACGAGCCCGCCGCCAGCCTCGACCCTGCGGCCGGCGAAGAGGTGATGGATGTCTTTGCCCGGGTTGTGCGCGAGACCGGCGCGACGCTCGTTTTCACCACCCACAACCTGGCTCACGCGCTCGCGCATGGGCGACGCATCGTGGGATTGCGTGAAGGAAAGCTGGCCCTGGACGCGCCCTCGCATGAATTGGCGATCGGAGACCTTCGTGGCCTCTACGACTGACATTTCCCGCCGTCCCGGCATGCCGCTTCGTTTCGCGCGGCCGTCCGCGCTTGTGTTTCTTCTCTACGCGCTCGGCCTTGGCGTACTTGTCTGGTCCCTAGACGGGACCGGCTGGTCGGTTTCCGAACTGGCGACGGGCCTGCCGGCGCTCGGGGATTTCTTTTCGCGCGCGTGGCCTCCAAGCCTTGAGCGGCTGCCATCCCTCTCGTCCGCCCTCGTTGAGACGTTCCAGATGGCGGTCGCCGGCACGTTCGTCGGTGCTGTGATCTCGATTCCGCTCGCGGTGCTTTCGGCCAGGGGCCTGCTCGGCAGCCGCTGGCTCAATTTTGTGGCGCGCGGCGTCGTGGCGGTATTTCGCACGGTGCCCGATCTGGTCTGGGCGCTGATTTTCGTCATTGCGGTCGGGCTCGGGCCGTTTGCGGGCACCCTGGCCATAGCCGTCGACACGGCCGGCTTCTGCGGCCGCTTTTTCGCCGAGGCGATGGAGGACATCGACAAGGGGCCGGCCGAAGCGCTGCAGGCCCAAGGCGTCCGACGCATCGACACCATTTTCTGTGCCGTGATGCCGGCGGCAACGCCTGCCTTCATCACGACTACGCTGTACGCCCTCGAAAAGGCGGTGCGCTCATCGGTGGTGCTTGGCCTGGTCGGAGCCGGCGGCATCGGACTGGAATTGAAGGTCGCCATGGACATGTTCGACTACCCGACCGCCGCGACCATCATTCTGATGATCTTCGGCCTCGTCATCATCGTCGAACAGGTTGGCGCGCATACCCGCACCCGGGTGATGGACGGGCACTGAAACCAGCACTTCTCAAAGGAACATCGACTATGAAAACCGACACCGCTCACCTCGCCTGGAATGATCGCTGGGCCACGCCGCATGGCCGGGCGGACTGGCTTACGCCGGAACCGGACGTGGCGGCGTTCGCGGCGACGCTGGCTACCAGGGGCGCTCTCAAGGTGCTGGATCTTGGTTGCGGCGTCGGACGGCATGCGCTCGCCTACGCGCGCCTCGGCCTCGACGTGACGGCGGTGGACATGGCCGAGCAAGGATTGTCCGAACTGCGCCGCGCAAGCCGGGAAGAAGATCTCGCCATCGCCACACAAGTGGCGGCGATGACGGAGCTGCCGTTCGAGACGGGCTCGTTCGACCACGTCCTGTCCTTCAATGTGATCTACCACGGCGATCCGCTGATAGTGGGCGCGGCCGTCGCCGAAATCGCGCGTGTGCTGAAGCCGGGCGGCAGCTACCAGGGCACCATGCTTTCAAAGCGCAACGTCAAATACGGAAATGGCGAGGAAGTCGCGCCGAACACCTTTGTCGATGCTGCCATCGATCCTGACGATTCCGACAAGATTCACCCTCACTTTTACTGCAATGCGGCAGAACTAGTCGAACTCTTCGCGGAGTTCGAGCCTCTGAGCTTGATAGACCAGGAACACGCCAAGCCCGGCAGCTGGCACTGGCACATGGTGGCCGAGCGTCGATGAACCGGCAAGCCTTGTGAAGGAGATGATCTCCGGCAGAAATCCCAGAAGGTGTCCTACTGGTGTGGACCTACTACGATGTCCGCATTCTCTGCCGCTGCCGAGGTCCCAATTCTCTCGGGGGAAGGGCTAGACGGGTCAAATTTTCCGGTCGTTGAACGGGAAGGTCGCGCCATTTGCCGACCTTCATTCGCTTCTCTAATCCTGCCGTTCGCGCTACGACCCGAAGCACGTGAAACGACACCCGACCCGCTCCTTTGATGCCGCTCTGGACATGCTGAGCGGCGGAAGTGTGCCTCGCCTTGATCGCGCCACTTGCAGAAGTTCCTTGTCAGCCACGTCATCTTCCGCTGTGCGCGCACAGAAGCGGGCCTTTTCCTCGACGCGCAAATGGATGAGTACATGGACGCTGTCTAGCTCAGATCTGGTTGAATCGCGACATAGATGTTGCCATCGGAGCGACGCGCCGTGCTGCCGCTGGTGGTGTGGGTTTTGGCCGTATGGAAACTTTCTGGGTCGTCGCGTGCATGTTGGCTAATTCGCCAGAGAACTCTCCGTTTGTCACATCGTGCGCCGTTGGATGACACACCATGCGATCAAGCGTGGCGCGAATCCGATTGAATGCTGGTAACGCTGACGGATGGCGTCGGTGGGCGCAACAATATCAGCTGGCGCGGAGAGGACTGGTGCTAACGTCGCGGGACCAACACCAAAGGGTGATGGACGATTGCCCACGGAGAGCGCATCCTTGTACTCGGCGTCCGTCACGAAAGGACCCGGATGGAGAACGAACTCACCCGCGTCGTGGCCAAGCACCTCGGATTTGTAACGCCGCAGACGTCTTGGCAAATCGAAAACCAACCGGCTGCGGATGCCCAGCCACTCGGTCGATTCCCCGCACAGAGCTTCCCAAAGCATTCGGGGCAGGCTTGGTGGGATGGAGCGCTCGAAGATTCCTCGCATGGCGTCTTTGGTGCGACAAAAACTGGTCGCGCCGACGCTGTGCCAAAGCGCCTGGCGGTGGGTTTGGCTGTGTTCGTCGTCGCCTTGGGTTTGACTGTTCTGGTTGGCTGGTTCTCTCACACGCCGGCTCTGGTCCAACTCCTGCCAAACCTACCTCCCATGACGCGCAATGCTGCCGCGTGCTTCCTGTTCAGTGGTCTCGCCCTGATGACACTGGCTGTGGGGGGGCCACGTTGGCTGGTCGCTGTGGGCGCCGGAATAGTCGGCGTCCTGAGCGTAGCCAGACTTGTCGAGTTCGTCTTCAGAATGGATCTCGGAATCAACGAGCTCTTGGGGCCATCCTATATCAATGTCGGGCTGGTTAGTCGGGGCGGGATGGCGCCAGGGACGGCGATTTGCTTTGCCCTGACTTCGATGGGACTGCTATCGGCCCGTGCCTCCTCAAAGCGGTTCTCGCTGTTGCTGGGGCTGAACGGCTCGATTGTCGCGGCCTTTGGCATGGTAGCGACCATAGGGTTTTGGGGCGGCGTCGCACTTGCAGCGTTCCATACGGCACTCGGCTTCTGGGTCCTCGGCTTCGGCATGCTTGCGCTTGCCTGGCACATCGAGGCAAGCCCGGCGGGCACCCCGCGCTGGCTCCCGATCAGCGTCGCCATAGCCGTTGTCGCAGGCACGTTGGGCTTATGGCGAGCGCTCATACTGGCGGGACATGAACGGTTTGCTTTCCTAACTGCCGTCGTGCTGGCAGGCGGATGCCTGATCGCCCTGATCTTTGGGTGGACGGTTTACCTGGCGCAGCGCGGACACGCGCAGGCCGCGGCCCTTCGGCGAAGCGAGGCCTTTTTGAAGGAAGCCCAACACCTTAGTCGAACCGGCAGCTTCCACTGGCGTGTAGCGACAGACGAGATTATCTGGTCGGAACAACTCTATCGCATATTTGACCTGGACCCGGGCGTGCCTGTGACGCTCAAGTTGATGGGCACTCGATTCCATCCGGAAGATCTCCGGTTCCTGTACGAGATGGTCGAAAGGGCGCGAAGCGACGGTGACGATTTCGAGTACGAATTTCGACTGCAGATGGCCGACGGCTCGGTCAAATATTTGCATATGGTCGCCCACGCCACCCGAGACCAGGCGGGTCGAGCGGAGTACATCGGCGCGCTCCAGGACGTGACGGAGCGTCGGCTCTCCGAAGAGGAACTCGGGAAGGCGCGATCAGAACTCGCACATATGGCCAGGGTCACGAGCCTTGGAGCGTTGACCGCGTCGATCACGCACGAGGTCAACCAGCCGCTGTCGGGCATCATAACCAACGCCAGCACCTGTCTGCGGATGCTGGCCGCCGACCCCCCAAACGTCGACGGCGCGCGCGAAACTGCACGGCGTACGATCCGCGACGGCAACCGAGCATCTGATGTGATCGCGCGATTGCGCGCGCTCTTTGCCAAGAAGGACGTCACGACCGAGGTTGTGGATCTGAACGAGGCTACGCAAGAGGTGATCGCGCTGTCGTTGGGTGAACTTCAAAGAGGCCGGGTCTCACTGCGGTCAGAATTCGCCGACGATCTCCCACTTGTCTCAGGCGATCGGATCCAGCTTCAGCAAGTCATCCTGAACCTGCTCCTGAATGCCTCCGACGCGATGAGCGGCGTCAACGATCGTCCGCGTCAGTTGGTGATCAGGACCAAACGAGACGACCGCGACCATGTGCGCCTGGAGGTGCAGGATCTGGGAGTGGGTTTCGAACCGGAAGGTGCTGATAGACTGTTCGAACCCTTCTACACCACCAAGAGCGGCGGTATGGGAATTGGCCTTTCTGTCAGTCGCTCCATAGTCGAAAATCATAAGGGCCGCCTGTGGGCGAGGCCGAATGATGGTCCTGGCGCCACCTTTTCGTTTTCCATTCCTCATCAACCCCAACGCGTTCCGGACGCCCACGGACTTGGCCTCTCCGGTCGCCTCGAGGTACCGGAGCGCGGCGCGCCGATGTCAGGTGGTGGAGGCCCCTTGGACGCGATGTCCTGACCTTGGCCACGGTCATGACCAGGATCTTGCCATCGAACCGAACCTAGCGATGAGGGCGGCCAGCGTCACAACGAATAGAATGTACGCGAGGACGGCCTGCCATGCCCCCATGGGGAACCCGACCATTAGCAGTGTATCGTTCCCACCGGGAATGAGTAGCGCACCCAATCCCATTAGGACGCCTCCAAGCGTTCTTCTGAATATGGCTTCGAAGGTCGGCCACTTCAGCAAGAATCGACGCTTCCTGAGCCTTGCGGAGGCAAGACTGCCGCCGAACATGCAGACTGCAATTACGGCACCCGCGACAGGTATTGAAACGATCGATCCAACCGATGCCGTGATCGAGAACCCAGGCGCAAAAATTGCCAGCATGGTAAAGGTGATTCCGATCACTCCCATCGACAGCGTCAGCCGTCGAAAGTTGGACTCGGATCTAAATGACACACCTAGCCTGAGCATCAGGATGGCCAAAAGTGCAAGTGCGAGAAGGACCGCTCCAAGCGGCGGAGAAGCACTTATCGGCGGCTGATCCGGAAGCAGGTTAAACAAGGATTCGATGTAGAACACCGCAAAGATGGCGAGAAACGCGAATCCGAAGTCGATTTCGCCATTTCCGAAATGCCCGACAGACCCGAACACGCAAGCGCCGTTCACATAGGTGCCGAGCCCGAACAAAAAGGCGGCGGGAACCAGGTAGCCTATTGGCGACCAACCCTCCTGCATCATCGGTGAGGTTTCGAGGACTACGTAGACGAGGGTCGCCCAGACGGCGCATTCGATGATCGCGATCAATCGCGCAGGCCTCTTCTCCGAAACCAGTTCCCTCGTGGCGATGACGGTGCAAATTGATCCATGGTTGAGCGCGAAACCGAGAACAAATCCCAGCACCCCGAGCAATGCCATGCCCGCCCAAATCTCCATGGTTGCGGCTGCAGGGCTAGACCCTGAAATGTTCAGGAGGAATTCGCTCATTCGGCAACCGGATCAGGGCCGGGCTCCAGTTTCAGAATCTTCCAGAGGCTTATGGTGATCACTGTCGCTGCTGTTTTCTCCGGTCTGCTTCCAGGAAAAATGCTCCGCAAGCGCCGAGTGCAGGGGCGGGAAACCCGGATGGTCATAGGTCAATTCCTCCCAGTGGCCAGCGCGGCGTGTTCCGCCATCCAGCTGTGTCTGCGGAGAAGCCCTGGACGAAGTCGATTACCCGGGCCGAGGACATCTCGCACGGTCGAAGATGAATCTCACCCGCCGGGGTACGATAGAGATTGAAGCTATAGGTTTCCCGGCCCCCGAGTTCACGGCGAACAATTTCGTCCAGCCGGTCGATCTGTCGGTAGTGACGCCTTATGGCGATCCGCCGTAGATGCCCCGTGAAAAGCCATTGGGAAGCCTTGCAAGGCGAACGAGGAAAGCCGAGAGCTCATCTGATTTGGTCATCTCCGCCATCAACTTGCGTCTCCTTAGTTCCTCAGATTGGGCCACAGAGGTGGCTGCTATTCGGCCGCGGATCGCCGAGGCAGCACCCAGTTGGAGCGTGGGTAATGGCAGGTGTAGCCATTGGAGTAGCGTTCCAGGTAATCTTGGTGCTCCGGCTCCGCTTCCCAGAAGTCTCCCACCGGCTCGACCTCGGTCACGACTTCACCCGGCCACAGGCCAGAAGCCTCCACATCTGCGATGGTGTCCTCGGCTATCCGCTTCTGCTCATCATCGATGTAGTAGATCGCCGAGCGGTAGGAACTGCCGAAGTCGTTGCCCTGCCGGTCTCTGGTTGTGGGATCGTGGATCTGGAAGAAATACTCCAGGATCCGCCTGTAGCTGATCACCTCTGGATCGAAGATGATCTCTATGCCTTCGGCGTGGCGGCCGTGATTGCGGTAAGTCGCATTCGGCACATCGCCGCCGGTATAGTCCACGCGGGTCTGGACGACGCCCGGCAACTTGCGAAGCAGGTCCTGCATGCCCCAGAAGCAGCCACCAGCCACAACAGCTTTCTCGGTCATTTAGATGTCCTCCACCTGGTTGAGGTACGCGGCGTAGCCCTCGGCTTCCATTTCGTCACGCGGAATGAAACGCAGCGCCGCGGAATTGATGCAATAGCGTAGCCCGCCCCGGTCTTCGGGGCCGTCGGGAAACAGATGGCCAAGGTGGCTGTCGCCATGGACCGAGCGAACCTCGGTGCGAGTCATACCATGCGAGTCGTCCCGCAGTTCGTTGACATTTGCCGATACGATCGGCTTGGTGAAGCTTGGCCAGCCGGAGCCGGAATCAAACTTGTCGGTCGAAGCGAACAACGGTTCGCCGGAAACGACGTCGACATAGATGCCCGGCTCTTTGTTATCATGATATTCCCCCGTGAAGGGGCGCTCGGTGCCGCTCTCCTGGGTTACCCGATATTGCGCCGGGGTAAGCTTCCTGACAGCTTCGTCAGTCTTTGCGTAATTCATTGCTCTGCTCCGTTGTTGGACTTGTTGCCTCCGGGGTGGATTGACCGCCTCCACCGCTTGCGTGCCGCTTCGTCCGCGTGACTGCCTCGATCACATCGTGGGGAATTCCCAGAAGCTCCCGCGTGGCCCGATCCACCGCGCCGAGTGTCCCGAGCACGAGTTCCTTCTAGTCGGTGCTGTGCGACGATGAAGATCACAGCCCCAGTGACATCCTCGCGACGACACAAAAGCGGCGTTGTCAGCGTCCAGATGTCCGTACCAAACAGATCGATCATCAGTGGCGTCGAATCCATTGCACGTTGGTATCGGCGATACTTTTGTATTGATTGGCCAGTGAGCATCGCGTCCGTTCACGAAGACCAACACCAAGGCATAATGGACGTTTGCGCTGACCTAACGCATGCTCTCACGCACGTATGCACGAAAAGGATGGTGATGGAGACGTATCTCGGCCCCGTCTTGGATGCGCTACCGACCATGGCGTGGACCGCGCTGCCTGACGGTCGCGTCGACTTTGTCAATCGACGCTGGTCTGAATACACCGGGCTCTTCGACGCAGCTCACGGCTGGGAGTGGGAGGCCGCGGTTAGACCGGACGACTTGCCGAGGATGCTCGAACGCTGGCAATCGATTCTGGCCTCCGGCGAGTCCAGCGAAATGGAAGCGCGTGTACGACGCTTCGACGGGCAATATCGCTGCATCGCCATCCAGTGCAGCCCCATACGTGACGTTGCCGGTCAGGTGATCAAATGGTGCGGCGTCGGTACGGACATTGAGGACCTTCGGCGAGCTGAAGAGGGCCTGAAGCGGCGGGAGCTTGATTTTCAGCTGATCGTCGACAGCATTCCGGTTCCTGTCGCCGTGACGACACCGTCGGGCAAAGTTGAGGGCCTCAATCATCTCACCCTCGACTACTTCGGCAAAACATTCGAGGAGCTGAAAGGCTGGAAGGCGTCAGACGTCGTCCATCCGGATGACTTGGAGCGGACAGTCGCCGCACAGCTGGAGGCGCACCAGAGGGGTAGCACCTACAACATCGAGAGCCGCCACCGTCGCGCCGATGGCGTTTACCGCTGGCACAACGTTCATGGTCTGCCTTTACGGGATCCTCAAGGCAGCATTCTTCGCTGGCTTCACTTGCTGATCGATATCGATGATCGCAAGCGGACTGAGGAGGCGCTCAGAGCAAGCGATCGCGATGCCAGTTCAATTGTGGACAGTATTCCCGGCATGGTCGCGGCTTTCACGCCCAATGGTGAGCTCGAATTCGTCAACCGCCAGATTGTCGAGTTCTTTGGCAAGCCGTTTGAGGAGCTAAGGCGCTGGGCGACCAGCGATATGACTCACCCTGAGGATCTACCGCGCGCCGTCGAGTACTTCACGCGATCGATCGCGTCGGGTGAGCCCTTCGAGGACGAAGTCCGCGCTCGACGTTTCGATGGCGTCTACCGTTGGTGTCAGTCAAGGGGATTTCCGCTCCGGGATTCGAACGGTCGCATCGTCCGCTGGTACAACCTGCTTATCGACATTGACGAGCGTAAACGCGCCGAAGAATCTCTCGCAGCGCGCGAGCGCAATCTCAACGAGATCATCAACACGATTCCTGTGCTGGCATGGTCCGCTCTTCCAGACGGAACCCCCGAATTCTTCAACCAGCACTATCTCGATTACGTCGGCCTCGCTGCGGGGCAGTCGGAATATTGGGACCTGACTGCCGGCATCCATCCGGACGATCTCAAAGGATGGGTTGCCACGTGGCAAGCCATATTGATTTCCGGCCGACCCGGTGAGGCTGAAGCACGGCTCCGCCGGTTCGACCAACAGTATCGGTGGTTTTTATTTCGGGCCAACCCACTGCGCGATGAATCGGGCAACATCATCAAATGGTACGGAATCAGCACGGATATCGACGAGCGGAAACGCGCAGAGGAAGCGCTCCTTGCGAGCGAACGCGAGGCGCGACTGATCGTGGACAGCATTCCCGGCGGAATCGAGGTGTTGTCACCAACCGGTGACGTCGAAGCTGTCAACAAGCATGTCGCGAGGTACTTCGGGAAAACTGCGGAAGAGCTGAAGCGCACTGGGCTCGCCGGGCTAATTCACCCGGAAGATCTTCAAAATGTCCTCGATACCGCCCGGCGTTCGACCAGGACGGGAATTCCGTTTGACGCCGAACAGCGATTTCTAGGCGCCGACGGAAAGTATCGCTGGTTTCACGTTCGCGGGCTGCCCGTTCGAGATGCGAACGGGCGCATTGTGCGCTGGTACGCGTTGCACATCGACATAGACGACCGGAAGCGCGTCGAGGAGGCGCTCCGCGAGAGCGAACGCAATTTCAAACTGACCATCGACACCATCCCCACGCTGGCGTGGTCGGCTCGTCTTGACGGTTCGGCCGAATTCTTCAGCCAGCACTATCTGGACTATGTCGGACTCTCAGCCGAGCAGGCGCAGGGTTGGGGCTGGGGGGTGACCGTTCATCCGGACGACCTCAGCGGACTGACTGCCACCTGGCAGGCTATTATGGCTTCGGGAAAGCCGGGAGAGGCCGAAGCGCGGCTGCGCCGGTTCGATGGCGAGTACAGGTGGCTTCTGTTCCGCGCCAACCCATTGCTCGATGCCTCCGGGAACATCGTCAAATGGTATGGCGTCAACACCGATATCGACGACCGCAAGCGCGCGGAGACCAATCTCGCTCGCGAGAAGCAGCTTCTGGAGATGATCGCGTCCGGCAGTCCGCTTCGCGATGTTCTCAGCGCGCTGTGCGAGATGGTCGAAGAGGCTGCCTTCGGCTGCTATTGCGATGTCCACCCAATCGATTGGAGCGGCCCAACCATCGAATATAGCGTGGCCCCTTCTCTTCCTGCCAGCTACACCGACCCGATTGCGGGGCTCTCCCTTAACGGCGACGCCTTGCCCTGCGCGATAGCGGCCCGTCAGAAGGTACAGGTCGTTGCAGAGGACATGGATACCGATCCGCGCTGGCACGACTCTTCTGTTCGAACCCATGTTCTGGAACACGGACTGCGATCGGTCTGGAGCACGCCAATTCATGCAAAGGATGGACGCGTCCTTGGCACCCTTTGCCTCTATCAGCGCCAGCCTGCGAGCCCATCCCCGCAGCACCAAAATCTCATCGCGCATGCGACGCACCTCGCGAGCATTGCGATCGAGCGTTCGCGGACTGAAGCAGCGCTCAGGCGCAGTGAAACACTGCTCGCCGAAGGTCAACAGCTCAGTTCAACCGGTAGCTTCTCTTGGCGCGTGGACACGGATGAGGTCGCCTTTTCGGAAGAACTCTGTCGAATCTTCGAGTTTGACCCGAAGACGGTCGTTACACTCGAGCAGGTGCGTGCGCGGGTCCATCCGGAAGACGTTCCGCTACTGTCCGAGCAGATGGCTCGGGTTCGTGCCGGCCATGGTTATCTTGGTTACGACATCCGGCTACGGATGCCAGATGACAGGGTGAAATACTTGCGCACCTTCGGTCGTGTGGTCCGTCACCAGGATAGCCGATTGGAGTGCCTCGCTGCGGTCCAGGACGTGACGGAGCGCCGGCTCGCCGACGAGGCACTCACCAAGGCCCGCTCGGAACTCGCACATGTCTCCAGGATCACAAGCCTCGGAGCATTGACCGCGTCGATTGCCCATGAAGTCAACCAGCCGCTGTCTGGCATCATAACCAATGCTGGCACCTGCCTCCGCATGCTGGCGGCCGACCCGCCGAACATGGACGGCGCGCGGGAGACCGCGCGACGCACCATCCGCGACGGCAACCGTGCAGCCGACGTGATCACCCGACTGCGTGCACTCTTCAGCAAGAGAACCGCGTCGATCGAGCCGGTCGATCTCAACGAAGCTGCACGCGAGGTGATCGATCTGTTGTGGAGTGATCTTCAAAGAAGCCGGGTGGTTCTCCGCACCGCATTTGCTGACGGGCTTCCAGTTGCTAGCGGAGACCGCATCCAGCTTCAGCAGGTCATCGTGAACCTGCTGCGTAATGCTGCTGATGCAATGAGCGATGTTGACGATCGCCAGAGGCGGTTGCTGATCAAGACCGAAGGGGACGAGGACGATCATGTACGTTTGACCGTGCAGGACGCCGGTGTCGGGATCCAACCCGAGGCTGCGGAGCGGCTTTTTGAGGCGTTCTACACGACCAAGAGCGACGGTATGGGTATCGGCTTGTCCGTCAGCCGCTTTATCATCGAGAGCCACAACGGCCGCTTGTGGGCGGCATCCAACGATGGCCCGGGGGCCACGTTTTCGTTTTCCATCCCCAGGTACTCAGGGGATGAGGCACCCGCGCAAGATGTCAGCGCCGCGAGGGTGTCCGCCATCAGCAGTGCCCAAAGTGTAGCGGGGATTTAATGAAAATTGCGCATCCACTCGTATCGGTCGTCGATGACGACGAGTCCGTACGCGAGTCTCTACCCGATTTGCTCAAGGAGTTCGGTTTTAGCGTGAGGACGTTCTCCTCGGCTGAAGAGTTTCTGGCGTCCGACAGTATCGACAAGACCAGTTGCCTGATCCTGGACGTCGCGATGCCCGGGATGACAGGCCCCGAGTTGCAGCAGGAATTGACGTGCCGAGGTCTGCGGATCCCGATCGTCTTCATCACGGCGCAAGCGGATGACAGCATACGGCCGCGTCTCATCAAGCAGGGTGCCGTGGAGTGCCTTTTCAAGCCGTTCAGCGATGCAGCCCTTCAGGAGGCACTCAGTTCAGTGCTTCGTGCGGACTGATCGTCGTGCCACTTTATTGCCTGTTGAGGTAAGGTGATGTACAAAGGTTTTGCGACTGCACCGGGCGATGGGGCGAGGTCGGCATCTATGTCGCACGAATTACCTGTGGTGTTCGTCGTCGATGACGACGTATCTGTGCGCGAATCCTTGGAGTTGCTTATCCGAACTGCAGGCTGGCAGCCGGAAACGTTCGCCTCGGCCCGGGAATTCCTCTCGTGCCCGCGAGCGCTAGTTCCGAACTGCCTGATCCTCGACGTCAATCTTCCGGACATTAGCGGGCTCGACCTGCAGCAGTTCGTTTCCGTCGAGCGGACCGACATGCCGATCATCATCGTCACGGGCTACGGCGATGTTCCGATGACGGTGAAGGCGATGAAGGCGGGGGCCGTCGAGTTCCTGACAAAGCCCTTCAGCGACGATGCGCTACTGACCGCCTTGGAGCAGGCGCTTGATCGCAGCAGGAACATGCTCGCCATGGACTCCGAGATCCATGCGCTGCGGGATCGTCATGCATCCCTCAGCCGTCGGGAGCAGGAGGTCATGGCGCTGGTGGTTTCCGGCCTGCTGAACAAGCAAGTCGGCTTCGAGCTCGGGATCAGCGAGATCACGGTGAAGGCACACCGAGGCCAGGCGATGCGTAAGATGAAGGCTCGCTCTCTCCCGGACCTGGTCAACATGGCGGCGAAACTCGGAATCGCGCACTAGCATCGGATGCGACGGCGTCATCCGCATAGCCGATGCTCCAACGAGCAGCCGCTCTACGCGTTGCCCGCAGTCCGCCTATCCAGGGCGGCAGCAATCCCGCACCAAACAATGGCTTCGCAGGCATGATGCCGCTGCTGTCCTGGTCGCCGTGGTGCTCGGTGGCCAGAGGGGAATGACGGGGCGCACCATCTGCCCTTTTTTGTACCGCCGCGACATTCTCATGCGGCAGAGCTGCTCGTCGCGCAACCGACGCCAAAGTATTGAGGATACCATCGTACAATAGATTTACCCGCTCGCTTGACCGATTCTGTAAATCGCATCCGTCTAAGAAAATGTGCGAAGTGGAAAGTGACTTCGCACATCGCTGCCGCTGGTCGCCATTTTCCGGTCAGTTTATGGAGACCTTCCCGGAGACGTTTTTTCCGGTACCTGCAATGGAGAAGGACATGATAGACGAACGGCCTCGAACGTTCCGGCATTGCAGCACAGACGATGGCACTGATGCGGTGGCGGGCATGGATCCGCGAATACTGCTCGCCTCGATAGTCCACGATTTCAACAGTCTCCTCACCCCGATCGTCACGATCATGGAGGACCTGCAACGCCAGGAGGTCGGCTCGCCGAGGCAGCTCAAGCGTATCGATGGAGCGATATTCTGCGCCTTCCGCGCCAAAACACTGGCACGACAGCTGCTCGATTTTGCGAACCCCCGGGAACTCCAGCTGGAGGCCGTGGATATCAGCCAGCTTCTGGAATTCTTGGAACCGGTCTTAGCGAGCGTCTTGCCTAGCGGTATCACCATTCGGCTCGATATCGACGCAGATCTTCCGCCGGCCTTCATCGACCGGCATCTAATAGAGCGGGCGTTGCTGAACCTGGTGCTCAATGCTCGCGATGCGATGCCGGATGGCGGAGAGGTCGTCGTTGCCGCCGCCATGGCTCGACAATCCGGCAGACGTATCCCGTCGCGCGAACCGTTGGTCCGCCTCTCGGTTGCTGACACCGGTATTGGAATGAACCCGGCGACACTTCGAAGTGCGGGGGTGCCCTACTTTTCGACGAAAACCAACGGAACAGGTCTCGGCTTGGCGATGGTGAGTCAAATGATGGAAAGGCAAGGCGGCGGGCTGTCGGTCACAAGCACGCAATACCGCGGCACGGCGATTGACCTGTGGCTGCCGGTAATGCCACCATCTTCCATGGCACATAGGCGATCGAACAGAAGCGCGTGCCACGAAACTCCGAAGGCCCCATCCGGTCGCTGACAACTGCGCTATGCGCATTCGCCCTCTGACTAGACCATCCTCACGATGTCAAGCGAGGCGCGCTGCTCCCTGTGACGACGCTGCGCACATTCGCGATCTGCATTGCACCTCGCGCCGTCCCCGTCCTGCGGAGCCCATTCAAGGTGGCGGCTAGTTCGCGGTAGCTCGTGGCGCAGGTTCTGGCAATCCCATGAAGAGATATGCGCCGGCACCGAGTTCAGCAACGTTTCAGCCATCAGGGCCCGCAATGGAGTCAACGTGGGTCAGAGCCGGCCCCGACGGGCCAAGAGAGCAAGATTCTTGGCGACGCTGCGCTCGGCAGAGCGATGACATCCCGTCGCGAGCATGAAGATTCGCTCGTACGTGTCGCGGCCCCCGCGTCCGGCCGCAGTATTCGCCTAGCCACTCGGGTGCATCGCGCCGATCACAGTTGGTATTAGCTCCGAGACCGTCGGATGGATTGGCACGGCCCACTGGAGATCACGATACGGTGTGCCGACGTTGATGGCGTCGAGTACGCCGTGGATGGCCTCGTCGCCGCCGGGGCCCAAGATCGCGGCCCCAAGGATCTTGCCCGTCTCCGCATCGGCGACGATTTTCATGAATCCGAGCGTCTCGCCCTTCTCGACAGCGCGACCGACGCGCGTCATCGGTCGCGTGCCGACGAGTACAGGGAGACCGGCCTTCCGCCCTTCCGCCTCGCTCATGCCGGCGCGTCCCAGCGGCGGGTCGATGTAAAGTGCGTAGCCCTGCACCCGGTCGCTGACCCTGCGGCTTTCCCCGTCGAGCAGATTGGCGGCAACGATCTCGAAATCATTGTAAGCCGTGTGGGTGAATGCACCTCGGCCGTTGCACTCACCGAGCGCGAAGACACCCTCGACGTTCGTCGCGAGACGGTCGTCGACGGTAATGTAGCCGCGCGCGTCCCGTGCGATTTCTGCCTGGTCCAAACCGAGATCATCAGTATTGGGGCGGCGTCCGACAGCGAGCAGCACGTGGCTGCCGACCACGTCGCGAGGCTCGCGCGCGCAGTGAAGGCCGACGCGGATTTCATCGCCGTGTGGCTCAAAGCGGATGCATTCGGCGTCCACCCTGATCGCAATACCTTCGCGCTCGAGAATGTCCTTGATCGACGTGGAAACATCCTCGTCCTCGCGCGAAACCAGGCGAGGGCCTTTCTCCACCACGGTCACTTCGGCACCGAAACGGCGGAACATCTGTGCGAATTCGAGCCCGACGTAGCTGCCGCCGACCACGATGAGGTGGCGAGGCGCCTGGTCGAGCGCGACCATGTCGGTGTTGTCTAGAACCTTGACTTGGTCGATGCCGGGCATATCCGGTCTTGCCGCCCGGCCGCCGACATTGATGAAGATCCTCGGCGCCGAAAGTAATTCGCCGCCAACCTCGATCTTGTGTGGACCGATGAACCGGGCATGGCCGCGGAGCGTGGTGCAGTTTTCCATGCTGGTTAGCCATCTCTCGAGGCCCGAACGCGCGTCGAGCGTCACCTTGGCCGCGCGCGCATGGACCTTCCTCATGTCAACCGTGATTTCGCCACCGACCGAGATGCCGAAGTCGCCGGCGCGCCGGGCGAGATGTGCGGCATAGGCGCTGGCGACCATCGCCTTCGTCGGCATGCAGCCAGAGTTGACGCAGGTTCCGCCGACGAACTTGCGTTCGATCAGCGCGACCTTCATGCCTGCTGCTGTCAAACGCCCGGCAAGGGAGGGTCCCGCCTGCCCGGCACCGATGATGATCGCGTCGAAGCGACGGTTCATGACACGCCCCCCACGATCAGGGCTGCTGTCGCCATCACACGAACCGTTTTCATGAGAACCTCCATTCGTCGCTCAGAAGGAAGACGGGCTGATCAAGGTGCCGATTGAATGGGTCCTGGCGAGCGCCATCGGGCGTCGCACGTGAGTCAATCGAATCCGGTTAGGCACACAGATTGACTGACATCCGTACCAAATCTATTGCACGATAGTATCGGCAATACTTTTGGATCGGCTCGCGCTGAGCAGGCGCTGCGATAATGGAGACCGACACCACCGCACAATAGACCCGGGCGCATGCTCCCGCACATGCGGCGAGGGCGGGCAAACGAAGGCGAGACGGTCGACCGATTAACCGCTCAAGCGATGCGCTTGCGAGAAGACACGCTCAGGAGAAGTCCGGCGCTCTTCGCGGGTGCGAAGTCAGCGGGGGTCACGTCTGTGCCCTATTGAACTGCGACGTGGAAGCCCTTTCACGCCTTTTCCATTTGCGGCAACAGAGGGTCACCTCGGCAATCCGGAGATCGCGCGAGCATCTTGAACGGCTGACTGCGGCCGATATTGCTACGAAGGCCGCCGGGCAACGAGGCCAGATCAACGTGGCGCCGACACGGAAGCCTGTCTTGTGACAGCCGCTTCAATCCGGACTGCGCTGATGCCGCGCCTAGCGGCCCAGACTGATGCCAAAGTATTGGGGACACCATGGTACAATAGATTTGCCTCCACACTTGCACGAATCTGTACATGGCATTCGACCATGCAGACGTGCTCAGTGGAAAGGAGATCGCGTCATGAAACTCTTGTCCCTCATCACGCAGCCTCTATCGGCGTTTCGCAAATTCGTCGCGCCCCGCTACCGGCCGGAGCTCCACTACATGCGCGGCCCAGGACCAGCCTACGCGCGCCGCACGGTCACGGTCGACGCGAGACGGCGCGGCCGATGACAACACAGATCCCGACGACGCGATGGGTGCCCGGGGTGGGTGTACCGTTGGGTGCCTACAAGAGCCGAACTTCCACAGCCAGCAGTCGGTCTGCGCCGATCTGCTGACGCCAAGTACAGGAGTTCCCATTATGAGACCGAAGCAGGCAGTCCACTACCCGATCTGCCGCTGTCATGTCGGCTGTGTCGTTGACGGCGGTGGCACGCCCGCATCCAACGACGGCTTTGCAGGCATAACACTGTTGCGCCAGGCCGCAGCTGTTGTTGTCGGCGCATGGGTGCTCCTCGTTTCATCGGAGGCGAGGACGCATGACGCGTTGCCGACCGCTGCGCAGCCGCAGGGGTGGTCTTATCCCTTCTCCTGCTGCTCCGGCTACGATTGCCGCGAAGTCGCATACAATGCCATCGGAGAGCGGCCCGAAGGCTACGTTATAAAGGGCACGGGCGAAGTGATTACCTACACAGACAGCCGGATCAAGAACAGTCCCGACGGCGTGTTTCATTGGTGTTCGGCGGCAGGAGCGAGTGACGGGCACACAATCTGCCTGTTTGTACCGCCGCGTGGTTTCTGAGAACGACACGGTGCGCTTGTTTGGCAACGGGATATGCCCATGGCCTTGAGGAAGAGCGGACTGCAACGCTTGGATGAGCCGGCCGCTATTGCAGTCTTTTACTCAAGCTTGGTCTGCTTTGCAGCCCAAGCTGGCGGCAAGATCGCCGCGATCCTGATCCCAACATGAGGACAAAACAATGAGAATGATCAAGTTGACGAGGTTCATCGGCGCAGCGGGCATCGCAGTCGCACTCGCCAGTACAACCCTGTACGCTAACGGGCCGGAGCACAAGACGGTGAGGCCTGTCTCCCAGAGAACGGGAGCGCAGGGTTTCGATGAGACGGTGAGGCCTGTCTTCGAGCGGGCCATCCCGAACATCCCGGGCAAGAGCCTGATCGCTGTCGAGGTGATTTACCCGCCCGGCGGCAAGTCGGCGCCCCATTTCCATACCAAGTCCGCCTTCATCTACGCCCACGTGCTTTCTGGCGCTATTCGCAGCCAGGTCGATGGCGAACCCGCCAAAGTCTACCAGGTCGGCGAGGGCTTCTACGAAAACCCTGGCTCGCACCACAGGGTGAGTGAGAACGCCAGCGCCACCGAACCGGCAAGCCTGCTCGCCGTCTTTATCACCGATCCCACAGACACACTGACCATCCCGCAGCAGTAAGGACCGCCACCATGCCCCAGCGCATGAACTATGCGGCCGCCGCACCGGGTGGCATGAAGGCCCTCGGCGCCGTCTACGGCTATGTTGCCCAGAGCGGATTGCCGGCAGCCCTGATCGAACTTGTCTATCTTCGCATCTCACAGATCAACGGCTGCGCCTACTGCATCGACATGCACAGCCGCGACCTGCTCAAGGCGGACGTGCCGCTCGAGAAGCTCGTGCTCGTCCCGGCCTGGGACGAGGCCGGGCTCCTGTTCAGCAGCCAAGAAAAGGCAGCACTGAAGTGGGCCGAAGTGGTCACCCGGGTCAGCGACACGCATGTACCAGAGGAGGCCTATGCCGAGGCTCGCGCTACGTTCGGCGAAAAGGAACTCGCTGACCTGACGATCGCAATCGGCCTGATGAACGCCTTCAACCGCCTGGCCATCAGCTTCCGAGCCACGCCGCTGGCCGCAGCTTCAAGGTGCGTGAGATCTCCCAAGGCACGACAGATGCAAAGGAACATCCGATGACGACAATCAGCATCCCTCATGAAGAAGCCCGGAGCCAAGTCGGCACGTCGATGAAGGCTTGGCGCGTGCATGAGTTCGGCCCTCCGGAAACAATGCAGTTCGAGCGGGTCCCAGTGCCAAGCCCGGGGCCGGGAGAAGTCCTTGTCAGAGTCCACGCCGCCGGAGTTGGGCCTTGGGATGGCTGGGTCAGAGGCGGAAGAAGCGCGCTTCCGCAACCGCTTCCCCTCACACTGGGTTCCGACCTGTCCGGAGAGATCGAGACTGTCGGGCCAGACGTGACCGGTCTGCGTGTCGGCGATCAGATTTATGGCGTCACGAATCCCCGCTTCATCGGCGCCTATGCCGAATATGCGCTGGCTTCGGTGGGGATGATTGCCCACAAGCCGACCTCTCTCACCCACGTCGAAGCGGCCTCAGTTCCTGTAATCGCCGTAACTGCCTGGCAGGGACTGTTCGACCAGGCGCAGCTCACAGCGGGCCAGACCGTCCTCATACACGGAGGCGCGGGCAACGTTGGGGCCTACGCGGTGCAACTCGCCCGCCGTGCCGGCATTCGGACCATCACAACGGCAGCGACCGACGAAATCGCACTTGCGCGCGAGCTTGGGGCGGACACGGTGGTTGATTTTCAGACCGAGCGTTTCGAGGATGCGGCCCGGAATGTCGATGCCGTCCTGGATCTCGTCGGCGGCGAAACGCAGAACCGTTCGTTCGAGGTGCTGCGCCGCGGCGGCAAGCTGATTTCGGCGGTATCCGAACCAAATCAGGAACTGGCAAAGAAACACCGCGTCGATGCGACCTTCTTCCTGGTCAAAGTCACAACCAGGCACCTGACAGAACTCACCGATCTGATCGACCGCGGCAATCTGAGAACACGGGTTGGTGCCGTTCTGCCGCTCGCGGACGCACGCGAGGCTCACTACATTTTGGAAGGCCGGCGTCCTCCGCCGAAAGGAAAAATAGTCCTCGCCGTGAGAACTCAGTAGAGGCTTTCGCTGAGGCCTTCAGGCAACAGGATCTGGGTGCAGGATTGACGGCGTCGCTCTCCCAAGACTTCGAACTCGTTCAAACGCTCCAGCCTACACAGGACTCGACGGGTGGCTTCGTGGGTTTGGCCGTCTGCCGCAAGCACCGCAGTTTTCAACGCGGGTTGCCGCTTGCCACCGCGCTAATCGTCGCCGTCAAATCGCAGCCACAGCATGAATCAAGCGCGCCTGCAACTCAGGAGCAAACCCATGAACGAAATGCCGCGCGCCCTCCGTAGCAGCGAAGGAGTTCCACGATGACTTCCAACACGCAACGGCTTCAATTTGCCGGCCATTCCGGCGCAACATTGGCAGCCCGCCTCGATCTACCCAATGGGCAGATCCGGGCTTACGCACTGTTCGCCCATTGCTTCACCTGCTCCAAGGATCTTGCGGCAGCGCGCCGCATCGCGGCGGACCTTGCGCGCGAAGGTGTCGCTGTCCTGCGCTTCGACTTCACTGGCTTGGGATCGAGCGAAGGCGAATTCGCCTCGACGAACTTCACCTCGAATGTTGCGGACCTTCTGTCGGCGGCCGACTATCTGCGCGACCATTTTCAGGCACCGTCGGTGCTGATTGGCCATTCCCTCGGAGGTGCAGCTGTACTGGCCGTGGCCAAGGATATTCCCGAGGTGCGCGCCGTCGCCACCATCGGTGCGCCGGCCGATGCCGGCCATGTGTTGAAGAACTTCGGGACGAGCCTCGAGGAAATCGAGAGGAGCGGTGAGGCTGAAGTCGATCTCGCCGGGCGCAAGTTCCGTGTTACAAAGCAATTTGTCGAGGACGTGCGTGCACAGCGCCTCAGCGAGGCAGTCGCAGCTCTGAAGAAGCCGCTCCTCATCCTGCACTCGCCGCTGGACGAGACGGTGGCAATCGAGAACGCCACCAACATCTTCCTGGCGGCCAGGCATCCGAAGAGCTTCGTTTCGCTGGATACGGCCGACCATCTTCTCACGAGGCCCGAAGACGCCGCCTTCGCCGCGCAGGTCATTTCGGGATGGCTGACGCGCTATCTCGCCGCCGACACGCCGCAAGGCATGGCGCCGATCGAGCATGTCCGCCTCACCGAGACGGGCGAAGGCAAGTTTCAGAACATGGCGCAGGCGGGGCGGCATCGGCTTTTCGCCGATGAACCGGCACACGTGGGCGGACTCGATTCGGGACCGTCGCCCTATGACTTCCTATCGATCGCGCTTGGCGCATGCACATCGATGACGCTGCGCCTTTATGCCGACCACAAGAAGCTGCAGCTCGGGCGCATCAGCGTCGACGTCTCGCACGCAAAAAGCCATGCCAGCGACTGCGAGGAGTGCACTGAATCGGAACGCAGCAGTGGCGGCAGGATCGACCGTTTCGAGCGGGTCATTTCGGTCGATGGCGAGGTCCCCGAGGACCTTCGCGGAAAGATTGCCGAAATTGCCGGAAAATGCCCGGTTCATCGCACGCTCGAAGCCGTCGCGAAGATCGCAACCGTCGTGGAAATCAGAAAGTGAGTCAATGTTGCGACGGCTTTGACCAAGCGCAGATGCCAGGTTCCTCAGTCGACACCGGGTGTTCGCCCAGACGGCCGAGCCGGTGCCGCCTGTTCGACCGCACTTCCGCAGGACGCGCTGCCTTTTGCACAAGATTCAACGGAGGTCTGGGACCGCCGCCGGTCAACTGCCGTAACGTTCAGTCTTGATCAAGGCCGGGTCTATTCCGGACGCGATCGCTCCCTCGGTCGCCGTCTCCACGAACGGATCTGAACCGCAAATCAGCACATGGCGCAGCGGCATCTTCATGGCCGCGACGACGCCCCCGATGAAAGCGGCATCAATACGCCCAGCCCGGAACGAGTGCGCTCCTGCCTCCCGCGTCAGTGTCACCGTCAGGCTAAAGCCGTCGCCGGCGCCCGCCAATTTCGATAGCTCGTCGAAGAACAGAAGCTCCTCGCGCGTTCGCGCTGAGAACACGAGTGTCACGGGAGCCCTTGACCCGATCGACGCGCGCTGGCGCAGCATGGACATGAAGGGGGCCACGCCTGAGCCGCCGCCAATGAAAAGCACAGGGCCGGGATCGTCAGGGCTCCAGATGAAGTGTCCACCAATCGGCCCACCGATCTCGATTTCGTCGTCGATCTCTGCGGCATCATGCATGAAAGGCGAGACCTCGCCGTCATCAAACCTTTCAATCGCGAGTTCGAGCTCTTCGGCCTTACCAGGCCCGGGCGCGGAGGTGATAGAGTAACTGCGCTGGGCGCGATAACCGTCCGGTGCCGTCAGCCGGATCAAAACGTGTTGACCGGGCCGAAACGACATGGGCTCCGGAAGACGAAAGAAGAAGCTTTTGACGCGCGGGGATAACGTCTCGATGTGCGTGATAGTCGCGTTTTGCCAGTCCATCGCCGCATCAATCGTTCGTGTAGCGCTGTTCGCGCCAAGGGTCGCCGTAGTGATGGTAACCGCGTAATTCCCAGAAACCGAGTTCATCGCGCTCGGTGAACTGCAGGGCATTCACCCATTTAGCGGATTTCCAGAAATAGAGATGCGGCACCAGCAGCCGCGCCGGTCCGCCATGCTCGGCCGCAAGGGGTTGGCCGGCGTATCTGGTTGCCACCATCGCCTTGCCCACGAGGAGGTCGGCCACCGGCAGGTTCGTGGAGTAGCCTCCGTAAGAATGAGCGAGCGTGTAGGCGGTCGGCGCCTCCAGATTGGCCGCTGCCAGAATATCGTCGATCAGCACACCCTCCCAGAATGTGTTGAGCTTCGACCATGTGGTCACGCAATGGATGTCCCGCGTCATCTTAGTCTGGGGCAGAGCGTTGAACTCAGCCCAGTTCCATTTCGCGACAGGCCGTGGCCCGACTTTCAGGGTGAATGTCCAATCCTCGGCGCTGATCCGGGGCGTCGGCGCTGCCGATAAAATCGGGAAGTCCGTGACGACATGTTGGCCCGGCGGAAGACGGGTCGACTGATCGGAATTGCCCGGCCTGCCTACAAAACCGCGTGTGACCATGGCGATGCTCCTTTCCTGTCCCTACTTCAAACCGGCTGCTTCAAGGCTGCAGGATCGACGGGCAGCTTTCTCAGGCGTTTGCCCGTGGCCGCGAAGATCGCATTGGTTACGGCGGGGCCAATGCACGAAGTACCGGCCTCGCCCATGCCACCGGGCAACTCCCGGTTCTGCACGATGTGCACCTCGACATTCGGTGCCTCGTCCATCCGCAGGATCGGGTAGCTGTCGAAATTGGTTTGCTCGACACGACCGTCCCTGAGCGTGATGTGGCCGTAGAGCGCCGCGGTGATGCCGAACATGACAGCGCCCTGAATCTGGGCCTCGACGGTGTCGGGATTGACGACGGTGCCGCAATCGACCGCGCAGACGACGCGCCGAACGCGAACCGTGCCGTCCTTCGCTACCTCGACCTCCGCAATCTGCGCCATGTAGGTTGCAAACGCGTTCTGTACCGAGACCCCTCGGCCGACCCGTGGCGGAAGCTTCTCTCCCCAGCCTATCTTATCGGCGGCAAGCGCGAGCACTGCCTTTGCCCGGGGCGTATTGTCGAGCAGCGCGAGCCTGTATGCGACCGGGTCCTGCTTCGCCGCCGTCGCCAGCTCGTCCATGAAGCTTTCGGTCACGAAGACGTTGCGCGACGGTCCGACACTGCGCCAGAACGCGGTCGGAATGCCAGGCGGCTCCACCTGCACGTATTCGACGCGCAGATTCGGGAGGTTATAAACGAGGTTGATGGCGCCTTCGGTCGTGTCCGGATCGAGACCATTGTTGAACGCCGGCGGCAGGTATCTCGCGATGACAGACGAGCCGGCATAATGGTTCTTCCAGGCGACCGGCATTCCTTTGCTGTCGAGGCCGGCGGACAGCCGGTGGGCGAACATGGGCCGATACATGTCGTGCTGGATGTCTTCTTCGCGGGTCCACACGACCTTGACGGGACCGTCGACGTGTTTCGCAATCTCGACAGCGCGACCGATCCAGTCGGCCTCGAGCCTGCGGCCGAAACCGCCGCCGATCAGGTGATTGTGCACGACGACCTTGTCCAACGGCAGGCCTGCGGTCTGCGCCGCGGTTGACTGGGCCAGCGCGAGCGCCTGGGTTCCGACCCAGATTTCGCAGCCGTCCTCGTGTAGATGGACGGTGCAGTTCATCGGCTCCATCGTCGCATGTGCGAGAAACGGAAGCTGATAGGTCCCCTCGACCCTGGTGGCGGCGCCCACTATCGCTTGGTCGACATCGCCTATGGTCTGCGCAACGGCCCCCGGGGTGAGCGACGCCGCGTCGAGCTCGGCGGCGATGGCTTCGGTAGTAACCCCGGCATGCGGCCCGTCGTCCCATTCGATCACCAGGGCCTCGAGGCCCTTCTTCGCCGCGCCCATGTGGTCGGCCACCACGGCGACGGCGTCGTCGAGCCTCACGATCT
>NZ_AHAM01000316.1 GCF_000236565.1 Mesorhizobium alhagi CCNWXJ12-2 | reverse complement strand
GCTTATTGCAACCGGATCGGCAAAAAACCGCCGCGCCTGTCGTGGACAACAAACGAATGATAATGTTGCCTTATCGATCGTTCGGCGCTCTATATAGAAAAACGGCGATTTGGCCGCTGGCAAGTCCGCCCAAGGCTGCGTTCGGGGCTGAGCAGCACGAGAATGCGCATTTTGCGGGCGCCGTGCAAATCGGTCGCGGATGCGCTATATAGGTGGAATATCGACAACCAGGTACCTTGGAACCTCCGATGGCGCTGAGCATCAAAGACCCCGAAACCGAACGGCTCGCCCGGACGCTGGCCGAGCGCACCGGCGAGACGATCACAATTGCGACCAGACGCGCACTCGAGCAACGCCTTCGGCGGCTCGGGTCCGAGGCCCGCAAAGCTGCGCTGCTGGAAGACCTGGCGGCCAGCCGCCGGCGCTGGAGCGCCCTGCCCGTTCTCGACAATCGCAGCGCCGACGCGATCATCGGCTACGACGAGAACGGGCTGCCGAACTGATGGTGATCGACACGTCGGCCATTGTCGCGATCGCGCTCAACGAACCCGAGGCGCCTTCGTTTGAGCAGCGCATCGCCGACGATCCCGTCCGCCTGATCGCGGCCGCGACCGTGCTGGAGGCTGCCATGGTGATCGAGACCCGCCTCGGAGAGCCGGGCGGCAGCGAGCTCGATCTCTGGCTGCACAAGGCCGGTATCGAGATCGTCGCGGTCGACGCCGAGCATGCCGATCAGGCCCGCCGTGCCTGGCGCCGCTATGGCAAGGGCCGCCATCCCGCCGGCCTCAATTTCGGCGATTGCTTCTCCTATGCACTCGCCGCGCTGACCGGAGAGCCGCTGCTCTACAAGGGCAACGACTTTTCGCAAACCGACATTCGAGCGGCGTGAGGCGCTGATGAGCATCGCACAACCGCCTGCTTCCGGTTCTGTGCCGCCGTCAGCCGACGGCGACCTTCCCGACATCATCGATATCGTCATGGAGATGGGCCGCGCCGACGCCGACGCCCCGAAGGGGCCGCCCTCCCCTCCCCTGCCGCCGGCATCCGGTCTGCCGGCCCATCTCGAAACGCTCGCCGATCGCGCCCGCGGCTACGTCGAGGCGGCGAGTTCGGCCAACACACGCCGCGCCTACGCCGCCGACTGGAAACATTTTTGCGGCTGGTGCCGGCGTCAAAATCTCGATCCCCTGCCGCCGGATCCACAGACCGTCGGGCTCTACATCACCGCCTGCGCCTCGGGCACAGGGACCGGCGACAAGAAGCCGAACTCCGTCTCGACGATCGAGCGCCGCCTGTCCTCCCTGACGTGGAACTATACGCAGCGCGGCCAGCCGCTCGACAGGAAGGACCGCCATATTGCGACCGTCATGGCCGGCATCCGCAACAAGCACGCCGCCCCGCCCCGGCAGAAGGAAGCGGTGCTGCCCGAGGACCTCATCGCCATGCTGGAGACGCTCGACCGCGGTAGCCTGCGCGGTCTGCGCGACCGGGCCATGCTGCTGCTTGGCTTCGCCGGCGGCCTCAGACGCTCCGAGATCGTCGGACTCGATGTCGGCCGCGATCAGACGCAAGACGGCCGCGGCTGGATCGAATTTTTTCCCGACAAGGGCGTGCTGGTGACGCTGCGTGGCAAGACCGGCTGGCGTGAGGTCGAGATCGGCCGCGGTTCATCGGATGCCACCTGCCCGGTCGTGGCGCTGCAGACCTGGCTGAAGCTCGGCCGCATCGCGCACGGCCCCCTGTTCCGGCGCGTCACCGGTCAGGGCAAGGCGGTCGGCGCCGAGCGGCTCCATGACCAGGAGGTGGCGCGGCTGGTCAAGCGCGCCGCCCTCGCGGCCGGCGTACGCGGCGATCTTTCGGGGGGCGAACGGGAAAAGCTGTTTGCCGGGCATTCGCTGCGCGCCGGCCTCGCCTCCTCGGCCGAGGTCGACGAACGCTATGTGCAAAAACAACTCGGCCACGCCTCGGCCGAAATGACTCGCAAATATCAGCGCCGCCGGGACAGATTCCGGGTCAACCTCACCAAGGCAAGTGGGCTGTAGGGGCGAAAAAGCCCCCTCCCCTGTCTTAACGGGTCAATCCGCTATTGGTGTGATCAGCTTCAAAGATGGAAAATAGGTGCGGTAGCGACCAACGTCACGAGTGAGCAGCGGTAGCCCGTTGACGGCGGCATGGGCTCCGATGAAGAAGTCGGGTAGAACGCCGGTGCGCGATCCGCCCGATTTGCGATACTTGGTAAAAACCTTTCCAGCGAGAAACAGGGCAGCTCGTGGAATCGGAGCGATTTCGAGACCGGCTTCGTCAAGAAACGCGTCCAGATCCTCGATGCGGCTATATCGAACGGCAAGCTCGGCATAGACTGCGTCGTTGATCAACAACGGCCCATGGAGGCTCGCCGCCTCAAGCTGTGCGATCGACCACTCCGCCCACTTCGGATCGTCGGTTACAAGGTCGAGCAGGACGTTGGTGTCGACGAGCGTCACGCTTCGCCACGTGTCAGGGCCATGATCGCGTCGGTATCGAGCCCCTTGCCGGCATGGCCGCGCAATTTTGCGAAGCGGCTGGTAGGTTGCTTCTTGTCGGTGCGTGCAAGCACCACGCTACCATCGGCGGCACGGCGGAAATCGACCTTGCTGCCCGGAACGATCCCCAGGAGATCGCGGACCGGCTTCGGGATGGTCACCTGTCCCTTGGCTGTGACTGTAGTGGTCATTTTTTCGGCTCCTGAGTAATACCCGATTTCACGAAGGTATTACTTTACGGCGTGGATTTCAATCCTCGGCTCGTTGAGTTCCGCCTAATCGCTAACGCCCCCGGCGCCAAACGGTCGTTTTCTGGCACATTCCTTATGTGTACAAACGCCCTAAAATCCCCCGCGAAGTCAACCAAATGCGCGCTCAACCCACAGCTCCCCCGATCCGCCGCCTTATTGGCTATGCCCGTGTCTCGACCGAGGATCAGGCGACTGACGCCCAGGTCGACGAACTCAAGGCGGTCGGCTGCCGCCTGGTCCATCAGGAGCACGGCTCCGGCGCCTCGCGCTCGCGGCCGGTGCTGGCCAAGCTGATGCGCGACCGCCTCGCCCGCTCCGTTAGCCACCTGCTCGAGGTCATCGAACGGCTGGAGGAGCGCGGTCGCGCATTTTCGCTCGCTGCGCGATCCGATCGACACCTCAGCGCCGCAGGGTATGTTCTCGCTGCAGGTGCTCGGGGCCGTCGCGCAGCTCGAGCGCGCATTGATCGCTCGAGCGCACCAAGGCGGGCATGAAGGCGGCTATGGCGCGCGGCAAGCTTCCCGGCAATCCGGGGCTGCGCGAACGCCGGCCGGAGGCGATCCGGGCGGTTTCGGTGGCGCGCGACCGCCTCTATCTCGACGAGCTCATCACCTCGGCCCAACTCTGGCTGCCGACGGTGCGCCGGATGCGGCCGCAGCACAGCCGGGATGATGTCGTGCGCGTTCTCAACACCAAGGGCCACAGCTGGACGATCGAGCGCTGCGCCGCGCCGTGCACCGGCTGGTGCAGCAGCGCATCGCCGAGCCGGAGCTGATCAAGCATTCCCCGCGGCGGCCGCCGGAGGATCGCCTGATGACGCTTGTCGCCGGGATCGCCATTGCCGATCCGGAGCTGTCGCTGCGGGATATCGCCGCCCAGCTGGAGCGGATGCACGAACGCACGCCGCGCGGCGGCCGTCAGTGGCAGGCGTCGTCGGTCAAGGCACTGCTGGACCGGGCCCGTCGACTTGGCCTCGTGACGCCCGATCCGGCGCCGAGCCCATGACAGCCGATTTCCGTCCCCGGGCTGCCCGCCGGACGCAGTGCCCAGGGTCAACCGGGAGCGGGTCGCCAGCCTAATCTGCCGAACCCAGCAGAAGCTCGAGATCGACCGCTTCCGCCATTGCCTTGTAGCCCGCATCGTTGGGATGCAGGTTGTCGCCGCAATCGTAGTCGTCGCGTATATATCCAGGCCTCGCAGGATCTTCCATCACCTTGTCGAAGTCGATGACGCCGTCGAAGCCGCCGCCGGTGCGTATCCATTCATTCACGGCGACGCGGATCTTTTCCTTTTCGGGCGTGTAGTAGCCTTCGGTCGGAAGCCCTTTGAACGTGTCGGCGAAGGGGGTCAACGTCGCGGCGACAATCCGCACGCCATGCGCATTCGCGCGGTCAATGAGCTGCTTATAGCCGGTGATAATGTCTTCGGCGGTCGGTATCTTGTCTTCGGGAGTGATTGCGTTTTCGCCAGGCCAGCCGATATCGTTGATGCCCATCATCAAGACCACGGTCGATACATGAGGATGGCTGAGCACGTCGGAATCGAAGCGCGCCAGCGCGTTGACACCCATGCCGTCGGTCAACACGCGATTGCCTGAAAAGGCCTCGTTCACCACCGCGACATTGCGATTCGCCTCTTGCAGCCGCGTGGCGATATGGTCCGGCCAACGATTGTTGGCGTCGGGCGTCGAGCAATTGCCGTCCGTGATGGAATCGCCGAAGAACACGATAGCTTGTGAATCCGGCGCGGCGTCGACCAGTATGTCGCTCAGGAACATGCGCGATTTGAGCGTGCTGTCGGCCTTGAACGTGGCGTCGCTCGTGAAGTCGCCCGGGCCGGAAATGTAGGCCGTTTGCACGCCGTCCCAATGCACAGAGGAGAGCGCGGTCTTTTTGGGAAGGAAGATGCTGACCGAGATCTCGGAAAGCGCTTTTGCCGAAAGCTCGACCGGATCGCTGAGGATCGGCGCACCCGCCGGAACCACCACCGAACTCTTACCGCCCCAGGTGAGCGGCTTCGCTTGGTCGACGCTGCCGTCCTTGCCTGCTATTCCGACGCTGCCGGCTGCGATGGTCAGCGGCTTGGTCCCGAAGGCATTCGACAGGACGACACGCACGGAATTACCGCCCACGCTGATGCGGGCGACCTGACGGACCGTCTGGTTCTCCAGAACTTCAGGCACGCCGAAAGGTGCAGGAAGGTCATCCGACCAGCGCGGAGCGGGTGTTGCCGCCCATGTGGTGATCCAGGCGCCGTCTTCCGCGCCTTGCGCCGCCGCCGAAAAATTTGCGGTTGCGGAACCGGCTGCGACAGCGCCCGATAACGCGATAATTCGAAGCCAAGACCGTCCCGGCCCCATTCGGCGGGAAAATCTCGATGAAACGTTATCTTTGAAAATAGAGCAGTTGGGCCGCATTTTTCATGTCCTCCTCGCCGAGACACGCTCGGGTGATGCCGCCGCCCGCCGTATTAATGTCGTCGGCGCTGGAAATTGCAAATAGGACTTCCGTTAGAGCTCACGTGAAAGTTCGGAACGGGTCCAGCAGTCTCGGGCTCGCTTCTGTTCTGCGGTCACGCTCTCACCCCGTCATCTTCGATACTGTCCCGTTTGCCTTCAAGGCCGCCATCAGCATGGGTCCAACGGAAAACTCCCCGGCCTTGGCCTTATCGGTCAGCACGCGCAGATAACCGCCGGCGCTGCTGATCTGGGTCGCCCGTTGCAGAATGCAGGCGATCACAATCGCCGTGTTTTCCTGCCCGAGCGCCTCCAGCGCGTCCGCATAGGCCGACGGGCTGACGCCCAGAAACCCGCGGACCTGCGCGGCGGTGGCCATCAGGTCGCGCCAGCTGGCAATCCCGTCCAGGGCGTACTCTGCAATGTCGGGGCAGGCTTTCAGCACCAGCCCAAGCGGATACCCTTTCGGCTTCTCGGCCTCCCTCGTCCTTGGCTCGGCCGTCGCCCCGCTTTTTTCCAAAGCAGGCTCAAATTCAAATATAGAGTCGGTGTTTGAATTCGATTGCTGCCGCTCGTTTTGGGATTCATTGCCGCTTGGATTCGTGGAATTCATGTGAATTTCCAGCAGCTTGTCCACATCCTCGTGGATCTTCGCCAGATCCGCCACGATCGGCGCCAGGTCGGCAACCGTTGCCCGGCGAGGAATTGCCTCCACAACAGCCCGGAACCGCCTCCACAAGCCGCCCCAGTCGCCGGGAACGTCTTCCTCGACAGCCGCCTCGATCAGCTTGTGGATGTCCCTGCGGTGCAGCGTAATGCGCTCGCGCATAAGCCTCAGCGCCCTGTTGTCCGCGCGCACATGCTCGGCCGCCTGTGCGAACTCGTGAGCCCGGGCCAGCAGCGGCGCCAGGGAGAAGCCGAATGCCTCCTCGATGTCCCCTCCCCTGTCCTTGCGGGCATATCTCTTGCCGTTGGGACTGTCCCTGCGGGTGATGAGTCCACAGTCCACCAGGGCCGCCAGGTGCCGCCGGAGCGTTGCGTCGGCCATTCCATGGGCCCTGAGCGACAGCTGAGCGTTTGACGGGAACACGACCAAGCCGTTCTCCTGGTTCAATTCGCTGTCCGGGTAGAACGAGAGCAAAGCGTTCAGGACGGCAAGGGCGCGATCGCCGATCCCGACGATGCTCTTGCCCTCGCACAGGTTGCGGTAGACCTGCCACTTGTTGGCCGCCCTACCTTGCGGGATTTCCCATGCGCTGTGTTGCGCCGCCAAGTGGCCAAGCGTCATCGGCCGGCGCCCAAAGGGCGTCGTTGAGGTATGCGTTTCCATAGTCTCGTCTGCCTTCAATTAGGCAAAAGAAGTCCGCTCGCCGAATCGACGCTTAAAACTCTTGACACTGATTCGCGGAAATGTGATTCTCAGCTTGCGACAGACAGAGAAGGGCTTCCGCGGCGGTGACGTTCGGGGGCCTTTTTCTTTTGCGGTTCAGTCTCCTGTTTGCTTCTCTTCCAATTCTCTGAAGGCTCGATAGAGCTGCTCCAGGTTCTCGGAAAGGTACGCACCAAAACGGGAGGCGTCCTTGGCCTTCAAGGCTACTGTGAACGCCTTCCCGGTGTCCTTCGTGGTCACGCTGATCGATTTGCCTGCCAGAGACCAGGATTTGGCATTTGGGGACGCACGTGCCCCCTTCTTGGGTTTTCTGGATGTCTTTAGAAAATTGAAAAGCAGGTTAAAGCGGTCATCCGTTGCTGCCGATTTGAATTTCTCTGTCTCAACGAGTTCCTCTGCCTTCATCAGATTTGACGGCTTCTCGATCAGCAACGTCAGATCAAGCCAGCGATCGCGGCCGACACCTTTTGCGGCTCCGATCGCATGGATGACGCCATTTGGGATGCGTTTTGTGACCGAAAGCATTCTCGTAAGCATTGGAGCGTCAATCGCCAAAGCTGACTGAATGGTTTCCCTGTCATGGCCGAGATCCGAAAGATTCTGCGCGAACACCGCCCGCTCAATGAAAGACAGATTGGCTCGTGCTGAGTTTTCCTGTCCCTGCGCAACCACATGATCCCTGTCATGGAGTTCCTTGACAACGGCGCGGACGGGTTTCCCAAGTTGTTTTGCCACGCGAGCACGACGGTGACCGAATACGATCTGATAGCGCCCGTTTTTCGTTGGATGGGGCCGAACCAGAATCGGACTGTCCTGTCCCCTCTCTTCAATTGCTGCCACCAATTCAGAGAACGTTTCGTCGTCGTCGTCGTCGTCCATGCGATCAGAAACAAACGAGTCGTCGATGAGACCGGGATCGAGGTCGACCACCGTCTCACCTTCAAGCAGCCGTTCGGCCTTTGCCGCCTGGGCTGCAAGCTCACCGATGGATGACAGCATCGATCGCGAGGCGCCACGCGTAGCGTAACCAGCCGTCGCTTGGCGATCCGGCTTCGTCGTCTCCGCTTGCGTTATGCCCAATAGCACGTCTCGTCTTGCCATCTTCAGCTTCTCCGAAAATGAACCATGTCATTGTCATCGTTGATGAAAACCCGCGAATGTACGGCTGACAACGGAACAGTCATTGCCTACGTCCCCATGCTTGATGGACGAGAGCGGCAATTTCCCCGTTCACGGCAGTTAGGGATTCCATTGCGCGGTCATATGTCGATCGAGTGAATTGCGACCGTTCGACTTCGTACAGTGTCTGTTTGGTCAGCCCTGCGTCCGAGATTGCGGTCGACTTCAGCATGTGATTTTTCAGCATCTGCTTCGCGAACATGGACTGCATGAAGCCAACCATCTGGGTCTGCGGGATGTCGGTAGGTTCGAATCGGGTGACGAGATAGCGAAACCAGTTCAGGGAGACCTTCACACCAGCCCCCTCGATCGACTTAAGGACTTCCCCGAGCATAAGCAGGAACTGGCTCATGCTCATAATATCGAGCATCTGTGGATGAACAGTGATCAGAACGGAGGTCGCTGCAGTCAGTGCCGTCAGTGTCAGGTATCCGAGCTGCGGCGGGCAATCGACAACTACAATATCGTAATGGTCATCAACCTCGGCCAATGCATCCCCGATGCGGGTATAAAACATCTTCCCCGCATTGGACCCCGTGTTCTGCATCGCCAGTGGTGTGTCGTATTCGTACTCCTGAAGCTCCAGGTTCGCGGGCACGATGTCGAGGTTCGGAAAATTCGTAGGCCGAATGACCTCGACGATCGACTTCTTCTCTTCGTCGTATCGCAACGATTCATATAACGACGGATTTTGGTCCAGTTCAGGTTGGATGCCGTGAAGGGCAGTGAGAGATGCTTGCGGATCGAGGTCAATCGCCAGCACGCGATGTCCGGTGAGCGCGAGATACTGCGCTAGATGCGCTGCAGTCGTAGTCTTGCCTGAGCCGCCCTTGAAGTTAACGACAGCGAGTACCTGCAGCTTGTCGCCTGCACGGCGCCGTGGTTCGCGGTCAAGAAACCTCCTAAGTTCGTTCATCTGATCCGCGGTGTAAGAACGGCGCCCCGTTGACGATGTAATCGGCTGCACACCTTTGCCTTCCAAATGCAGCTTCTTAAGGTAGCTCTGGGACACCCCAATGTAATCTGCTACCTCCGCAAGGGAAAACTGCCGAAGCGTCTTCTGGGCGTTCGGCGGAAACTTTTCGACACGGAGCATGTCCAGCTTGCGTGAAATCTCGCTCCCTTGGTCGAGAATGGTGTCTGCAAAGCCGATTTCTTCAACGTGAGCGGCTATGTTCATTGCTCGCTGGCCCTTTCAGGAACGATATTTTCGGGCTTCTCCCCAAATTATCGTTACTATCGCCCGATTCTATCCAATCCGGCAAGAAGTATTGAGTTAACAAAAGGTTAACGGTCACGAGCGGGGATGGTGCTCCACGATGCGTGCGCTGATACCTGCACTAACCTGTTGTTATCATTGTTGGATTTGTCGAAAAGTACGGCTGACAATTGCAATTTCGTCACGAATCGTCATCAGCAAGCTACATCGGCCCTTTTAGGCTCACAAACCAACCATCAAAGGCAACTGCTTTGCGAGGACACTCCGATGTGACCGCCAGTGTTCAGCGGTTGCGGCAGCTGTTCGAGCGGCTGATGGAGCACGCTGCCTTGCGCGAACTAACAGCGCACAAAAAGCGGGCAGGGCAGGGATCACTCGGGTCAAGCTCGCCGCTGCCCCGGTCCACCAGCGACCGATCAGAATGGCAGAGGGTAAAGCCGCTCAAAAGCCCTCTGGCCGACGGCTCTCTGGCCAGGCAACCATCAACACCGTGAATCGCAAAGGTCTGAACGATTCAGTCAATGAATTGGACCGGAAACCACAAGTCGGCGACAACTGGGCATGGTCGAACCGAAAATCCACATCGTCGTCCAGCGGCGCGATCGCGCACGCAATGTTGCGCGATTCTACGTGCTCCCCCTAGAGCCGTCGCTGGATGAGGATGCGGTGGTTGTTCGCGCCTGGCGGCGGATCGGGTCGCTCGGCCGACAGCGTCTTGATCTCTATGGGCCGGCCGATGAAGCCGGCGAGACGCTCGAGGCTTGGCTGGCGCGCAAGGTCCGGCGCGGTTATGCACCGGTGGATTCTAACGTCAAATTCCAGGCCGGACGTCCATAGCCATCCTTGCCGTGGAGAGCGGCGCGCGTTGAAAGCGGTTCAGGATTTCCAAATTTGGAAAAGGAAGGAGCTACTCCGTGGCTATCTCGTCCGGCCACATCTGAGCGCCATGCAGGACGCGAAGGATGCGAACCGTGTCGGCCGTCACGACGTAGGCTGCGATATAGGGCGTGCGCGAGACGACGAGCTCGCGCGTGCCGGCGATCCGGCCGGGTCGTCCGCTTTCCGGAAAATCGATGAGACGGCTAGCCGCATGGACAATTTGCTGGTCGACATGAACGGCCGCTCTCGGATTTTCGACTTCTATATGGGTGAAGATGTCGTCGCGATCGGAGTGCGCAAGCTGCGCCCAGACGAGCCTCAACGCCCGCCCGCCTCGGCCTTGCGAAGCGCTGCCGCCCGCCGTCGAGCAAAATGAGCGTCGGCATCGGCGTCTTCGACGTCAGGCCGGGTGTCCTCGAGTGCCTGCAGAACTTTCGCGCGAAACCAGGCATCATGGGCATTGCTGTTGCTGACAAGCTCGAGCGGCAAGGCGCCCTCGTTGGCTGTGCGGGTCAAGAGGATGCGGACCGCATCCGAAACAGTGAGCCCCATGTCTTCCAGAACCGCCGTAGCGCGTTCCTTCACCTCGGCGTCAATTCGGGTCTGGACCAGTGCGTTCGATGCCATGGCAGTCTCCTTTGATGACTGCCAATGTAATACATCTGCATGACAGTTACCAGACCTCACACGCCACGCATGCTTCAAGCTCGCGAACTGAAAGACGGACGTGGAGCAGAAAGGGTTGGCGCAGAATCCGCTCTTAGCATGCTGGTGGCGAGCAATGGGAACTCGATGTCACGATCGTTACCATCACCCTTGGGGCGCAAGGAGATGAAAGTAACACAGAACGTCATGGTGAGAGGGGGACCGCGGCCGCGACCAGGAACGCCTCCGCCTCCGGCTAAAGGCCGGCGGTCGAATGCCATAGAACGACACCTCTGAAGCCTCTGAAGGTTGCCGTTCAGACACTCTCGGATCTTGGTGCGAGTATGAAATCGAAAGCGGGCGCAGGCTGTCCACGCACCGGCTCCCGCAAAAAAGCCGGGGGAGTTGTGGCCGCTTCGGCATATTCTGCGAGCACGGCAAGCGGCATTCCGAGCGCGGTCTCAAAGAGGTGGCTCGGCCCCTTTGAACTTGACGAAAAAGGGCTGCAGCTCTTGCCCCATGGCGTGCGGCAGCGACCCACTTTTCCTCTCGGATCTTCACCCCGGCGGCCGCCAGCAGGATCAATCCCTTGAAGAACTGGCGATGTTGAGTGCTATGTTTCGCCGCGTGCCAAAGAGGCTCCCAAGCCTGATGAGCTTCCCAGTAATAGCTGTGGTTGAAGAGGTCGATTCCCCATCGAAACACATCTGAGCCTAGCGCCGCCTCAACGGCGACGGTCACCGGTTTGCTTCGATAACTGTGGCCCCGGGGATCACGCACCGGATGCGGCTGTTTGCCCGGCAGATACGCGTAGGTCGGGAAGCGCTTTTCGGGCAGCAAGCGCGGACGTGGCATAGATCCAGCAATCATAAAGAAGCATATCACGCCAACCGCAATTCATGGCATGCGGGAACTTCTGATCGAGCAAAGCCAACCTTCGCCCGTCCTGGCGGCGGTTATCAGGAGCACTGTTTTCAGCTCGAAACAAATCGTCACCATCGCCCACTTGGCTTGCCCTAGTTGCGCACCCCGGGCGCGGTGGCAAACCGTCCGGGCAACGCTTGGGCGGGAGGCTTCAGGCAACGGCCGCCGCGTCTGCCTGATGGTAACGAACTTGCGAGCCGCCAACCTGCACGTGCTACCCGAGGCGCCGGATCCGAACTTGCTGGTGCCGGTTTGAAGAGGCGAGGGGGGTACAACCAAAGATGGATGCCTTGATTCGGATTGGCTGGCTCCTCGCTTTCTTGTCCGGAAACGTCGCCCTTGGCGACGCCGCACATATATGGGTCGAAACAGAACTTATTGCCGGCGAGATTGAAAGCAGCCCCTTGCGCGAGCAAGGACGAGTTGGCGGCCGTAAAGGATTGAGATGCAGTGTGTCTGCGCTAGTCACGCAATTTCGTGATGGAAGAACTCTTCCTGAAAGTAGCGCAGCAGATGCCAGCCTTAAGTATCTCATGTCGGCCATCGCAAACCGCGACTAATTGCAGGCGTCCCAACAATCCTTGCGCAACGGGTTGCACCATGGCTCAGGCGAGCCGGGAAGTCCTTATTGGCGACCCGAACTGTTGAGCACGACCTGCTGGTCCTGCTGCCCGGGCCTAGAGATCAGATCTCGCCTTCGGTTCAACCGACCGACACGCGGCATTGTACGCTTCGTTGAAATATGAGGAGACGGCACTGCCTTTCTTGTGGAACAGACAGTCGGCGGATCCCGACGCTTGGCATCTTTGAACAATTGGACCTATGGTCGCCGCCCGATCGCCGATTGTGAGAATAACATGGCCGCAGACATCAAACGCATTGCCGCAATCATCGCCGCCGAAATCGGCGCGAAACCGGAACAAGCGGCCGCAGCGATTGGGCTTCTCGACGAAGGCTCGACCGTGCCTTTCATTGCCCGTTATCGCAAGGAGGCAACGGGCGGGCTCGACGACACCCAGCTTCGCCTTCTGGCCGAACGGCTGATCTACGTCCGAGAACTCGATGCACGCCGCGCTACGATCGTTGAATCAATACGCAGCCAGGACAAGCTAACCGACGACCTCGCGGCCAAGATTGCCGCAATCACCACGAAGGCTGAACTGGAAGACATCTACCTGCCCTACAAGCCCAAGCGGCGCACGCGCGCCGAAATCGCCCGCGAGCGTGGTCTCGGTCAGCTGGCGGATGCCATTCTGGCCAATCGTTCCGCCGTTCCCGCTGAACTGGCGCAATCTTATCTGAGCGACGACGTGCTAGACGTGAAATCGGCGTTGGAAGGCGCCCGCGACATACTTTCCGAGAGGTTTGCCGAAAATGCCGAGCTGGTCGGCCGTCTCCGGAGTTATCTGAAAGACAAGGCGTTTCTGCGCGCGAAGGTCGTCGATGGCAAGCAGGAAGCCGGCGCAAAATACTCGGATTATTTCGATCATGTCGAGCGCTGGGCCAATGTTCCGAGCCATCGTGCGCTCGCCATGCTGCGCGCACGCAACGAGGATGTTCTGTCGCTCGACATAGAAGTCGATTCCGACGACGCATCTCCCTTCAAGCCGGTCGAGCGGATGATAGCGGAGGCCTATGGCATTGGCCGGCAAGGGGCGGCCGATCTATGGCTGATGGAGGTGGTCGGATGGACATGGCGGGTGAAGCTCACGCTTTCTCTTTCGCTCGACCTTCTGCGCGAGCTTCGCGAGAAGTCCGAGGAGGAGGCGATCAGGGTTTTCGCGCGCAACCTGAAGGATCTGTTGCTTGCAGCGCCTGCCGGCTCCCGTGCGACAATGGGGCTCGATCCTGGCATCCGTACCGGCGTGAAGGTCGCCATCATCGATCAGACCGGAAAGGTCCTCGACACAGCTACCGTCTATCCATTCCCGCCACGCAACGACGTGCGCGGCGCGCAGGCGGAACTGGCGAGACTGATTGTCAAATACAAGGTCGAGCTGGTTGCGATCGGCAACGGCACGGGCAGCCGAGAGACCGAGCGCTTGGTTGGCGACATGCTGTCGGACATGCCGTCCCCGAAGCCGCTGAAGGTAATCGTCAGCGAGGCCGGCGCGTCCGTCTATTCCGCTTCCGAAATGGCGGCGGTAGAGTTCCCCGATCTCGACGTGTCGCTGCGCGGCGCGGTCTCGATCGCGCGCCGTCTTCAGGACCCATTGGCCGAACTGGTGAAGATCGAGCCGAAATCGATCGGCGTCGGGCAATATCAGCACGATGTCGACCAGTATCGGCTTGGCCGCTCGCTGGAGGCAGTGGTCGAGGACGCCGTGAACGCGGTTGGCGTAGACCTCAACACCGCTTCGGCAGCTTTGCTGGCACGCGTCGCGGGCCTAGGGCCGTCGTTGGCCGAGGCGATCATCGCGCATCGTGACACGACAGGGCCTTTCGCAAGCCGCAAGGACTTGATGAAAGTGAGCCGGCTTGGCCAGCGCACCTTCGAGCAATGCGCGGGTTTCCTGCGCATTCCCAACGGCGCCGAGCCACTTGATGCTTCCGCAGTCCACCCGGAAGCTTACGGCGTCGCCAAGAAAATCGTCGCCGCCTGCGGCCGTGATCTGCGCTCATTGATGACCGACAGCGCTGCTCTCAAGGCGCTCGATCCTCGCATCTTCGTCGACGAGCGCTTCGGCCTGCCGACTGTCCGCGACATTATCGTGGAGCTGGAAAAGCCAGGCCGCGACCCGAGGCCAGAATTCAGGACCGCGACGTTCGCTGAGGGTATCGACGATATCAAGGACCTGAAGCCCGGAATGCTGCTTGAAGGAACCGTCACCAATGTCGCTGCCTTCGGTGCATTCGTCGATATCGGCGTGCATCAGGATGGCCTCGTCCATCTTTCGCAACTGGCCGACCGTTTCGTAAAGGATGCGCATGAGGTGGTGAAGGCCGGGGATGTGGTCAAGGTGCGAGTCGTCGACGTCGACATCAAGCGCAAGCGCATCGGCCTAACCATGCGCAAGCACGATGATCGCACCGGCAGGCCGGAACAACGGGCAGACAGAACGCCGCCGCGCATGCCCGCTGCCAAACCTCCGGAACGGCGGAAGGAGCCGCCGCAAGGTGCATTCGGCGCGGCTCTCGCGGAAGCATTCAAGCGCAAATAGTTGCCGGCGGCCACCCGCCACCCAAGATACGGTATTGCATTGAATCTCCGGCGCGGTTTCGCGAATGACCGCTAAATGCGTTGCCGGTGAAGCTTCGTAGACACGATGGTCGGATCGCCAAACGACGTCAACGTCGCTTGCCGATCGCACCAAATGCCAGGTCCTCCCCCGGCGGCCGCGCAAATAGGATTCGATATCGACGTCGACGACGTGCCGACCGTGCATTTCCTCGCTGGAGACAGAGTGGTGTCAGATTGTCCCGCGTTCGAAGACTACATGTACACATTCTTCGACGTGTGCGACGCAATGGGTTGCGTCAAAGCCTTGTGGGGACGGTAGGTGCTCGGATGATTTCGCAAAGATGTCACGAGCCTGCAATGGCAGTGTCATTTCCCGGTCGTATGGGCTTCGGAAAGCAACCGAAGACGACAGGGGACGACCATGCGGATTTCGACGATTCTGGCGGCGGCGACACTGGCCCTCGCGACAACCGGCTTGGCGCGGGCCGAGAACTTCAAGCTGGCGATCACGGACGTCGAAGGACTGGAGCGGCTGCAGACAGAATGGGGACCGTTCAAGGCCGCCCTTGAAAAGGCCTCCGGCCACACGTTCGAGTTCTTTCCGGTCAGCAACCGCACGGCGGCGGCCGAAGCGCTGCGCGCCAAGCGCGTTGATTTTGTCATCACCGGGCCGGCCGAGTACGTCGTCATCAACAAGATGACCGACGCCAAGTCCCTGATCGGCCTCAGCCGTCCGGACTATTTCTGCGCAATTGTGGTCAAGGCGGATTCGCCTTACGTCAAGCCGGCGGACCTCGCGGGCAAGAAGGTCGCGCTAGACGATATCGGATCGACATCCGGTCACCTTTGCCCGTCGCAATTGCTGGCCGACTACGGCGTCGATCCGAAGAACGAAATCGAGGTAACGCATACGTCGCGCGCGGTGGCCCATGAGGCGCTGAAGCGCGGCGACGTCGAGGCCATCGGCGTCAACTACACAAGCTGGACGCGCGGCGTGCGCGACAAGGATGAATCGACGCCGCCCGGCGCTTTCCGCGTCATCGCGCGCTCCGGCGACCTGCCGAACGATCTTCTCATGGTTGGCGCGCATGTCGACCCAGCCGTCGGCGAGTCCATCCGCACCAAGATGGTCGAAGGCAAGGCGGCCATCATCGAGGGCATCGTCTCCGTCGGCGGCGAAAACGGAAAGTTCACAGGTATGGATATCGTCGAGGTCGATGACGAGGCCTATGCGCCGGTGCGCGCCATGTACACCACCATCGGCTATCCGCAGTTCTCGGAGTTCGTGGGCGAATGAACGTCGCCCCGGCCCGGCTTGACCCATATGAGCCGGTCAAACTCCAAACGGCCGATCTGTCCGTCGACCGGCTTCTCGCACGCTATGGCGGGCATCCACCAGTCTTTTCCGACGTGAGTTTCACCGTCGGGCGTGGAGAGGCCGTGGCGCTTATCGGGGCGAACGGGGCCGGCAAGTCCACCCTACTGAAATGCCTGCTGGGCTTTGTCGCGCCCGCAGGCGGCGCGGTTTCGATCTTCGGGAGCGATCTGGGCCGTTTGAGAGCCCGCGACCTGCGGCGTCTGCGTTCCGGCATCGGATTTGTCGCGCAAAAACACAATCTCGTTCCCAGACTGACT
>NZ_AHAM01000317.1 GCF_000236565.1 Mesorhizobium alhagi CCNWXJ12-2 | reverse complement strand
GCCCCCAGCCACACTTTGAAGTGAGCCACCAAGCACGGCTCGGCACGCTGCAATGCGGCAGCGGCGGACTCGCAAACGCCGATTTCGACAAGGTGCTCGCGAAAGAGCCTGGCGCCGAAAATGGTGTGGTGGTTGCGACGCCCTCCCATGGCGCGCGGACATCGACAACTGCGCAAGTGCTCGCTGAACACCGCCAGATCAATGTCGTTGGGCATTGCCCCTTGCCGAGCCACGACATGGCCGAGGTGCGCCGCCGCCCGCAAATATCGCGCGGCCGTGCCGGCACTATAGCCCTGCCGCTCGAGCGCGGCTGCGAAACCGTCAAGGTATGGTCCGCTTGGTCCGCTCCGCAGATGCCCCAGCAGCTTCGATGCCGAGAAGTAGGTCTCCAACATGTTCGTCTCCGTTTGTGACCGGCCATCGATGGCCGAGCCGACGGAGGCGCAGGACCGCGCTGTTATGGAGACAAAAAGCGCAACAATTCACCGAAAAATGTCGATGTCAGCACGCCAGCTCCCCATAACTGGATCCGCCCATAAGGCAGCTGTTATAGGCGATGCGGCTGTGGCCGCAGTCCTCGCAAGCCTCGACATGGCCGCCGAGGGCAGCGGTACGGCAGCTCTCGATCGCCGACATCACCTTCATCTGGCCGAGGCTGAGATGACCGGCATGCGCCGCGCGCCAGGTGGCGCCATGGCGATGGAAGATGTCGGCAACCTCCAGTGACGGGCGGCTCACCGCCGCGGCGTCATCTGTCCGGTCGCGTCTCGTCCTGCGTCAGCGGCTTGATCCGGTCGAGCGGGCTCATCACGGTGCGGATCGTGTTGGTGGCGACGCGGGCATAGAGCGCGGTGGTGTCGAGCTTGGCGTGCCCGAGCAGGACCTGGATGACGCGGATATCGATGTCCTGCTCCAGGAGATGGGTGGCGAAGCTGTGGCGCAACGTGTGCGGCGTCACCCGCTTCCTGATCTCGGCCGCCTCCGCAGCGGCATGAACAGCGCGGTTCAGCTGGCGGCTGGAGAGCGGTGTGACCGGATTGCGTCCTGGGAACAGCCAGCCCCGCGGCAACATCACGCCGCGGCGCTTGCCCTCCCGCCACCAGGCGCGCAGCAGTTCGAGCAGATGCGGCGACAGCATGGCGTGGCGATCCTTGCGGCCCTTGCCTTGTTCGACGCGGATCAACATGCGCGCCGAGTCGATGTCGGTCACCTTGAGCGCCACCACCTCGGAGACCCGCAGCCCGGCGCCGTAGGCCGTGCCGAGCGCGGCCTTGTACTTCGGCCCCGGCGCCGCTTCGAGCAGCCGCGCTACCTCCTCAGCGCTCAGCACCAGCGGCAGCTTGCGCGGCTGGTGGACTATCGCGAGACGACGAGAGAGATCGGGTCGGTCGAGCGTGACGGTGAAGAAGAAGCGCAGCGCCGAAACTGAGCTGTTGATGCCCGGCGGCCGCATGCCGCTCTCGGTCTGGTGCACTTGGAAACGGCGGAGATCCTCAGCCGTCGCCGCGTCGGGCGAGCGGCCGATGAACGCCGCAAATCTCTTCACGCAGCGGATGTAGTCACGGCGCGTGTCCTCGGTGAAGCCACGCACGTTCATGTCTTCGATCATGCGCTCGCGAAGCGCGCTGCCGGACGGATGCGAAGGGAAGGTCATCGGATGCTCCTCTCAAGCTGAAGGTGGACCTTCATGCTCGGAGGCCGAGCCTGTCCGTCACCCCTCGTCGATTACAACCTCACCGGCGCTGCCGATAAACCAGCAGGTCTCGAACCTGCGCCTCCCGCGCGAGCGGGTTCGTTCTCTGGCGCGACCAGGCCGCTCGAGCCGCTTCAGCGAATGGCAACGACACCACAAGCCGAATTCAAACGGACGCACTGCTCTACCCAGCCTCAACATCCTCTTCGCCGGCTGGATCGTCGAGCGCCCCCGGCAAGTCTCCCGCCAGCAGCTTTTCCTTCGAAAGCAAGCCG
>NZ_AHAM01000318.1 GCF_000236565.1 Mesorhizobium alhagi CCNWXJ12-2 | reverse complement strand
CATGGACAGGGCGCCCGCCAGTCCGACGGCGCAGCGGCATCGGCGCCCGTTCCGTTGCATTCGGCCTTGGGCTGCGGCGCGGCGAGAAGTTCGCGGACGTGCGCGATGTTGGCCGTGCGGCCGGCGCTGGCGCGCAGCCCGTAGTGACGGATGCGGTGGAAGCCCTTGGGCAGCACGTGGAGCAGGAAGCGGCGGATGAACTCGCCCGGATCGAGCGTCATGGTCCGATAGCGCTCGCGCCCGTTGCAGCGGTAATCTTTGCAGCGGAACGTCACGCCGGCTTCGTCGAGGGCGATCAATCGGCTGTTGGAGATCGCGACGCGGTGGGTGTAGCGCGACAGGTAGGCCAACACCGCCCCAGGTCCGGCGAAGGGCGGCTTGGCATAAACGAACCAGTTCTTTCTCCGAAGCGGTGCCAGGAAGGTAGCAAAGGCGCTGTGCTCACTCAGACCGTCGTGATCACCGAAGAACTGCAGGCGCCCAGCAGCATGGGCGTCGGCGAGCTTCGCCAGGAAGAGCCGTCGGAACAACCTCGACAGCACGCGCACGGGCAGGAAGAAGCCCGGCCTGCAATGCACCCAGCGCTCGCCGTCGAGCGAGATGCCGCCACCGGGCACGATCATGTGCACATGCGGGTGATGGGTCATCGCCGAGCCCCAACTGTGGAGCACGGCGGTGATGCCGATGCGCGCGCCGAGGTGGTTTGGATCGGCCGCGATCGTGAGCAGCGCCTCGGAGGCGGCGCGGAACAAAAGGTCGTAGATCACGGCCTTGTTGTAGTAGGCGATGTCGGCAATCTCGGCCGGCAGCGTGAACACGACGTGGAAGTAGCCGACCGGCAAGAGATCGGCCTGGCGCGCGGCGAGCCAGTCCCGTGCCGCCGCGCTCTGGCATTTGGGGCAGTGCCGGTTGCTGCAGGTAATGGGCGTCGCCCATTACCTGCATTATGGGCAGATCCAGTAATGGGGAGCTGGCGGCGACTTGATCGCGCTCTTGTGTCCGCCGCCGCCAACCCGGCTCACCATTACGAAGGGCGCTTGAGGAGCGCGATCAGCCTATCGGACGGCTGGAACGCGCCGCGCCGGAGATGCGGTGGAACGATCGATTCCATGGCGTCGAGCTTCTCAGTCGGATCGCCACGCGTGTAGATTTCAGTGGTCGTCAGAGTGGCATGTCCCAACCACAGCGACACTGCGCGGCGACAATCAAGGTGAGATTCAGCGTCAATCAGGATGAGACACTGCGGCGGGGGTGTGACGTAGGGAGGGCGTAGCCCGACCGGAGTTACATCCCCGCCGCGGCGCGATTTTTCGGCGTCTCATGATCGCGGTCGGGCCGGTAGCGTGGGTGGTTTTCTGGAATGGAGAATCACCTTTGTGCCGGGTCGCCATGTAACCGATCATCAGACGAGGCTTTTTATGAAGTACCGACAAACGCATTCTGTTGAGGTCGCCGCCGCAAAGGCGTCGATCAGCCGGGCGACGGCTTATCGCATCGAGAAGGAAGGCCGCCTTCCATCGCAAAACAAGCCGGCGCGCGGCCGGCGGCGCCCCGATCCGCTCGAGCATATCTTCGAGGCGGAGGTCGTTCCGCTTCTGAAGGGCGCTCCGGGCATCCGTGCCGTCGCCGTTTACGACGAGATGCTGCGGCGCCATCCGGAGCTGCCCGAAGGCATTCGCCGCACGCTTGAGCGACGGATCCGATCATGGCGGGCTGTTCATGGTGAGGCACAGGAGGTGATCTTCCGCCAGACGCACGAACCCGGCCGGCTGGGACTATCGGACTTTACCGACATGGGTAGCCTCGGCGTAACGATCGCCGGCCAGCCTCTCGATCATCTGCTCTATCACTTCCGGCTGGTCTGGTCTGGCTTCGAGCACGCCCACGTCATCCTTGGCGGCGAAAGCTTCGTCGCCCTGGCCGAGGGGGTGCAGAACGCGCTGTGGTCGATTGGCGGCACGCCGCTTTATCACCGCAGCGACAGCCTGTCGGCCGCCTTCCGCAACCTCGATGTCGACGCCAGGGCTGATCTGACGCATCGCTACGAGGAACTGTGCGCCCATTACCGCATGACGCCGACCCGCAACAACAAGGGCGTCGCGCACGAGAACGGCTCGATCGAAAGCTCCCACGGCCACCTCAAGAACGCCGTTCGCGACGCCCTGCTGATGCGTGGGACAAAGGACTTCGACGATCTCGGCTCCTACCGCACCTTCATCGACGAGATCGTCAGCCGCCGCAATGCGGCACACGGCAAGCGCATCGACGCCGAGCGGCCTCTTCTGCAAGAGCTTCCCGACCGCCGCACCACGGACTTCGAAGAGGTGGTCGTCACGGTGTCGCGCACCGGCGGCTTCACCTTGCGCAAGGTCTTCTACACCGTGCCCTCCCGCCTGATCGGACATCGGCTGCGTGTGCGCCTCTTCGACGATCGCCTCGAGGTCTTCATCGGCGGCACGCATCTGATGACCTTGCCCCGCGGGCGTGGTCATGCAGACGGTCGGCACGACCAAGTCGTCAACTATCACCACGTCATCCATTCCTTGCGCACGAAGCCGATGGCGCTTCGCGGGCTCGTCTATCGCGACAAGCTCTTCCCGCGTCAGGAATACCGCAGGGCTTTTGAGGCCCTCATCGAGCATCTTCCCGACAAGCAGGCCTGCAAGATCACCGTCGAGTTGCTAGCGCTGGCCCATGATCGCGGCTGCGAGCGTGAACTGGCCGAGGAGCTTGCCAGAACGCTCGACGCCGGCGGCTTGCCTGACCTTGCCGCCCTGCGAACGCTCTTCGCTCCGGACCCGGCCCGGTTGCCGACCGTTCATGTGCAGTTGGCATCGCTCAGCGGCTATGAAGCCCTGATCGGCACAGCGTATGCGGGAGAAGCCGCATGAAGGGCGCCCACACCATCGACGAAGCCCGCCTCGGCATCATGCTCAACGAACTGAGGCTGCCGACGATCAAAACACTCTGGCCGCAATTTGCCGAACAGGCGGATCGGGAGGGGTGGCCGGCCGCGCGCTTCCTCTCGGCCATTGCAGAGCATGAACTGGCCGAACGTGCCCATCGCAGGATCGAAAGGCATCTTGCCGAGGCGCACCTGCCGCCCGGAAAGACGCTCGACAGCTTCGCCTTCGATGCCGTGCCCATGGTCTCCAAGGCCCAGGTCATGGCGATCACCGCTGGTGACAGCTGGCTCGCAAAGGGCGCCAACGTCCTCATGTTCGGGCCGCCCGGCGGCGGCAAGAGCCATCTCGCCGCAGCCATCGGCCTGGCGCTGATCGAGAACGGCTGGCGCGTGATGTTCACCCGCACCACCGATCTCGTCCAGAAGCTTCAGGTCGCGCGGCGTGAACTCCAGCTCGAATCCGCCGTCGCAAAGCTCGATAAGTTCGATCTGCTCATCCTCGATGACCTCGCCTACGTCACCAAGGACCAGGCCGAAACGAGCGTGCTCTTCGAACTCATCTCCGCCCGCTACGAGCGGCGTTCCATCATGATCACCGCCAATCAGCCCTTTGGCGAATGGAACAGGGTCTTCCCGGATCCCGCCATGACGCTCGCCGCGGTCGACCGCCTCGTCCACCACGCGACGATCTTCGAGATGAATGTCGAAAGCTATCGGCGCAGATCCGCAATGGAAGCCAAACGCCAGCGGGGCCGGCCCGCCTCATACGCGACAATCAAAAACGCGCACGAACTTGTCGCGGAGCGGCAATCAGAAACCAGCGAAGCGCTTGCCAGCGACAATCAGCATGATAACTTCCAACCGACCGCGACATAAGAGTCTCATCTAGATTGTCGCCGCCGTCTCATCCTGATCGCCGCGCCATAGCGACACCTTACGGATGTCCTGCGTTGCTTGCAGGATGATCATCGCGCATGTGTGCCTGAGCACGTGAGGCGAGATGCGTTTCTTGCTGAGGCCGGGATGCGCTCGAGCGGCAGTCGCTGCATGGTGTTTGAGCAGATAGGCGAAGCCCCATCGGCTCAGCGGCTCTCCCCGGGCGTTGACGAACACCTCGGGTGCTGCAACCCGCCCGCGAACGGCCAGCCAGGCGCGCAGGGCTGCGGCCGTGGTCTTCCACAAGGGAAGCGTCCGTTCCCGCCGTCCCTTGCCCAGGACACGAATGCTCATCGACGACAGGTCGATGTCCTCGAGCTTCAACCCCGTCAGCTCGGACACGCGCAAACCCGCACAAACCGCCAGATGCAGCATGGCCCGGTCGCGAATGCCATCGCGCGTGGCGGGATCCGGAGCGTCGAGCACCGCTTGCAGCTCCTCCCGCAGGAGATAGGGGACCAGACGCTGATCCGTCTTCTTGAATGGGATCGCCAGGACGCGGCGGACCTGCTCCAGGGCTGCCGGCTGCCTGTATTCGAGGAAGCGGAAGAAGGACTTAATGGCCGCCAGCCGGACATTGCGCGTCACCGGCGCGTTTTTGCGCTTATCCTCGAGATACTCCAGGAAGGCGCTGATGAGGCGGGCGTCGAGTTGTTCCAGCGTCAGCGCCGATGGCGAGACCTTCAGCCTCTTTGCAGCGAACATGAAGAGCAACTGGAAGCTCAGGGCATAGGAGTCGCGCGTATGCCGACTGACGCCCCGCTGGCGGGCGAGTGTCTCATTGAGGAACGCTTCGATGAGGGGGGCAATCGGCGTCATGATTGCCTCCCTTCGGTAATGAACCCTTCACCGGCCGCGGCGACGTCGCGCATGAGGTCGGTGGTGGCCTCCAGGTACCAGTAGGTCGCATAGATGTTGACGTGACCCATGTAGGTCGCAAGCGCCGCCATATGCGCGCCGCTTCGGCTTCGATCCGCCGGACTGCCTTGCAGCGCACGCACCGCAAACGTGTGCCGCAGATCGTGCAGACGCGGGCGGCGCTTCGCTGCCGGTACGATACCTGCCCTGTCAACCAGCCTGTCGAAGGTCTCTTTGACAGCAATGTAGCGCAGCGGCAGACCACGCGCGTCAACGAACACCGGATCAGTCTCGGAACAGGGCCGGCGATGCGCCAGATAGCCCGTCAAGCCCGCTACTGCCGTGTCGTGCAGCGGCACCAGGCGGGTTTTCCGGAACTTCGTCTCGCGGATCAGCAGGCCGTCGCGCGTCACGTCGGCGACCGTCAACTTCAGCGCTTCGGAGATCCTCAACCCGGTGACTGAGAGCAGTGCGATCAATGTCGCATAGGTCCGTGGGCGCAAGCCGCCTTTGGGTCGAAGCCGAACGGCGGCCTCGACGAGGCGATCGATCTCCGCTGCTGAGTAGATATGCGGCGAGCGCCGCGTCTTGCGGGCGCCGAAGTGATTAACCGGCGGCAGCTCATGCCGGGCGTCTTCAACCCGGACATGACGCACAAAGCGGCAAACGGCTTTCAGTCGGGCATCGCGTTGCGCGACAGACGGTCCCCGCGCCGCCCAATCGATTGCGGTTTGCGTGTGGACATGCGTTTGCCCGCGCTCGGTCGCAAAGGCGGCAAAGCTCCTGAGCAGGTATTCCGCATTCAGCATTGCGAATCCAGTGGCACGGCGGAGCGCCAGATAAGTCTCGATGGCCTTCAACATCAGAGAACCTCCGGCCAGGGCTGCGCGATTTGCTTCAGGAGCATGACATCGGCCTTGGCGTAATGGGCCGTCGTGTCGATGCCTCGGTGCCGCAGGACCAACCCGATCTTCTCGAGCGGAACGCCATGGCGCAGCATCTCTGTCGCCGCCGTGTGTCGCAGGACGTGTGCGCCCTTGACTGGCGCCACGATGCCGGCCCGCTGCATGAGGCGTTTCACCACCGACGAGATGCCGTCACCGTTCCGGAACGGTCGAAACGGCGCGATATTGCGAAGGAACACGCGATCGCTCGGGCAGGTCGAAGGGCGGCACGCGAGGTAGGCGGCGATCGCATCCCCGACGTCTTGCGGAAGCGGCAGACGCACCTCGTAGCGCGACTTGCCCGAGACCCGCAGCGAGCCCGTCTCCCACTCGATGTCGTCGAGGTGGAGTTGCGCCACGTCGCCGGCCCGCAGCCCGAGGCGCGCCAAGAGCAGGACGATCGCGCGATCACGCCGACGCGCAACGACTTCGCCATCGCATGCCGCGATCAGCCGGTTCACCTGCTCCGCCGGTAGATATCGCGGCAAGTCGGCAAGCCGCCAACGGGCATAGCCAGGAACGACATCGGCGAGACCCGCTCGGCAGCGGCCTTCGACAGCAAGATACCGCAAGAACGCGCGCAGGCTGGTCGTCAGCTTCTCGACGGTTCCATTGCCGCAATGGCTCGCGCGGTCCAGGAAAAAGCTGCGAATGGCGGCTGGTTCCCACCTTTCTGGATCGTCCCCGAGTGCCGCCATCAAGTGGGCGGCGTCGCGGGCGTAGAGCTTTATGGTGGGATCGGACGCCCCGCGGTGCTTGCGCAG
>NZ_AHAM01000319.1 GCF_000236565.1 Mesorhizobium alhagi CCNWXJ12-2 | reverse complement strand
AAGGAACCGGGAGCCGATGGAAATCGCCACCACGACGACTTACGGCGGGTTCTTCAAGCTGTCGGGAAGCGACCTCTACACCGTCAGACTGGCGATTCGGCGAGATGGGGAGCCACGCCCAATCGTTCTGGACTTCAAGTATGACCACCGTCGGTGACCGGGCTTCGCGCCGCTCTCTTTCCGGAAGGTCGGATCTGAAAGCCTCTCCTTCTACTGCTATCGATGCGTTGCTTCCGCAAGAAATGGCGCAGGCTGCCGAGCAGATCGGTGTGGACAAGACGCGGCTTGATACGCTGAGCCTATTGGCCCTAGCCGTACTTGCAGGCGCATTCATAGCCTTCGGATCGATGTTCTCGGTCATTGTCACGGCCGGCACAGAGGGCGCATTACCTTATGGAGTGATACGTCTTTTGGGCGGGCTGGTGTTTTCTCTCGGCTTGATCCTCGTCGTTGTTGGCGGGGCGGAGCTTTTTACCGGCAACAATCTGATGGTCATGGCTTATGCCAGCGGGCGCGTCGGCATGGGAGAAGTCTTGCGCGCCTGGGGCCTTGTCTACCTCGGAAACTTCGTCGGCGGGCTCGGCATTGCAGCGCTGGTGTTCCTGGCTGCTGGCTACAGTCACGGAAGCGGGGCGGTCGGCGAAGCTGCTCTCGCTAGCGCCGAGACGAAAACTTCCTTGTCGGCGCTACAGGCGCTCATCCACGGCATTCTGGCCAATGTGCTCGTTTGTCTCGCAATATGGCTGTGTTACAGCGCGCGCACGACGACGGACAAGATCCTCGCGATCGTGCCGCCGGTCGCGGGGTTCGTAGCCGCCGGCTTCGAACACTCAATCGCCAACATGTATCTGCTCTCGTTCGCCCTTCTGACCAAGTTTGGAGCGCCAAGCGAATTTTGGGACGCGATCAGCCAAACGCCGTCAGCATTCCCTCATCTAACCGTCGTGGCGGCACTGGCAAATCTGCTGTGGGTGACGATCGGCAATATGATGGGCGGGATACTGGTCGGTGTCACCTACTGGTTTGTTTACCTCCGAAAGCGGCCGGCAGAAATCCACGTCGAGGAGTGAGGCGGTCCGTAGCCGTAGCCTTATGTCCGAAGCGATCTTTTCCAGGAAATGTGCTGGCGGTTGCTTTCGCACTGCTCGCTGTCGTCGAAATCGATAAGTGGTGGGATAAGCGGCACCGGCAGCTGTTGCGGCCGACGCCGACCCGGTTTGACGGAGATCAAGGCTGCAAACCGTCGACGAGTTAAATTTCGCTATGACCCATGTTGCCGCCACCTGCCTCTCAACGCATTCTGTTCGTGTCTTGCTCTTGATGGCAATGTTTGCCTCGACGATGTTGCCGGTAAGAGCGGAGACGGACATCCCCCACGGCAAGGCGCTGGTGGAAGCCAATTGCGCGCGTTGTCATGCGATTGGACGAACTGATGCGAGCACTCATCCCGACGCGCCCGCATTTCGGATCCTGTCGCAGCGTTATCCGCTCGATGCCTTGGAGGAGGCATTCGCCGAGGGCATATCGACCGGGCACCCGGACATGCCTGAATTTGTCGCGGCGCCAGACCAAATAGGGGCCATCATCGAATATATCGGGAGTCTGCAGCAACCATGACCGACAGCGCAAACAAAACAGCCGGAGAGGCGCATGAGACGCGATGCATCCTGGTTGGCATCGCAGCAACGCGGGAGTTCGTGGAAACGCCCGCCTTGGAGTACGCGATAAACCGTGCCCGAACAGAGCCGGCAGGCATATTTTGGACGCCGGGTGACCAGCACGCGGAACTGCGCAGGGACAATCGAGCCGCTCGAAGACGTCTTCACCGATCCTCGCCATCTCGCCGCATCCGCAAGGGTCCAGCGTGCTTTCCGGCTCGATGACCTGTTCCACGCGTGGCAAATGAGCAGGCAGATGGCCGCAATTTGCGCTGGCGCGGCTTGCTGCCCGACTTGCCGTTGATGATCGCCTCAGCCTTTTCCTGGGCGGCATCCAGCACGCCTTCGGCGGTCTCCACGTCTTCCAGCGGCAAGTTGTACTGATCGGGACGCAGCTTTTCCGACATCGAGCCGAACTTTTGAGCCGGCAGCCGTAACGAGTAAGCAGGTCCAGTTTTGGACATTCCCGGCGGTTCTCACATTGCGTTTCGGCTGAGACAAGTCGGTCAAGGCAATGACCGCTGAAGCGACTCGATGTAGCCTGCCAGGTTGTGAATCCGTTCCGTAGTGACGATCTCACCGCCACTCGGCCCGTAGACCTTCGCATCTTCCTCCAGAAACTGGCGGCCCCAGACCGGCATGTCGCGGTCGCCGTGACCTGATACCACGTAGCGACCGTCGATGACTGCGAAGACGCGTTGATAGGGGAATCGACCACCGTTCCGTTCGGAGAGACGAGTGAGGTCGGGCGGACGCTTCATCAACACGTCGGTCAGCGGCCCGTCACCCTTCGCGTCCGAGCCGTGGCAAACGGCGCATGAATTGAGGTACTCCGCCTCGCCATAGCTCATTTCCTGCGCTACAGCCGCATTCCAGGCCACGCTTGCAAGGGCCGCTGCCATAGCGAATTTTATGTGCAAGTCCGTCGGCTTGCCCGTACCAGGCAAAGGCTTGCTTCGACGCTTGGTGATCATGTTGATCTCGATCCGTTTCCGCAGCGGATGGCCTTGTTTAAAGGTAGCCCGTCCCTCGTACAAGCCAAGCGGGCGGAGGAGAGGGTTCACAACATGGAAGGTCTACGCAAGGACTTCCATCTCGTCGATGTGGTTCGCTAGCCACTGACCTGTCTGAACCCTCGCGCAAGCCGTGGCTGGCGCTATTCGTGGATTGGGCAATCGAGAGACGCAATGATCGCCGTGCGACCACTCTAGAATTTATCCAGGACGGTCGTCGCGCACGGAGTCTTCAAGCAATTCGATCTGTAACCGTTGGATGGCAGCAAGCCGTTCCCATTGCCGCGTCAGGTGGAGATCGATCTTGTCATGTAGGTGGCGGATTTCGAGTTCCGCTTTGAGGTTCACCTTGTAGTCGCTTTCCGCTCGCAGACGATCCTTCGCCTCCTGCCGGCGCTGGCTCATCATGATGACCGGCGCCTGGAGCGCCGCGACGCTCGACAGAACAAGGTTCAGCAGAATGAACGGATAAGGGTCGAAGGTGCCGATCAATGCGCCGGTCACGTTGATTGCCATCCATATTAGAAGGACCATCGTGAAGCTGAAGATGAAGGTCCAGGATCCGCCGAACCTTGCCACCGTGTCCGCAGCCGCCTCGCCAAAGCTGCGTTCTTCTGCCCAGATAGCCTCCGTCTCCTCCGAAACTGGTGCTCCAGCCTGAAGACTGTCCAGTACCTCATGGTCCAATCTGCTCAATGCTCCGCGTTCCGATTCCAGAAGCTGCTCAAGGTGACGCCTGCGAAAGCGGGCAAGGTCGCCTCGACAGATCAGTGCATCGGGGCCCAACTCCGGCAGCTCGGCGGCAAGCGCCGAACGTGTGCCCAATGTCATATCCGCCAGTTCGCGCAGGTCTGACCTGCGAAAATGCCTTCCACAGACAGCGCAGGTCGTTTCGAGGTGCGTTGCTGCCATCTTTTGATCTCGGCCCTCAGTCAGTTTGGCGATCTTGACTCGTGTCGGGCGGTTCTTCGCAGAAAAGCGAAGGGGAGGTCCCTCCGGACGTGGCCTTGGACGATCACTGGAAGTCCCATTTCACCGTAGGTGCGAACGCCTATTCGTCGTCAAGTTCCGCCGCATCCCTGGTCTCTACCGCGGATTGGTACCTCCGCCTGGCAATCGCCGTTCGCCGCTGTTTCTGGAACATAGGGATTTTCGTCGGAACTCATCCCAGTCTCAGCCGCAGCGACTCCTTCATCAAAAGGTGACATGCTTTTTCCTCTTAGCACCCAGGGAGCAACTGGGCATCAAAGTTTGCATTGTAGGCGGCGGCCAGCCCTGCTCACCTCTGCAGCGCCTGCACGTAGCGGGCGAGCTCATGGATGCGCTCCTGCGTGACCGCCTCGCCGACCACCGGCCCGTAGATGGGCCAGTCGCCCTGCAGAAATCGCCGCCCCCACACCGGCATCTCCCGATCGCCGTGCCCGGGTACAACGTACCGGCCGTCGATCACGGCAAAAACATGCGAGTAGGGAAATTCGCCGCCGTTCCGCTCGGCAAGGCGCGTCAGGTTCGCCGGGGCGGTCTTGAGTTCTCCAGCCAGTGGGCCGTCGCCTTTGCCGCTGTCGCCGTGGCAGGACGCACATGAGTTCAGATACTCCACCTGGCCATAGCTCTTCTCTTGGGCACCGGTCCGGTCAGAGAGCAGGACGAACGAAAACGCGACCGCAAGGATAAATTTCTTCAAATCGCGACGGAATCTCAAGTTAAGTGCCCATTCTGCAATTCTGCACGGCTAACTCATTGAATTCACAGTCACGGCGCTCTCACAATTAATGAGGGAGATGCCCGAAATTGCAAGGAAGGCAGCGACTAATACCAACCGGACCTCTACGCCAGAAGCGGCTCGCCGACGGAATAGACGCGGTAGCCTAAGTCTGGGAAGGCGTGGGCCTTTAAAAACGTGTCTATGGCGTGATCGTTGCTTGCGGCGAGAGTTTCCCAGCCTTCTCCTCGGCGAGAAGCTTTATGAGTAGATCGCGCTTTGCAGGATCGGTCTCAGTCGTCAATCGATCTTTGAAATCTTTGATGTTCTGTTGGCGCAGGAATTCGTTGTGGCGGTCGGGCACGTCGCACTCCTTTCTTGGAGGCGGTGAAGCCGCATCATACGCCATCTCGGTGGATTAAAATAGATTTAGATTTCAACCACGGGGGAATCACGGGACCGATTCGCCCCAACGCCAGCAGGAGCACCGAAGGAATTCCGGCTATCTGCATCATGGCCGACACACCGGGGAGCCAAATGTCGACAGCAGGCGCCGAACTGACGAACCTGAACTGGCAGACAGCCGAGGCCGCATTCAACGAGGCCGTCGCGATGGATCCACAGCTTAAGGCTGCCTGGCTGACCCTGTCACGACTGCGCGCAGCGATGGGCGACCCGCAGGGGCGGCAAACATCTTGAACAAGGTCTCGCGCGTCTGTCCGGCACCGTCAACCTGATGATCGAGATCGCCGGCCAGGCATCTGCTCGCGGCGACGATGCGGCGGCCGTCTAGAGGTATCGAAAGGTCCTCGCTGCGGACGGTGTGCATCGCCCGCTGGCCTGGCGACCTCGGCAACGTGTCGGAGACTACGACCTCACGATCAAAGTGATGGCAATACTGCTCCATCTCGAGCCCGCCCACGCGCAGGGATACCTGGCCATCGCGATCTCCCTATACCGCAAAGGGCGACTATTTTCGGGCGAAGGAGAATGCAGCCAAAGCCCGGCAGATGGACCCTCGATCGGTCTTCCGGTGGAGCTCGACCGCAGTTTGCAAGGCCGGCAACTGCCCGACGAGTAGGTCAGCTTTTTGTACAGCCAAGCGTTCTACGTCGCAACTGGGTGGGAAATCGATCACTCGATATTGTGGATCTTACGTGCATAATATGGAGCGAGGCTCAAACGCTCTGCAGAGAGGAGGCGGCATGTTAGAAAAAACCGCTCGATTGGCTGGTCTGCCGTTCGCGGCGACGCTCCTTCTTGCCCTTGCGCCGCCCGTCTTTTCACAAGACATGCCAAAAGATCACGTTCCGACCAAGGAAGAGCTTGCCAAGGACAATAAGCTCTTCATCACACTCGCGCGACGGGTTCTAAAGTGGGACGAGCCAGCGGAGCCCATCAACATGGTGGGTCCACTCTATTTCATCGGTACGAGAGGTCTGAGTTCGTTTCTTTCCGCACTGCGGCCTTCTTCATGCCGCTTATGTCTGTACTCAGTCTCCTCCTGCTTCTGCCGACCTGGTTTTCTGAAATAGCTTCCGCAAGCCCACCGCCTGCAGGACTCGATCGAGTTTGCTGCCGCCCTTGTCGAGTTCGTCGAAATCGCCGCGAAGCGCCATGAGCGCATAGCGTTCCTGCTCGATCTCCCTTGCCGTTCGGAAACCAAGGCGGCGTAAGACGGGGACCGGAGGGCACCATCCCTGTATGGCGTGCTGAAGAAGGAATCCGGTGACAAGTGCCGGAAGAGCGAGCCACCTGCGGTCGGAAGTGACGCCAAGTGCGACGCCTGCAAGGGCCAGCGTCGAAGCGTTCGCCTCGATCGCTCTCTCGATGTCCCACTCGCGGTCCAGTTCGCCGAGACGGCGGGCGATCTCATCCGGGCGATCGGCGTAGTATGCGATCCGGCTTTCGGTCTCCTGCCGAATTCGGCGATTGACGTCCTCCGCGGTGTGTGTCGGCACTCGTTCTGCGCTGGACGGGACCATGGCGATCACCTGGACTTGCGACAGGTTCCTAACGTCAACCGTTGAAGGAACGTTCCATGCCGGAGTGCCGAGGCGACCTTAACAGCGATGTCGCAGCCTGCCTGCTGCCGTAAGCCCGATCCCGCAGCTTCAACGGCTCGCGTTCAGCTCGGCGATCGCCTCGTACTGGCTGAGGAAGACCCTTCCGGTAAGGTCGTCGAGGAAACTGGAACGTTTCAGGCGATCCATGACGGGTCCCTTCACTTCGGAAAGATGCAGAGTGATGCCGGCATCGTGCAGGCGATGGTTGATCTCCTCGAGACTCTCGAGCGCCGAGGCATCGATGGCGTTCACGGCGGAGCACATGAGGACGATATGCTTCAGTTCCGGTCTTTCGGCCACCAGTTCCGCAATGCGATCCTCAAGATAGCGGGTGTTGGCGAAGTAGAGGCTCTCGTCGACGCGGAGCGACAGGATCTCCGGCGACGTGATTACCTGATGCCGATCAACGTTTCGGAAATGCTCGGTCCCGGCGACTTGGCCAACCACGGCCATGTGGGGGCGGGACGTTCGATAGAGATGCATCAGGAGGGACAGGAGTACACCCATCACTACACCGATCTCGACGCCAAGAAGAAGCGTTCCGAGAATGGTCGCCGCCATCGCCGAGAAGTCGGCCTTGGAATAAATCCAAACACGGCGCACGGCGGAATAGTCGACGAGCGACAACACTGCAACGATGATGGTCGCAGCCAACGTCGCCTCGGGGAGGTTGGCCAGCAGCGGTGTCAGGAACAGCGTGGCCAGTGCGATGCCGATTGCCGTGAAGATGCCGGCGGCTGGCGTTTTCGCGCCTGCGTCGAAGTTGACGACCGAGCGCGCGAAGCCACCCGTCACGGGGTAGCCCGCGGATATACCCGAAGCGATGTTGGCAGCGCCGAGCCCGATCAACTCCTGGTCGGGGACGATGCGCTGCCGGCGCTTGGCGGCGAGCGTCTGCGCCACCGAGACGGATTCGACGAATCCTATCAGGCTGATCAGGAGCGCCGGGGCGGCAAGCGCCCTGATCAAATCGAGATCGACGATCGGCAGGGCGGGGAGCGGCAGCCCTTGCGGGATTGCGCCGACCGGCTGCACGCCCGCCTCGTCAAGATTTAGCACCGTCACGGCCAGTATCGTGGCCGCGACGGCAAACACCGGAGCTGCCTTCGTGATGATGTCGGCAAGGCGAGGCTTCATCCCAAGACTGATAAGCAACGGCTTCAGTCTCAAGCGAACGAAGTAGAGGAAGGCAAGTACGCCGACCCCGATGACCAATGTCGCGAGGTTGGTGACATGAAGGTTCGCGACCAGGCTTTTGACGATTTCCGGCAGGGTATGGCCGCCGGAAGGAACGCCGAGCAGGTGTTTCACCTGTCCGGCAGCGATGAGTAGCCCCGAGGCGGTGATGAAGCCCGAGATCACAGGATGGCTCAGGAAATTGGCCACGAAACCGAGCCTGAAGAGGCCCATCGCGACGAGCATCGCCCCCGAGAGCAGGGCGAGCAGTGTCGCAGCGATCAGGTAGGATTCACTGCCCTGCGCCGCGATCTCTCCGACCGCGGTCGCCGTCATCAGGGAGACAACCGCCACCGGTCCAACCGCAAGCGTCCTGCTGGTGCCGAAGATCGCGTAGGCGACCAGCGGCAGGATCGACGCATAGAGTCCGACCTCCGGCGGCAGCCCTGCCAGCATCGCATAGGCAAGCGACTGAGGGATCAGCATGATCGTGACAATCACTGCCGCGACAAGGTCGTTGGTGAGGGTAGAGCTCCCATACTGCCGACCCCATTCCAGGATCGGCAGGTAGCGTGCCAGGCGGTTCATCGTGCTGCCTCAAGGTCTTCAGGCCGTGCGGGCCTGCACCCGGTTATCAGCCAGCAGGCGCGCTCCCCACATGCCGAGGATCATGGCCGGGAGGAATGCAAGGGTGCCCGGCGCCCCCAGACCGAGTGCGCTGAGCGCCGGACCGGGACAGAACCCGCCGAGTCCCCAGCCGATGCCGAAGATCGCCGGGCCGGCGATCACTCGAGCGTCGATGTCATTCCTGGTTGGCAGGTGGAAGGTGCCGCCGATGATCGGCTTGTCGCGTGCGAGCACCAGGCGATATCCCACGAACGCGACGATCACGGCGCCTCCCATGACGAAGGCAAGCGAGGGATCCCAGGTGCCGAACAGGTCCAGGAAGTTGAGCACCTTGGCCGGATCGGCCATGCCCGAGATAACAAGGCCTGCGCCGAAAAGAAAGCCGAGTGCGAGATTGACGAGGAAGGACATTTGATCAGCCTCCGATCACGTGGCGGACAAGGAAGACGGTCACGAAAGCGGTCGCCATGAACACGACGGTGGCCGCGAGGGAACGCGTGGACAGCCGCGACAGGCCGCAGACACCGTGCCCGGAGGTGCAGCCATTGCCCCAGACCGAGCCGAACCCGACCAGGAGACCGGCAGCGATCATCAGCGGAACGTTGGAGGAGACGGTCTGCGGGATCGCTTCACCCGTCGCTGTAGCAATTGCAACTGGCGCGGCAATGAGCCCTATGACGAAGCCGAACCGTGAAAGGAACGCACCGTCGCGGTAAGGCGGCAACAGCTCGCCTGCTATGCCGGAGATACCCGCTATGCGCCCTTCCCAGAGCATGAGCATCACGGCGGAGAGGCCGATCATGACGCCCCCGGCGAGCGACGCAAATGGAGTGAATTCGGTCATTGGTTCTTTCCTTGCCGATCCTTCTCCGGAAGCTCACAAAACATCCGGTACATCAGGCCGATAAACTCGGTGACCCGTCCGTCCGCGAGCCGGTAGAACATGTTTTTCGATTCCTTGCGGCCGACGATGAGTCCTGCTTCCCGCAGTTCGGCGATCTGCTGGGACAGGCCGGGTTGCCGGATGCCGAGCGTGTCCTCGAGATCACGAACGGATCGCTCGCCATCCACCAGCGCGCAGACGATCATCAGCCGCGATGGATGCGCGAACTTCTTGAGGAACTCCGCCGCCTCCCCCGCACTCGCCACGAGATCGGCGGTCTCGGGAGCCAGATCGAGCTTCATTGGTCGTCCCATGCGGCGCCCTGTAGGGCATCGAGCGGGAACTTCAGGTAACGCCTTCCGTTCGCCTCCGGCTCGGGCAGCCGTCCTCCATTCATGTTCACCTGCAGCGCGTGAAGGATCAGCTTCGGCATCGACAGGGTCTTGTCGCGGGCCTCGCGCACCTTCACAAACTCTGCTTCCGTCTTGCACTTCGACATGTGGGTGTTCCTTGCCTTCTGCTCGGCAACCGTGGATTCCCACCGCGGCTCGCGGCCGCCAGGCTGATAGTCGTGGCCGGTGAAGATACGGGTGTCGTCCGGCAGCGACAGGATCTCCAGGATCGAGCTGTAGAGCCGCAACGCGCTGCCGCCCGGAAAGTCGGCCCTTGCTGTTCCCGAGTCCGGCATGAAAAGCGTATCGTGGACGAAGGCAGCATCGCCAATCACATAGGTGATGGAGGCCAGAGTATGCCCCGGCGAGAACAGAACCCTGGCCGGGATGTTGCCCACCGAGAATTTCTCGCCCTCCGCGAAGAGTTTGTCCCATTGAGAGCCGTTGGCCGGGAAGTCAGGCCAGTGGTATATGCCCTTCCAAAGCTTCTGCACCTCGACGACCTTCTCGCCGATCCCCGTTGGCGCGCCCGTCTTCTCCTTAAGATATCGCGCAGCCGAGAAGTGATCTGCATGTGGATGCGTATCGAGGATCCATTCGACCTCGAATCCCTGCTCATTCACGTAGGACAGGATCGCGTCCGCGTTCCGCGTCGCGGTCGCCCCCGACTTCTCGTCAAAGTCAAGGACAGGATCGACGATCGCGCACTTCCGGGTTTCCGGATCGGCGACGACATACTGGGCGGAGAAGGTACGCTCGTCGAAGAAACCCTTCACGAGTGGCTTGTTCGTGCTCATTGAATAACTCCGGGAATAATAGGTCGGTAGACTAGCGGCCGTTCGCGTCGAGCCATTTAACTGCGCCGGAGAGGTCGAGACCGACGGACTGGCCGAACGGAATTACCTCGTTCTTCTCCATGCGTCCGTCCAGAACCTCGCCAATGGCATGGAGAACTGCGGAGCGGGTCCCGGTCTTGCAGTGCGCCAGCACCGGGCCGGCAGCTCGGGAAAGAGCCTGCTGGAACGCCCGAACCTGGCCTTCACTGATCTCTCCCGCAGTTACGGGAATATGGGTGTAGGCAAGCAGCTCGCCCTCCGCGACCGAACGGTTCTCCGCGGCGCTGGGTTGACCCGGTTCCTCGCCGTCAGGACGGTTGTTCATGATTGCTGCGAAACCCTGCGACTTCGCACGACTTATGTCGTGGGCGGTGAGTTGCGGCCCGACGTAAAGTCTGTCGGAAATCTTTTTCATGAGGCGGTTCCTTATTGCCTGATGGAGGTTGTTCAGGCTGATGACAGCTAAATAGATCGATTGCAGAAAAATGCAATAGAAAAAGTGAATGTGATCGTGGTAGGCACCAGCACCCGAAGGATTGGTATGCAGAAATCGTTCATCGCCGACACCTCGCTGATACTGACAATCCTGACGGTGGTTGGGATGCTTGTGGCGCTGGCGGAGTTCTGGCCGCTCGAGGGCGGAGTGGCGGCGCATTCGTCGCTTGTCGGACTGACCGTCGTCTATCTTGCGGGGGGTGTGCCGGCGTCCTGGCGTGTGGTCCAGACGCTGTGGCAGGAGCAGATCCTAGATATCGATCTGCTAATGGTCGTCGCGGCAATCGCGGCGGGAGCCGTGGGGGCGCCGTTCGAGGGTGCGGTCCTGCTGACCCTCTTCAGCGTTTCGACGACCCTGGAGGAGCGGGCTCTGGGCCGCGCCCGCCGGGCTGTCGAATCCTTGATGGCGCTCCGGCCGGAGACGGCGCTACGCAAGGAACCCAACGGCGCCGTGACCGAGGTTCCCGCTGCCGACCTGCGGATTAATGACATCGTCATGCTGCGTCCGGGCGCTCGCGTCCCGGCTGACGGCGTGATCGTCGCTGGCCGCGGTTCGCTGGATGAGGCGAGCATCACCGGAGAGTCCATGCCCGTGGCGAAGGAACCCGGCGGGCAGGTCTTCGAAGCGACCGTCAACCTCGATGGAGTACTCGAGGTGGCCGTGACCAAGACGATCGAGGAAAGCACCGTGGCCCGCATGATTGCGCTGGTGACGGAAGCGCAGGCCGCCAAGGCCCCGTCTGAGCAGTTCAGCGCATGGTTCGGGCAACGCTATACGATCGCGATCATGGCAGGAGCGGCTCTTGCCTTCGCCGCCTTCTACTGGCTCGGGCGCGACTGGGAGGACGCGCTCTATAGATCCGCAACACTGTTGGTCGCGGCCAGTCCCTGCGCCATTGTCATATCGGTCCCTGCAGCCATCCTTTCGGCCCTGTCGGCGGCCGCGCGTGGTGGCGTGCTCTTCAAGGGCGGCGCCGCGCTGGAAACGCTCGCCGCGGTCAATACCTTTGCCTTCGACAAGACCGGCACCCTGACCACAGGCAAAGCGGTTGTGAACAGGGTTGTTGCGCTCGACGGGCATGAACAGGGCCTGCTGTCTCTCCTGGCTGGACTGGAGGCCCAGTCCGAGCACCATAGCGCCGCCGCGATCAGGCAGGAGGCAACCAGGCGCTCTGTCGATGTGGTCGAGATGAAGGACGTCAGAACTCGCCCAAGCGCGGGGATCGTCGGCCATCATCAGCAAGGACTTCTGTGGGCGGGCAATACACGCCTGGCCGCCGAAATGGGCGCCTCCATCGACCACCCGGACCTCCAGGCGCTTGCAGCAGACACCCAAACCGTCATTTACCTCGGACGAGGATCGTCGGTTCTGGGAGCCGTTACGATAGCGGACCAAGCTCGTCCCACTTCATCATCGGCCGTCACTGCCCTGCGGCAAGGCGGCGTCACACGGATCATAATGATGACGGGAGACCGTCGGGCCGTGGCCTTGAGGATAAGCGGAGAGCTCGGGCTGCGGCCCGACGAGATCCACGCGGACATGCTGCCTGAGGACAAGGTTCGCATGGTGGGCGAGCTGGCCGCCAGCGGCAAGGTCGCCTTCGTAGGAGATGGCGTAAATGATGCCGCGGCCCTGGCACGAGCGGATGTCGGAATCGCCATGGGTGCGGCCGGATCGGATGTCGCCCTCCAGGCAGCCGATGTAGCACTCCTGTCGGAAGACATGGGGCAACTCGCGGAAGCCCACGGTCTGGCGCGTCGGGCAGCAGCAATCATCCGGCAGAACCTGGTGTTCGCCCTGGCCGCGATGGCGGTGCTCGTCGTCGGAGGCCTGTTCTTCGAATTACCTCTGCCGCTAGCCGTCATCGGCCACGAGGGCGGTACCGTACTGGTCATCCTGAATGGCCTGCGATTGCTCGCGGCGCCCATCCGGCGAACGCGGAATGACAGGACCGTGCTGGCGAGCAATTCCGGTCATGCTCTATCTGGGCCAGCTCTTCGAAAACAGCCTTATCGGCGCAAAATCCCAAGGCATACAGGCTAGCTTCCGGTTAGCTCCACCGTCTATCGCCGCAGCCTCTGCAACTAAACTCGTCAAAGCATAAAAGCTAGTGAGTTGTCCGGCGCGCGTCCCGTATGGCATGTTCGATCTCTGCTACGCTCAGCGGACGGCGGTGGAGCCTTGTACCGATCACGAATGCAGGGGTGCCAGCCAAGGAAAGCGCTCGCGCCTGGCGCTGGTTGAATGCTTCCGGTCGCTCCGACTTCCGCTTGGGTTACGCCACGCCGCGTGACGTTCATGCTCCATTCGACCTTAGCGTGTTGCTGGGAACAGTCCGATCCCACTAGCTCCTGAAGGTGCTGTCCCGAAAGCTACCCCGTCTGGCCAAGCATGTTCGAGCGAACGGCGACTGACAGCAGCCGTTGTACACGTCCTACTCGCAGCGGCTTGCGGAGGTTTCGAGGAACACTCGCTGCTTGCGGCCGTTTGGAAGCGATACCCACGGAGGGGTATCAGCCGCATGACCGCAGGCGAGCGCCACAGCCGAGGCATTCGGCTCAACCGCGGGAGCAACGAATGACCAAGAAATTTGGAGCCGGCATCGCTTTGGGCATCGTCGGCACGACACTGGTGGCCATCATCGTCTGGGTGACCGTCGTCTATACGGGCGCCTACAATGTGGCTGCGTCAGACCAGCACGCTGATGCAGTGCGGTGGACGCTCGACACCACGATGCATCGCTCGGTGGCACGCCGGGCCGGCAGAGTTGAGCTACCCGAAGGTCCTTCCAAAAGTCTTCTCGCCGAAGGCGCCGGGCACTACGCCGAAAGCTGCGCCTATTGTCACGGCGCCCCCGGCCAACGGGCTTCAGAATGGTCCCGGGGAATGCGACCCCAACCACCACATCTGGCTGAAGCGGCAAAAGAGTGGAGCGTGGATGAAATCCACTGGATCGTCACCAACGCTTCAAGATGACCGGGATGCCTGCTTTCGGATCTCATCACACCCCAAAAGAGATACTGGCACTCACCGCCTTCGTCAGCGCGCTCCCGGGACTTTCGGCCGATGACTACGCAAACCTGGCGGGTTCCACTCGAGAAAACGCCGGTCAGCCGCAATCTCCCGCCGCAGGCGGCGCGAACGGAGAGCCGCCGGACGAAGCCCCGGTAGAACAGTAGCAGGAACGCCAGTCATGTCCTACGTCCGCTTCGGTCTGATGATCCTCACCTCCACGGTGGTGATGTTCATCCTGATGTATTTGAACACCTACGCCTTGGAGCACGCCTTCTTCTCCGAGACACGAGCCTACATGGCGATCCTGATGGGCGCGACAATGGCGGTCATCATGCTGGGCTACATGCTGGGCATGTACAAGAACATGCCTTTGAACATCGCCATCTTCATTGGATCGGTCATCGTGTTCGTGCTTTCCCTGTGGCTCGTGCGCAGTCAGGTCACGGTCTCGGGCCCGAGCTATCTGCGGGCGATGATCCCGCACCACTCGATCGCGATCATGACCTCCGAGCGGGCGCAGATCCGCGATCCACGCGTGCGCAAGCTTGCCGACGAGATCATCGAGGCGCAGCGTCGCGAAATTTCCGAAATGCAGTACCTCATCGCCGAGGTTTCGTCAGGGCGTACGGTGAACAGCATTTACCACGACCCGCCTCCGCAGCCCGGCACTGTACAGGATGCCCTTTCAAAGGCGCTGATCAGTCAGCTCGACCTCGCCCCGATGGCCGAAGCCGAAGCCATTCGGGTGCTCCAATCCGATGCCCGCTGTACTTTCAACCGGAGCCTCAACTCTGATCCGATCCTCTGGGCAGCGCAAAATGGCGGGGGTGCGGCTGTGAAGCTGAATGACATCCTCGTCACTCTCAACACGTCCGGCGACCCGCAAAGCGGTAACGCGGAATTTTCGGCGCCCGGCACCACGATAACAGTCCGGGGTCTTGGCGATGAGGCCGACTGGCGCGCTAACGCCGAACTTGTCTTTCAACTCGAGCGAGGCCTGACCGTCGGCTATCGCGGGCATTACACCTGTGGGACCTGACCGAAAGGAGCAAATACCTCCAAAGGAGTCGAAGGATGGGTTTTGACTAAAGAAGGAATACGGCAACCTCTGTCGTATGATCATACCCGATCATATTTGCCCCTACGGCCCCAATCCAAGGATCTGCTGGAGCGTTACGGCCTCACGGTCGAGGATCACCAACTCAAGACCCGCGATCAAACCGCCGCCTTCGAGAGGCAGCACGGGGTCAACACAACGCCGCTGACATTCATCAATGGTCAGCGGATCGGCGGTATGATGACGTGCGCAGGCATTTCGGACAGGACGTTAACGAGGAGGACGAGACCAGTATCAACCGGTCTCGCGATTTTTCTCAGTTGCTCTCCTGATGGGCTCGCCGGAGACCAGGCGCTGAAACTTTTCGGTTCGGCTGGTCAGAACCATCGGGACAGCCCCCCGCGGCGTTCAAGAATGCTGTCGCTGTCAAAATTCGATGGTGGCTGTGGCGTTCTGGCAAAGGCGATATAAGCCCGGCTGAGGCTTATCGCTCCAAAAGCGGCCGAGCTATGGTCCTCAAGCGCCGTCATAGCGCACCTCATTTCTTGAGCCTATGGATCTTGTTGTCGACGCGATGTTTCCGGTAAGAGCGAGAAGATATCTTGCCACGTCCAGCGAGACGTCGAATTTCTTGGCGAATGCTGGTGCCTCCTGGTCCTTGTCCGGTTGCCCGGAGTAGTCCTGATCCGACTCACCTCTTTTGTCTGTCATCGTCATTCCCGCTCAGATCGGCCGACCCCTCAATTTGCTCGATCCCTGGATAACCCCTCACGCCTTAACGGCGCTGAGTTCGAGTCGAGTATGGAAAGTGCGGCATTGACGAACTCGGGAGCAGCGGTGAGCGGTTTCCGGCACGCTCAGTTTGGGGCCGGGATTGCGGTGGCATTCGCCTGCAATTTCGCGTCGACTTCCAGCTTGCGCAGGAAGGCAACTCTTTCTGTCAGCCCGACCAGGTTCGACGCACCCGGCGCCTCTGGCGCCGACCGCAGCCAATGAAAGCGGGTTTGACCGATCGCCGGATCAACCTCCAACAGCCTGTCCAATGATGCAAGCCGATCGAGCGGGAAACCCTCAATGAGTTGAGCCTCGGCCAGCTAACTCCCAGTGTCGATCGGCGGGGGTCTCCGCGCCGATCGACACGATTAGTGGTCGAAGTCTGACGCTTGGTACCGAGCCGAGGAGCGCCACACCCGGGCCAACGCCGATAATCGCATGGCCGACGCTGCAACCTGTTTCCGCTCACGGCTATCGCAATGCTTCGAGGAAATCCCGGCACCATTTTGAGATGTCATGCTTTAGCAGATGGTCCATCATCTGCTTCCAGCGTTGGCGACCCTCTTCCATCGACATGGACAGCGCTTGGGCAATCGCGTTGGCGACGGCTTCTATGTCGTAAGGGTTGACAAGGATCGCCCCGTCGAGTTCACGAGCCGCGCCGGCAAAGCGCGACAGCACGAGCACGCCCGGATCCTCAGAGCGCTGGGCAGCGACATATTCCTTTGCGACGAGGTTCATGCCGTCGCGGATCGGCGTGACGAGGCCGACCTGCGCCACCCGATAAATCCCGGCAAGCGTCGCCTGCCCGATCGACCGGTTCACGTACCGTATCGGCACCCAGTCCGGCGTTCCGTGTTGCCCGTTGACCCGGCCAGCGAACTCGGCCACCTGCCGTTGCATAGTGGCATATTGGAGAACTTCGGAGCGCGATTTCGGCGTGATCTGGAGGAGTGTCGCGCGTCCCTGAAAGGCAGGATTGGCGGCGATGAACTTGTCGAAGGCTTCGATCTTATGCGTCAGGCCCTTCGAATAGTCGAGCCGGTCGACACCCACGATCAGGTCGCGGTCGCGAAAACTCTCCTCGATCTTGCGGACCGAACCGCTTCGCACCGCGTTCTGGGCAAGCTGGGCGAAACCCGCCGTGTCAATTCCAATTGGGAAGACGCCGACTTGAAAACGGTGGCCATAGGCCTCGAACCAGCCAGCCTCAAGCGCCCGGCCGATGCCCTCACGCTCGAGGCAGCTTGCGAAATTATCGGCGTCGAACTGTGTTTGGAAGCCTACCAGATCATAGGCGGTCAGGCTGCGCACGATCGTCTCGTGAACCGGAAGCGCAAAAAACACGTCCGGCGGCGGCCATGGAATGTGGAGGAAGAAGCCGAGGCGGTTCTTCGCACCCATGTGTCGCAGTTCGGACCCCATCGGGATCAGGTGATAGTCATGGATCCAGACGAGGTCGTCGGGCCTGAGAAGGGGTACGAGCTGCTGAGCGAAGAAGCGGTTCACCCGGAAATAGCCGGCCATGTCCTTGCGCGCATAGTCTGTCAGATCCAGCCGGTAATGGCAGAGCGGCCAGAGCACACTATTGGCAAACCCGGCGTAATATTCATCGATGTCGGCTCGGCGAAGGTCGGTCAAGGCATAGGTGACGCGGCCTTCCTCGCGAAAGACGGGTTTGCCCGGCTCGCGGGCGCCGCTCGACTTGCCAGACCAGCCCATCCAGAGGCCCCCATGATCGGAGAGCGCGGCCTGCATCGCGACGGCGAGTCCGCCGGCCTGGACTGCGCGCTTAGTTGGGGAGGACACGCGATTCGAAATGACCACGAGGCGGCTCACAGCACGTCATCCCAGCGGCGCGACAGATGCATCGCGGCATTGGTCTGACCGGGCATCGAATATGCCCGGGGGGACTTGCCCCAGAATTCGCCGGCTTCGATCCATCGGGTGGTGCGAGCCGTGAACGCGGTTTCCGGTTCGTCGAAACCGCCCGACGCCCGATCGGGGTAGAAATGATGGAGGAACATGCCTCCGCCTTCCCAGATGTTAAGGTACCGAATTGTTAGCCTCCTCGGCCTGCGACGCATTTCGCGCTGGTGATAGCGGCGCGCTGTGGTTAGGGCGCTGATCGTATGCGAACGCATCGAGCAGAATTGCGTAACATGAAACTCCCAATCACGATGTTAGTTCGAGTGAGACCTGACCCGGTATTTCCGCCCCACGCGTCGTGGAAAAGCTGGGGGCGAGTGCAACAACGAAACCGTCTGTTCGCAACGCCATTCCTCGCGATCCCACCTTCATCGGCTTTGGCCGGACCTTCGAACGTCGGTTGCGGCGCGGGCCTGATCCATCGAGGAGCGTCTGTTGTTGAGCTATCTCGATTGCCGTCACCAATGCGGCACGCCGATCTTCGGGCAGTTGCGTTTCGTTTCCGCAGATACCCTAGGCTTGAATGTAGGCTGCCGTAATGTTTGCGGTAAAGATCAAGAAGGTGTCTTGCCACGTCCAGCGAGACATTGAATCTCTTGGCGAAAGCTTGTGCCTCCTCATCTCGCTCGGCTGCTCGGGGAGCTCCTGATCCGGCCTGCATCTTTCGTCTGCCATTATCATTCCCGCTACGCAACCGCCACTATGCGGTGGCCGGCTCGACTGCACGACCTCGAGGAACTGCTGTAGATTCTCCGCCCACCTCTTGGGTGCCATCCTTCGTTAGCAAACTCGAAGGACAGTTAGCCGGTCTCAAGGTGCGCAGCCCGGCACACGAGGCCAAAACCAGGAAGGAGAAAAACAGGAAGGAGAAAAACAGGAACTTGACTGGCGCACCAGACCCGAAAGATACCCGAGAGGCGGGTCACTTCTCGGTGAAAACGCCGGGTCAGTTTTCAGCGGAAATCAACACCCAGGATGATATGCGACGTCGGTCGCCCGTCGTCCGGGGATCACTACGAGATTCGCGACTTCGCCCACGAGTTCGACATTGCCCTTGGACAGGTCCATGACTTGATAAGGCGGCACGGCGATGACCGCGCGACTCTCGAACGCGAGGCTCGGAAGCTGAAGAGAATAAGCCGTTCAACGAATGCCTAGATCAAGGCTGCGCATCTCTCAAAAACGGACAACGATTCCGATAGCGCAAAACAATGGCAGCGGGAACTCGCTCATGAAGAACTATGACGTCAGGTAAATTTCGGGCAATCCGCAAACGGCTCGGCCTCACTCAAGCGCAATTGGCGTCGCTGCTCGGTTGCACCAGCTCGATAACAATTTCGGCGTCCGAGCGGCGCACAAACCCAAAGCAGGGCTGTCCATATCCTCTCGCAACCCGGCAGACGATGTGTGCGTTAGCCGAGTCGTTGATGAGAGGATTTGATGTCCAAAGAAAAGCGGTTTGTCGACAAGGCGAAGAATGGCAAACCGATTCGGCAGGTCGCGGCAGTTCCATTCCGGCGTGACAGCCGCGGGAACGTAGAAGTGATGTTGATCACCTCCAAAACGACGAAACGCTTCATTGTGCCGAAAGGCTGGCCGATGAAGGGCAAGAGCGGAAGGAAGGCGGCAATCACCGAAGCTTTGGAAGAGGCCGGCGTTGTCGGTGAGGCGTTGCGGGAGCCGCCCGGAGTCTATGCTTATTGGAAGCGCCTTTCCAGCCACTTCGTGCGTGTGGCCGTCAAGGTTTATCTGCTATCGGTCATCGATGTGCGGTCTGACTGGAAAGAGAGTTCCCAGCGGCAGCGCGCGTGGCTCTCACCGGCCGACGCTGCGGCTCTGATCGATGAACCGCAACTTGCTAGTCTCTTGAGATCAATGACCTCGCAGCCAATGGATCAGCTTACGGAACATGAGCAGCCTCCTTTCGTCTGAACCAGCGTCGGTTACAGCAGCTATTTGCTGAAGTCTGGCGAATGCCGCATCTGCACAAAGTGGAACTTGGCGAGATCGAAGGGAATGGCAACTCCTGTGAAGGGTTGCGGACGCCGGCCATCCACGTGGTGCTTGGCGCCGGGGCCGGCGTCCGGAAGCCTCCAGGGAAGGAACCCGCGGGATGGAGGGCGCGGTTTCGGCGCTATGGGGATTTGACGGTTCCGCTTGGTCGGCTGTGGCCGCATTGATGCGTCTGACGGATGGGAAGGTGTACGTCGGAGGACTGGGGATGGCGGTGCGCATTGCGATGCGGCCCTTGAAGAGCGGGCGATTTCGGCGCTGCAGATGGTGCGGGACATGCGATCAGCCGGAGACGCACGATCGCGTCGGGCCGCCGACGATCAGAGCCTTCGGCGGGTATGCAGAGCGATGAA